>NZ_NHTT01000011.1:0-153924 GCF_002806845.1 Marinomonas sp. ef1 | reverse complement strand
AAAGCGTTTGAATGGAATCTAAATTCCGCGTTGGACTAAAGGACGACTTACCTTAGAAAATGAAAGCTTCGCTTTAAACCGTCTGATTACGGTCGTGCCTCCCTCATGCAGACCTACGAAAACCGATGAAGTCACTTCGACGCGTTCCTTGTTAGAGAGCCGATTGCGCGACCTTATGGAGTTTCAGAGTCAGTTGAAAATATCCTTTTATACAATAGCGAAAACAATCTATGCCTTACGATACAAGGAGCGTAGGAAGCAATCATGCGCCTATGAAAAAAATCAGGCATTAAAGATCTTAAAGAGACCTTTTGGTTACTTTTGCGGCTCTGGGCAAAAGTTACACGCCCAGCAGGGCGGAATAAAGGTTGGGAATACAAAGCGTTTGAATGTAACCTAAATTCCGCGTTGGATTAAAGGACGACTTACCTTAGAAAATGAAAGCTTTGCTTTAAACCGTCTGATTACGGTCGTGCCTCCCTCATGTAGACCTACGCAAACCGATGAAGTCACTTCGACGCGTTCCTTGTTAGAGAGCCGATTGCGCGACCCTATGAAGTTTCAGGGTCAGTTAAAAATATCCTTTCTCACAACAGCGAAAACAATCCATGCCTTCTGTGCGTTAGGTCAGAAGACAAACATCTATACAAAAGGGTTTACGAGGCAATCTCCCTTAAAGAGACCTTTTGGTAACTTTTGCGGCTCTGGGCAAAAGTTACACGCCCAGCAGGGCGGAATAAAGGTTGGGAATGCAAGGCGTTTGAATGGAACCAGAAAAGGCATTCGTATTGCCCTATACGTCAAATGACGTATACGGCTAAGTCATTTCGCGCATACCCTTCCAACGGTGATTTTTTAATACTGGCTCTACGGATTTGAGGTTTTAAAAACCTCAGCTGAAGACTCAAAAATATTATAAATCACAATAGGACGGCTCCAACTATGAAAATCAAAACGCTTACATCTGCGATTGTGCTCTCTGGTGCAACGCTTATTGCGCTTCCTTCGCTAGCAGCAGACACAATTAAGGTCGGTGTGTTGCATTCCTTGTCTGGCACGATGGCGATTTCTGAAACCACGCTAAAAGACACTGTCTTGATGATGGTGGATGAGCAAAACAAAAAGGGTGGTTTGTTAGGTAAAAAGATCGAAGCTGTGGTGGTTGACCCAGCATCAAACTGGCCATTGTTTGCAGAAAAAGGTCGTGAGTTATTAACCAAAGACAAAGTGGATGTGATTTTTGGTAGTTGGACATCGGTTTCTCGTAAATCGGTATTGCCTGTATTGGAAGAGTTGAACGGTTTGATGTTCTACCCAGTTCAGTACGAAGGCGAAGAGTCGTCTAAAAACGTGTTCTACACAGGGGCTGCGCCAAACCAACAGGCGATTCCTGCGGTGGATTATTTGATGAACGATCTTGGTGTAGAGCGTTTTGTGCTAGCCGGGACCGATTACGTTTATCCACGTACCACCAACAAAATTCTTGAAGCCTATCTAAAAGATAAAGGCGTTGCTGCAAGCGACATTATGATTAATTACACGCCATTTGGTCATTCTGATTGGCAGTCCATTGTGTCTGATGTCAAAAAATTCGGTAGCGAAGGTAAGAAAACAGCCGTGGTTTCTACCATCAATGGCGATGCCAACGTGCCTTTCTACAAAGAATTGGGTAACCAAGGTATTTCATCTGAAGACATCCCAGTGGTGGCTTTCTCTGTGGGTGAAGAAGAGCTTTCTGGTTTAGATACGAAACCGTTGGTTGGTCACTTGGCAGCTTGGAACTATTTCGAAAGCGTAGACACGCCTGAAAACGAAGCGTTCATCAAGGCTTGGCATGCATACACAAAAAATCCTAAACGCGTAACGAATGACCCAATGGAAGCGACTTATATCGGTTTCAAAATGTGGGCAAACGCGGTAACGAAAGCGGGCACAACGGATGTTGATGCGGTTGAGCAAGCTATGATCGGTCAAACAACGCCAAACCTTACTGGCGGTATTGCAGTAATGAACAAAAACCATCACTTGAGTAAGCCTGTACTGATTGGCGAGATCCAAGACGACGGTCAGTTTGAAGTGGTTTGGAAAACTGATGGCGTGGTTGCGGGTGATGCTTGGTCTGATTTCTTGCCAGGTTCTAAAGATCTGATTTCAGATTGGACGGCGCCGATCAAGTGCGGTAACTACAACACCAAAACTAAGACATGTTCTGGTCAGAATTACTAATTTGACCCATTCCCAGGGGTAACCTCGACTCTCTGTCTAGCAGGCTAATTAGTGAGTTAGCCAGAGAGTTATTTTTTACCTTCGAACAAGCTTCTAACTTCTTTTTAGCGTTGTGTTTTTGAATGCTATCGCAATAAACCTACGACACTTGGAGTATGACCTTGAGACGTATCACCTTGAGACATTGCATTGCGCTTTGTTGCTGTCTTTTTGGGCTCTTTTCCCTTTCTACTCATGCGGCTGAACCGGCTTCTTTGGACCCTTTGCTTGCAGAGTTGGGCGAAGCCAAAATCAAAGACATGGAGCCTATTTTAGTCAGAATCGAAGCCGTATCCGATGAAACCGTTCTGCCGCTTCTACGCACCTTACTAAACGGTAACTTGTATTACATCAAGGCAGAAAAAAAGGTCATTGGTGAATTCGAAAGCAACGGCGAAACCTATTACAAAGACGTATTTACTGACGAAATCAACGCTGGCATTGATAAGCGTGATGTCGACAAAATTCGTGTGAACAATAACTTACGTGGGTATTTGCGTAATGCCATTGCCCGTATTCAACTTACTTCCAAATCGCCAAGCGTGCGTGAAAATGCCGTACGCGAATTACTGTCCAAATTAGATGGCAGCACAGTGGCGGTGTTAGAAGGTCTTTACCCGAACGAGACCAATAAAAAAGTAAAAGACGCTATGGGATTGGCGTTGGCTATGAATACTGCGTCACAAACGGAATTGGCAGCGTCTAACCGTATCGCTGCGATTGAAAAGCTTTCCTCTAGTTTAGAAAACGATGTTCGGAATCTACTGACGACCTTAACTCGTGACGACAATACGGCGGTGGTGACTGCGGCGAATATCGCTTTAGAAAAAATCGCGCAACGGGCGAATCGTTTTGCTTTTGTTGATCAGTTGTTTTTTGGTTTGAGCCTTGGCTCGGTGTTGTTGCTGGCGTCCATTGGCTTGGCAATTACCTTTGGGGTAATGGGCGTTATTAACATGGCCCATGGCGAAATGATTATGCTCGGCGCTTACACAACGTACGTGGTGCAGTTGATGATGCCGAATTACATCGATTATTCGATTTGGGTAGCGATTCCTGCGGCCTTTTTGGTGTCGGGTTTGATGGGCGTGTTGATCGAGCGTTTGGTGATTTGCCGCTTGCATGGTCGTCCATTAGAAACCTTGCTCGCTACTTTCGGTATTAGTCTGATCTTGCAGCAATTGGTGCGGACGATTTTCTCACCGCTTAACCGTCAAGTTTCTACGCCTAGCTGGATGAGCGGCTCTTGGGAAATAAACCCAGTGTTGTCTTTGACGTTGAACCGTTTGTACATTCTTGCTTTTGCCTTGCTGGTATTTATCGTCTTGGTGATTGTATTGAAGAAAACTCCCCTTGGTCTAAACGTTCGTGCGGTATCGCAAAATCGCAACATGGCAAAAGCCATGGGTGTGAAAACCAATTGGGTGGATGCTATGACCTTCGGTCTGGGTTCTGGTATCGCGGGTATTGCAGGTGTGGCGTTGAGCCAATTGACCAACGTAGGGCCTAACTTGGGACAATCTTACATTATCGATTCTTTCATGGTGGTGGTGTTCGGTGGTGTGGGTAACTTGTTAGGAACCTTGGTTGCGGCCTTCACTTTGGGTATCGCGACGAAATTTCTTGAGCCAACCACTGGTGCGGTTCTCGCAGCGATTCTGGTGTTGGTGTTCATTATTCTCTTTATTCAAAAACGTCCTAAGGGACTCTTTCCACAAAAAGGGAGGGCGGCAGAATGACACGTCTTACAGCTTGGTTTTCTGAAGGGCGCTCGACGGGCAAACACACTTTGCCATTTGTGGTGATTTTATTAGGTGTAACGATTTTGGCTTCGGCCGCGAATCTGTTTTTACCCGCCGACTCGATCTTCTATGTCAGCACTTACACCATCACGCTTTTAGGTAAGTATTTGTGCTACGCCATGCTGGCGTTGGCGGTGGATATTATTTGGGGTTATTGCGGCATTTTGAGTTTAGGACATGGGGCATTTTTCGCCTTGGGCGGTTACGCGATGGGCATGTATTTGATGCGCCAAATCGGTGATCGCGGTGTTTACGGTAATCCTTTGCTGCCTGACTTTATGGTGTTTTTGGATTGGAAAGAATTGCCATGGTTTTGGCTGGGCATGGATCAGTTCTGGTTCGCCATGTTGATGGCGGTGGTGGTTCCCGGTCTCTTAGCCTTTGTGTTTGGTTGGTTGGCGTTCCGCTCTCGTGTAACTGGCGTTTATCTTTCCATCATGACGCAAGCTTTAACCTATGCCTTGTTGCTGGCTTTCTACCGCAACGAAATGGGCTTTGGCGGCAATAATGGTTTGACCGATTTTAAAGAAATCCTTGGTTTCAGTCTGCAAGCTGACAGCACACGGGTGGCTTTGTTTTTGATCACAGCGATTTTGCTGGCGGTGATCTTCGTGGTTAGCCAGAAGATCTTGTCCTCTCGACTTGGCAAGGTGGTGTTGGCGATTCGTGATTCGGAATCTCGTTCACGTTTTATTGGTTATCGTACCGATAGATACAAGGTATGGTTGTTTGTCTATTCCGCTGTGATTGCAGGCATTGCCGGTGCTTTGTATGTACCACAAGTCGGCATTATCAACCCTGGTGAATTTTCTCCTATCAACTCTATCGAGATGGTGATTTGGGTAGCGGTGGGTGGTCGTGGCACCTTGATTGGTGCGGTGATCGGTGCCTTGTTGGTGAACTACGCGAAAACCCGTTTTACCGCGATTATGCCGGATGCTTGGTTGTTCGCCTTGGGTGCCATGTTTGTTCTGGTTACCTTGTATTTACCAAAAGGCTTGATGGGCTTGTATGGGCAGCTAAAGGCCAAGCGAAATACAGTTATGAATAAGGAGTCGCAAGCATGAGTACCTTACCCTCTAAAACGTTAGACAGCACCCGAGAGTTTTTTCGTCGCGATCAGGTATGGCCATTTCTAGCGCCAGAGCAAGCTGCCGTCAATGTCGACAACAATATGATTCTCTATGTGGAAGATTTGAACCTGAGCTTCGATGGTTTTAAGGCGCTAAACAACCTTAATCTTTATATCAACGACGGTGAATTACGTTGTTTGATCGGTGCTAATGGCGCGGGTAAAACCACCTTGATGGATGTGATTACTGGCAAAACTCAGTGTGATTCAGGCACGGTGTTCTTTGGGCAAAATCACAACTTATTGAATAAAGACGAAGCTGAAATTGCCCAGCTTGGTATTGGTCGTAAATTCCAAAAGCCAACCGTGTTTGAAGAGCAAACCGTGTTCGACAATTTAGAGTTATCTCTTAAAACTGATAAGCGCGTATTGCCAACTTTGTTCTCGCGTTTAACACCGACACAAATCGACCGTATTGATGACGTATTAAAAACCATCGGTTTGGCTAAGCATAGATTCATGTTGGCGGGCGCCTTGTCTCATGGTCAAAAGCAATGGTTAGAAATCGGTATGTTGCTGGTGGCTGAGCCAAGACTTTTGTTGATCGATGAACCTGTAGCCGGCATGACAGCACAAGAAACCGAACGAACGGCTGAACTGCTAACGTCTTTAGCGGGCGAGCGTACAGTGATTGTGGTCGAACACGATATGGAATTTGTGCGCAGCATTGCCCGCACTGTAACCGTATTGCACCAAGGCTCTGTATTGGCCGAAGGCACGATGGATCAGATTCAAAGTAACAAAGACGTTATTGAGGTGTACCTTGGTGAAGAAGCGGCAGGTGAAGAGGCCGCAGGTGAAGAAGCTGCGAAAACAGGAGCTATGGCATGATTTCAATTAACAAGGTTGATCAACTTTACGGCGGCACACAGATTCTTTGGGGCTTGGATTTAGAGATAGTCCCCGGTTCGATTACTTGCATCATGGGGCGAAACGGCGTGGGCAAAACCACCTTGCTAAAAGCCATCATGGGCTTGTTGCCAATCAAAAGTGGCGAGATCACCATGGAAGGCGAAACGCTAAACAAGCAAAGCGCAGAAAAGCGCGCTTACTCAGGTATTGGTTACGTCCCTCAAGGTCGAGACATTTTCCCCATGCTGACCGTGGAAGAAAATTTGCGCATTGGTTTGCCTGTACGAAGTAAACGCACCAAGGATTCACCGAAAGAGATTCCAGAGAAAATTTTCGAGCTTTTTCCAGTATTGAAAGACATGTTGCATCGTCGCGGTGGCGATTTATCCGGTGGTCAACAACAGCAACTTGCCATCGGTCGTGCCTTGGTATTAGAACCAAAAGTCTTGATCTTGGACGAGCCTAACGAAGGCATTCAGCCCAACATTGTTAAGCAAATTGGCGATGTGATTTTAAAGCTCAATGCGGAAGAAGGTTTGACTGTTATCTTGGTAGAGCAAAAGCTAGGTTTCGCCCGTCGCGTGGGTAAAGAATTTCGTTTGATGGAAAAGGGACGTATTGTGGCGGCGGATAAAATGGAGAACCTTAACGATACTTTGATAAAGCAGTATTTGGCGGTGTGATTTTTGCATTGGTTGGAATCAGCAGCCACGCGAAAGACGCTTATAGGGCATCAATGAATAATAAACATAATCTTGCTTTGGCAGAACAATACGACCAAAAGCCGCTGCCAGAAACAAACATGCCAGTGACGGGGGAAGCTTCTCACTGGCATGCGTTTCTGACCTTAGGCTTTTCTCAAACAACTCGCGGTACCGTGTTGAAAACCTGTGATCACAAAGGGCCTTTGTACGTGCAGAAGCCTTTTTATCCTGAAGGTCGAGATACTGCGCACGTCTATTTATTGCATCCACCGGGCGGTTTGGTTTCGGGGGATCGTCTCACGATTACAGCGAACTTAGCCGAAAATACTCACGTTTTAATCACTACTCCAGGTGCTGGGCGTGTTTATCGTGCTCGTAAAGATAAAACCCTACAACATCAAATTACCCAGTTGAACGTCGCTCAGAACAGCTTAATGGAATGGTTACCACAAGAAACCATTCTTTATCCGAATGCTCATACTCGCCTTGAAAACTGCATCGATCTTGCTGACAACGCCAAGTTTATCGGCTGGGAAATTACTTGCTTTGGCTTGCCAGCTAACAAAGAAGATTTTGGCGAAGGCCACGCAGAGCAAGGCTTTGAGATTCGTCAGAACGGTCGTCTTAAAGTTCGTGAGCGATTGGTGATAGATGATAACAGCCGAGCTATTTTTAGCGCCAAAGCCGGACTAGATGGCAAACCTATTAATGGTTTGATGATTGCGGGGCCGTTTGATTCAGTCAATCACGATGAATTGATTGATTCCCTGCGCCAGCACTGTACCCAACATGGGTCATTAAGTGGCGTAAGCATGGTAGGTGAGTACATATTAGTTCGCAGCCTTCACGATGATTCAGAACAAGTGAAACAGCTATTTATCCAGTGCTGGCGCGATATTCGTCCCGCATTAATGAACAAAGAATCTAATGAACCGAGAATTTGGTCGACCTAAAAAGGTGTGAGTGCTCTTTTTTGGTTCAATAAAAACAATCATAAAGTTAAATAACGGAGCATTAAAATGGAACTCCTTCCTAGAGAAAAAGACAAGCTGCTTGTATTTACCGCCGCCTTGCTTGCCGAACGTCGTTTAAACCGCGGCCTGAAATTGAATTACCCTGAAGCCATGGCGTACATCACCATGGAAATTATCGAGGGCGCTCGCGATGGCAAAACCGTGGCGGAATTAATGGCCTTTGGTAAAACCTTATTGAGTGCGGAACAAGTGATGGACGGCGTAGTGGAATTGATCCATGAAGTACAAGTTGAAGCCACATTCCCAGATGGGACGAAACTTGTCACCGTTCATAATCCTATAAATTAGGGAAGGAGAACCTCCATGATTCCAGGTGAAATACAGGTTGCCGCTGGCGTTATTGAACTCAATGTGGGTCGCAAGACGGTGAAGATTCGTGTCGAAAATACCGGCGATCGTCCTGTGCAAATTGGCTCCCATTATCATTTTTACGAAGTGAATCCTGCTTTGTCCTTTGATCGTGCAGTGACGAAAGGTTTTCGTTTGAATATCGCGTCTGGCACCGCTGTGCGTTTTGAACCCGGCCAAGGCCGCGAAGTGGAGTTGGTCGAATACGCGGGCACGAAAACCATTTATGGCTTCCGTGGTGAAGTCATGGGCAAACTGGGAGGAGCAGAATAATGGCGACGATGGATAGACAAAGTTACGCGCAAATGTTCGGTCCAACCACGGGCGACCGCGTGCGTTTAGGCGATACCGATATCTGGATTCAGGTGGAAAAAGATTTCACCGTGTATGGTGACGAAGTGAAATTCGGCGGCGGCAAGGTCATCCGTGATGGCATGGGGCAAAGCCAAGTGACCAATGATGTTGCCGTGGATTTGGTGATTACCAACGCCTTGGTGCTGGATCATTGGGGCATTGTGAAAGCCGACGTTGGCATCAAAGCAGGCCGCATTTTTAAAGTCGGTAAAGCCGGCAACCCAGACGTGCAAGATAACGTCGATATTGTGGTTGGGCCGGGCACCGAAGTGATCGCTGGCGAAGGTTCTATTTTGACCGCGGGTGGCATTGATGCACACATTCACTTTATTTGTCCGCAGCAAATTGAAGAGGCTTTGACCTCCGGCGTCACCACCATGATTGGTGGTGGCACAGGGCCTGCGACGGGAACCAAAGCGACGACGTGTACGCCGGGACCTTGGTATCTTGGCAAGATGTTACAAGCCACCGACAGCATGCCGATGAACTTAGGCTTTTTGGGCAAAGGCAACGCCAGTTTGCCAGAAGCCTTAGAGGAGCAGCTGGAAGCGGGTGCTTGTGGTCTGAAACTACACGAAGATTGGGGCACCACGCCCGCGTCGATTGATTGTTGTTTGAGTGTGGCGGAAAAATACGATGTGCAAGTGGCGATTCACACTGACACTTTGAACGAATCGGGTTTTGTCGACAGCACCATTGGCGCCTTTAAAGATCGCGTGATTCATACGTATCACACCGAAGGCGCGGGCGGCGGTCATGCTCCCGATATTATTCAAGCTTGCTCCAATCCGAATGTTTTGCCATCCTCGACTAATCCAACGCGGCCTTATACGCGCAACACGGTAGACGAGCATTTAGACATGCTGATGGTGTGTCACCATTTGGACAGCAATATTCCAGAAGACGTGGCGTTTGCCGATTCGAGGATTCGTAAAGAAACCATCGCCGCAGAAGACATTCTCCATGATCGTGGCGCGTTCAGTATGATTTCGTCTGATTCCCAAGCCATGGGACGAGTCGGTGAAGTGGTGACGCGTACTTGGCAAACCGCCCACAAAATGAAGCAGCAGTTTGGTTTATTGCCAGAAGACCAAGCGCTGGGGGCGGACAATTTCCGTGCTCGTCGCTACATTGCTAAATACACCATTAATCCAGCGATTGCCCATGGTATTAGTCATGAAGTGGGTTCGATTGAAACGGGCAAACTGGCTGATTTGGTCTTATGGCGTCCTGCCTTTTTTGCAGTGAAACCTTCGATGATCATCAAAGGCGGCATGATTGCCAGTGCGCCAATGGGTGACCCAAATGCGTCTATTCCAACACCACAGCCCGTGCATTATCGTCCTATGTTTGGCGCGTTCGGCAAGGCAGCGGCGGCGACGTCTGTGACCTTTGTTTCTCAGGCGGCACTGAATAATGGTCTAAAAGAAACGCTTGGTTTGGATCGTACTTTGGTGGCCTGTAAAAACACGCGCAATATTTCCAAGCTCGACATGATTCACAACGACTGGCTGCCGAACATTACCGTCGATCCGCAAACCTATGAAGTGCGCGCCGATGGTGAATTATTAACCTGTGAGCCTGCGGAAGTCTTGCCCTTGGCTCAGCTGTATACATTATTCTAGAGAAGTCTTTTTTAGAGACTCTTTTAGGAACGTTTTTTTAGGAATATACGATGCTAGATATTTACGAAAGATTAGGCACTCATTGTCACGATCCAGTCCACACCACAGTAACGTTAACTCACGAACAGCGTGATCGTGGGCGTTTAAAGTTGGTGGGTGATAACAACGAAGAAGTTCGAGTTTTCCTTGAGCGTGGTAAGCCCTTGTTAGTGGGTGAATTTTTAAAGTCCGAATGCGGCAAGATAGTTCAAGTAACAGGCGCAGTAGAAGACGTGGCCCATGCGAGCTGTGAAGACTGGGAAGCCTTTTCTAAAGCCTGTTATCACTTGGGCAATCGCCACACTAAAATTCAAATTGGCGAACGCTGGTTGCGCATCAAACCTGATCACGTTTTAGAAGATATGCTGCACATGCTTGGCTTGATCGTTACCCATGAAGAGGGCGTATTTGTCCCAGAATCTGGAGCTTATAGTCATGGGCATAGTCACCACTAACACAGTCACCAGTAATATTGTCACCACTGACATCAGCTTGTTGCGGCTTTTGCAATTAAGCAGTGTGGGTTTGCCAGTGGGCGGTTTTGCCTTTTCCCAAGGCATGGAATACGCCATCGACCAAGGTTGGGTAAAAAACAAAGCTGAAGTGTCCGATTGGATCGGTTTGCAGCTGCAGCAGTCTGTGGCGCGGATTGATTTGCCCGTATTGCAGCTTTGCATGGCGGCGGCAAAACAACAGGATACAGAGCGATTACTCGAACTGAATGATTTGGTCTTGGCGTGTCGAGAAACCAAAGAGTTGCGATTAAACGACACAGCCATGGGCGAAGCCTTATTTCGCTTGATGGGCAGCTTGCATATAGAAACGCCGTTTAAGCGTTTAGACGAAATGAGCTTTGTCATTCTGTTTGCCATTGCGGCGAGCCATTGGAATTTGAAGCCAGATCTTGCGTCATTGGGCTTTGCTTGGTCTTGGTTGGAAAACCAAATTGCCGCCGCGACCAAATTGGTTCCCCTTGGGCAAACCCAAGCGCAAGAATTGTTAGGTGAATTACAGACAGACATTCGACACGCCATTGCCATGTCGTTAACCATTGAAGAAGACCGCATCGGCGCAGGGTTACCTGCCATCGCCATTGCCAGTGCACAGCACGAAACACAATATTCACGGCTGTTTCGGTCTTAGGCGAAGCGGCGCTCCTATTTATTGAAGGAACATAGTTTTAAGAGGAATTAGCATGAAAAAACAAACATTACGAATTGGTGTAGGTGGTCCAGTAGGATCAGGCAAAACGGCTTTGTTGCGTTCTTTATGCAGTGCGATGCGTGACCATTACAACATTGCCGTGGTGACCAATGATATTTACACCCAAGAAGACGCGAAGTTCTTAACTCAGCATGAAGCCTTGGATGCAGATCGTATTATCGGTGTCGAAACAGGCGGTTGTCCGCATACGGCGATTCGTGAAGACGCGTCGATGAACTTGGCGGCGATTGATCAATTACTAGAGCGCCATGGCGAGTTGGATGTGGTGTTTGTGGAAAGTGGTGGCGACAATTTGAGTGCGACCTTTAGCCCAGAGCTATCCGATTTTACGATTTATGTCATTGATGTCTCCGCTGGTGACAAGATTCCTCGTAAAGGCGGCCCGGGTATTACTAAGTCCGATTTGTTGATTATTAATAAAACTGACTTAGCGCCTTTGGTTGGGGCGTCTTTGGATGTGATGGCACACGACGCCAAGATTCAACGAGGTGATCGTCCTTTTATTTTTTCGAATCTAAAAAAAGCCCAAGGCTTGGATGAGATTATTCAAATCATTGTGTCTGAAGGGATGCTTGAAGCAAAAGAAATACCAGCGGCAAAAGCCGTCGTTTAAACGACTACTGCGCTCGTAACGTCTTTGGGAAGTATTAAGTTCAGATTTACAAAATATTAGGAGAAAAATTATGAATGCGTTGAAAGAAAGAGCATTGAAAACAAAAGGTTTGTTGGTAGCAGCTTCGGTATTAGCGTCAGGTTCTGTTCTTGCTCATCCAGGGCATGAACAAGCTTCTAGCTTTATGACGGGTTTTGCTCACCCAATGGGCGGTTTGGATCATCTTTTGGCTATGGTGGCGATTGGTCTTTGGGCAGCGAGCATTGGAGGTCGCGCTTTGTGGGCGATTCCAGCTGCGTTTGTTGTGACTATGTTGCTAGGTGGCGGCTTAGCTGTGGCGGGTTTGAATGTGCCATTTGTTGAGCAAGGTATTTTATTGTCTGTCATCGTCTTGGGCGCTTTGGTGTTGTTTGCTAAGCGTTTACCAACGGCGGTTTGCGTGATGATTGCGGGTGGTTTTGCGTTATTCCACGGTGCCGCTCACGGTATGGAAATGCCTTTGAATGCCAATGGTCTGCAATATGCGCTGGGCTTTGCTTTGGCAACGGCTAGCTTGCATTTAGTTGGACTTGGGTTAGGTCAGTTGATGACGAAAATTGGTACGTCATCGTTCGCGACACGAATTAGTGGCTTTGTTATTGCGACAGCAGGTTTGTTACTTGCTTTTGTCTAATTGGCTGTATGGTATTTTATAGCCTGACCGCGAGACTTTATGACGGCTGCACAAAAGATCTTTAAAGTGCGACGCCACTATAATAAGTGGGTCGCCGACCAAACCATGGAAGATTACGCTCTGCGTTACACTTCTAGGCATGACAGCAGCTCCAAGCAAGGTCATGTCATGAGCATCGAGCGCGTCGGTCATACAGCGCTCGGTGCAACGGCGTTTTTAGCTCTAGAGGGATTGGCCGCTGTTATTACTCTGGCGTACGGATTTACCAACGCGGTGGCGGCGATTCTCACTGTGTTAGCGGTGTTTTTTATAACCGGTTTCCCCATTGCATATTATTCCGCTAAGCATGGTTTGGACATAGATTTACTGACCCGAGGTGCTGGTTTTGGCTACCTTGGCTCAACCATCACCTCACTGATTTACGCATCGTTCACCTTTATCTTCTTTGCCATTGAAGCGGCTATTTTGGCCTCGGCGATGGAAGTTCTCTTGGGGATTCCGTTGGCCTTAGGTTATGCGCTCTCGGCGATTTTTGTTATTCCCATTGTGACACACGGTATTCGCGCTATTAGTCGTTTTCAAAATGGCACCCAATGGATTTGGTTGGTGTTGCAAGTGGCGGCTATCGGCGTGGTGGTCTCGCAGGAATACCAAAACTTCGAAGGTTGGACGCAATACGCGCCAGTGGATTTACCGCAAAGCACGCATTTTGATTGGATATTGTTTGGTTCCGCGGCGTCTGTGTTATTTGCCTTGATGGCGCAGATTGGCGAGCAGGTCGACTATTTGCGCTTTTTTCCGATCAAGAACAAACAAAACCGCCGACGCTGGTGGTTTTGGCTTATTTTAGCTGGCCCTGGTTGGGTGTTTATTGGCGCGATCAAAATGCTATTGGGCTCGTTTTTGGCCTACTTAGCTATTTCAGATGGTGCTTCCGCGATACAAGCCACTGACCCAACCTATTTGTATCAGCGCATCTTTTTCTTTTTAACTACCTCGCCCACTACCGCATTGATTCTGGCGGCGGTGTTTGTGTTTATCTGTCAGATGAAAATCAATTTAACCAACGCTTATGCTGGTTCTATTGCTTGGTCCAATTTCTTCTCGCGTTTAACCCACTCTCATCCGGGGCGTGTCGTCTGGTTGGTATTCAACGTTACCATTGCGTTATTACTGATGGAGTTGGGCATTTATCAAGCTTTGGGCGCGATTTTGGGCGTGTTTGCCATCGCCGCGGTGAGCTGGTTGGGTAGTTTGTCGGCGGATTTGTTGATTAACAAACCCTTGGGGTTAAGTCCCAATTACGTCGAGTTCAAACGCGCGCATTTATACGACATTAACCCTGTAGGAACAGGCTCGATGTTGATCGCGACCACGTTAGGTTTAGTGAGTTATTTAGGTGTCTTTGGTGAAGTGGCGAAAAGTTTGTGTCACTTTATTTCGCTGGGTTCTTGTTTTGTGTTTGTGCCGCTGATTGCTTGGCTCACCAAGGGCAAATATTACCTTGCGCGCCAAAGCCCAGAGCTGATTCCGATGATCGAGCTAGCAAGACAGCGCAACCCTAAGTATGTCACCTTGACCTGCGGGATTTGTGAGAATGCTTTCGAAACGGAAGACATGAGTTTTTGTTCTGCCTACATGCAGCCAATTTGTTCTTTGTGTTGTTCCTTGGATGTGCGCTGTTTAGACAGTTGCAAGCCGCAGGCGAGTATTGGTCAGCAGAGTGATTATTTCTTAAAGCTGTTTTTGCCCAAGGGATTGGTAAAAGCACTGAGTTCTCGTTTTGGTCGTTTTGCGTCTTTGTTGCTGGTGATTAATATCATTAACGCGGCACTGATGATGTTGATTTATCGGCAGATGGCACCGAGTTCGCTGAATGAAGCTGTCTTGCTGAAAGACACCATGTTGGCGCTGTTTTTTACTTTATTGATTGTCTCTGGTGTCTTGTCTTGGTTGTTTGTGCTTGCCCATGAAAGTCGTGTGGTGGCGCAGAAAGAGTCGAATCGGCAAACTCGGAAATTGATTCGTGAGATTGACGCTCACCAAGAAACTGACCGTGCATTACAAAATGCAAAAGAACAAGCCGAGCGGGCAAATGAAGCGAAAAGTCGTTATCTAACAGGTATTAGCCATGAATTACGCACGCCGCTGCAATCTATTATTGGCTACGCGCAACTTTTGTCAGAAAAAGCCAATACGCCATCTGGGCATCAGAATGGCTTGGATATTATTCATCGCAGCGGTTTGTATTTGGCAGATTTGATCGAAGGTTTGTTGGATATTTCGAAGATTGAAGCAGGACGATTTGATCTGTACCGCAATACGGTGGATTTTCCGAAATTGATCGATCAGCTAAATAGTATGTTTGCCATGCAGGCTCGTGACAAAGGCATTCAATTACAATCGAAAATTCTCGCGCCTTTGCCTCAGCATGTGGTGACGGATGAAAAGCGTTTGCGGCAAATTTTGATCAATTTGTTGTCAAATGCGGTGAAATACACGCCAAAAGGCTCGGTTTTGTTCGAAGTGAACTATCGCAATCAAGTGGCGGAGTTTGTTATTCGAGACACGGGCGTTGGCATTAAAGAAGGTCATTTAAAGCGCATTTTTGATCCGTTTGAGCGAGTCCGCGACGTCAGTACTGGCAACTTACCCGGCACAGGTTTGGGCTTGACCATAGTGAAGTTGCTGACGGAAATCATGGGCGGTGATATACAAGCTCATTCTGTGGTCGGCGAGGGCAGTGAGTTTCGTGTTAGCCTGATGTTGCCTTGGGTCAGCCAAGGGGATAGCTCTGCTTATGAATACAAACGCATCGTGAGTTATCGAGGTTATCAGCGTACTCTGATGGTAGTGGACGATGATCCTGTGGTGCGTGGTTTGTTGTCTGATATTCTCGTGCCGCTTGGTTTTAATGTGTTGGAAGCTGCCGATGCTGAAAGCTGCTTGGATGAGCTAGAGTCCTGTTCGCCTGATCTATTCGTATTGGATGTGTCTATGCCCGGAATGGATGGTTTGAGCTTGGCTAAGCTGTTACGAGATCGCGCTTACAGCACTCCGATTATTATGTTGTCTGCCGATGCCAAAGAAAATCAACGTAAGCCTGACGAGCAAGCGGCGTTTAATCAGTATTTAGTCAAACCGGTGAACAACAGTGCTTTGTTAGATGCGATTAAAAACTGGCTGGTGCTGGATTGGGTGTATCAAGAAACAGACTCTGATTTAGTTGTCCCGATTGCTATTGAGAAGCTTTCGAGCAGCAGTGAAAAAACGGATCAGATCGTGTTAGATGGGCAACAACCAGTCGCCATTCCAGACCATGAAAGTGTGCGCGAGCTGATGGCGTTCGCGGAAATGGGTTACAAAAAAGGCGTGCGTGGCGTGTTGGACCAGTTGGCTAAAACAGACGTGATTGCCCCGAGCCATTTGCAGCAATTAGAGAGCTTGTATCAAAGCTTTCAGTTCGATGCGATTGCTCAGTATATACAGCAACATTCTTCATAATGAGCTCTATAAAGTGGAACCAGTGATGATAACCCCAAGCAATAAAAGTGACATCGTATTAGTGGTCGACGACTCGCCAGATGCGTTGAGCCTAATTCATGACACCTTGGAAACGGCCAATATGGATGTGCTTGTTGCCCTTGAAGGCAAGCAAGCCTTAACCATTGCTCGACGGATTCGTCCTGACATCATTTTGCTCGATGCCATCATGCCGAATATGGATGGTTTTGAAACTTGCCGAGCACTAAAAGCCGACCAAAGCTTGGCGTCGATTCCGGTTATTTTCATGACAGGTTTGAGCGATACCGATGACATTGTACGTGGTCTAGAAGCGGGCGGCGTAGACTATCTCACTAAGCCAATTCAACCCAATGAGTTGATTGCTCGCATGCGTGTACACTTGTCTAATGCTCGTTTGAGCAACAATGCACAATCAGCACTTGATAGTATGGGACAGTATTTAATGACGACAACCTATGCAGGGGGAATTGCTTGGGCAACGCCGCAAACCTATGCCTTACTTGCCAAAGCGCGCGCCAGCAGTGAATGGCAAAGCACGGAGTTAGCCTTGCAAATACGTCTTTGGTTAGCTCATCAACCTGTGGTCGGCAACGTCTTGAAACTCAGCGGTTTGGAATATCCTTTGGCATTGAAAATGATGGGCGTCACCGAGCAAAAAGAAGTGCTTTTAAGGCTGGAAGACGGCGATAAACCAGCAGGCCCAGCCTTGTTGAAGAAAGAGCTGGATCTAACGGATCGCGAGTCAGAAGTGTTGCACTGGATTGCCAATGGTAAAACTAACCGTGAAATCGCCGAAATTCTCGAAATGAGCCCGCGCACAGTCAACAAACACCTAGAACAAATCTTTCCAAAGCTCGGTGTCGAAAATCGTACTTCAGCCGCTGGTGTAGCGCTGCGGGTTTTGTCGGCTGAGCGCTAATTTAAAAGGGCGTTAGCTATTCGGGCTTTATCTCTGCATTTATGACGTCGGCGGTTAAGCTGTCTGCGCATAAATGAATGAAGTCATAGGCGTATTGGCGTAAATAATGCCCTCGGCGTAAGCCAATTTTACTCCAGCTCGGTTCGAATAAATGTTGTGATGGTAAGATAACCAGATCTGTATCACGTTTTTCATCGTAGGCGACGGAAGCAATAATCCCCACACCCATGCCCAATTCCACATACGATTTGATGACGTCCGCATCTAAGGCTGACATGTCGATATTCGGTTTTTCTCCCGCATGCCGAAAGGCTTTTTCGATATTGGCTCGGCCAGTAAACCCATCGTGATAGGTGACTATCGGATAAGCGTTGATGGCTTTTAATGTCAGAGGTTGAGGATGCTGATTCAATGGGTGATCTTTGGGCACGACGACGGTGTGCGTCCATTTGTAATAAGGAAAACTTGCCAATTCGGCGATATCGCCCAGTGTCTCTGTGGCAATACCAATGTCGGCTTCGCCGGCGAGTAACAGTTTAGCAATTTCGCTTGGACTACCTTGATGTAACTTCAAATGGACTTTTGGGTACTTTTGCTTAAATAAGGTAATCACCGCCGGCAGGATATATCGCGCCTGAGTGTGAGTAGTGGCGATGGTGAGTTCGCCACTGTCATTGTCTCGATAGTGATCTGCTAAGTTTTTGATGTTGTTGGCATCCAACAGAATCCGTTCGGCAATTTTGATTAATTCTTTGCCCGGCTCGGTGAGTCCGAGCAGCCGTTTGCCTTTTCTAACAAACAGTTCGACACCTAGCTCGTCTTCTAAATCTTTGATGTGTTTAGAAACACCTGATTGCGACGTGAAAAGGTGGTTAGCCGCCTCCGTCAGATTGAAATCCTGTCTGACGGTTTCTCGCAAAATACGTAATTGCTGAAAATTCACTGGTCGTTATCCTTGTTGTTCGCTAAGTCGTAGTGTTTCTATTTCTTTAGGGAAGAGCGCTAAAGCCGAGGGGACTAATTTGACCTCTTGCCCAATGTGCAATAGCTGAGCTTGTCGCTGTTGTTGGGACAAGTGTACTTCGTAATGTGTGCCGTTAAGACCGTCCAGTTCCACCTTGGTTTCGATACCAAAGGATAATATACGGCTTATTCGTGCGGATACGCCTTCGTGATGATTATTATCGACGATTTTTAATTCATGGGGTCTGGCAAAGGCAAACACGTCTTGGGCATGGCCATAAGAATCATTATGGTGACGCAATTGTTCATTACCAACCTGTAAATGCTCTTGCTCCGCACGGCCATGAAACACGTTCACCGAACCTAAAAAGCTGAAGACAAAGGGCGTCTGTGGGTGATTGTAAACCGCTTCTGGTGTGCCGACTTGTTCTACTTTGCCGTGATCCATTAAAACCACTCGGTCGGCGACTTCTAGTGCTTCTTCTTGATCGTGCGTGACAAAAATAGAGGTGATATGCAGCTCGTCATGGAGTTTTCGCAACCAACGACGTAGTTCTTTTCGTACTTTTGCATCTAAGGCGCCAAAGGGTTCATCCAGTAACAAAACGCGTGGTTCGACTGCTAGGGCTCTCGCCAAGGCGATACGCTGACGCTGGCCGCCAGAGAGTTGTGCAGGAAAGCGATCTGCCAACCAATCCAATTGCACAAGCTGCAATAAACTGAGTACTTTTTCGCGTATTTTTGACTCAGATGGACGTTGTGTTTTGGGTTTCATTCTTAAACCAAAGGCGACATTGTCGAAAATCGTCATGTGTTTGAATAGGGCGTAATGCTGGAAAACAAAGCCGACCTGACGATCTCTAACATGCGTGTTTGAGGCGTTTTCGCCATCCAAAATAATGTCACCCTGATCGGCTTGTTCTAATCCGGCAATGATTCGTAATAACGTGGTTTTGCCGCAGCCAGATGGGCCAAGCAGCGCCACTAATTCGCCTGATGTAAAGTCCAGTGATATATCGTTAAGGGCGGTAAATTCGCCAAATTGCTTGTGTATGTTTTTTACGTTAATGCTCATATATCACCTATTATCCATTCGTTCTTTTGCTGATTTTATGCTCGACATAGCTTTTGATGACTAAGGTCAGCAGGGCTAATAAAGCCAATAAAGACGCCACTGCGAAAGCCGCCGAGAAGTTATATTCGTTGTAAAGAATTTCCACATGCAAGGGCAGGGTGTTGGTTTCGCCACGAATATGACCAGATACAACCGATACCGCGCCGAACTCGCCCATGGCTCTGGCGTTACAGAGAATCACGCCATACAGCAAGCCCCATTTAATATTCGGTAAGGTCACGTGCCAAAAGGTTTGCCAGCCTTTCGCACCCAGCACAATGGCGGCTTCTTCTTCCTCTTTGCCTTGTGCTTGCATGAGTGGGATCAGTTCCCGTGCGACAAATGGAAAGGTCACAAATATGGTGGCCAGCACAATGCCCGGTAAGGCGAAAATAACTTTGACGTCATTGGCGACTAACCATTCACCAAACCAACCATGAACACCAAATACCAATACCAAACTTAAACCAACAATGACTGGCGAGATGGAAAAAGGCAGATCGATAAAGGTGATTAAAATCTGTTTACCTCTAAACTCAAATTTTGTGATGGCCCACGCGGCTGCTACGCCAAAAAATAGATTTAGCGGCACAGATATCAGCGCAGCAATTAATGTTAAAGCAATAGCGGATAGGGCATCGGCATCAGTGAAGGCTAGCCAATAGGTTTCTAATCCTTTGCGTAAGGCTTCGGTGAAGACAGCGATTAATGGCAATAACAAAAACAGCGCAAAGAAACTTAATGAGATTCCTAGCAGTAAATATTTTACCCAGTTGGGTTCGCGTGTTGCGGCGTTCTTTTCAAAGCGTGTTGTTTGTGACGGGTGCGTTTGTAAAGCAAGTGTGCTCATTTAAGCGTTCCTTCCTGTTCGTTTGGCTGTCCATGACTGCAATAAATTAATCAGTAGTAATAAGATAAATGACACAATTAACATGACGGAAGCGATAGCTGTTGCGCCTGTGTAGTCGTATTGTTCTAGCTTGCTGATGATCATTAACGGTGTGATTTCAGATACCATGGGGATATTACCGGCAATAAAAATAACCGAGCCGTATTCGCCCACCGCACGGGCAAAAGCTAGGGCAAAGCCCGTCATGATGGCGGGTAGCAAAACAGGTAAAACCACATAACGACAAGCTTGCCAACGACTTGCGCCTAGACTTGTAGCGGCTTCTTCCAGTTCGGTATCAATTTCTTCCAACACGGGTTGTACGGTTCGCACCACAAAAGGCAGGCCGATAAACACCAACGCAATCAAAATACCAATAGGCGTAAAAGCCACCTTAATGCCAAAATACCCTTCGATGATTTGCCCAAGCCAACCGTTTTGTGCGTATAAAGCGGTTAAGGCGATACCAGCAACCGCGGTAGGTAAGGCGAAAGGTAAATCAATTAATGCATCAACAATTTTTTTCCCAGGAAAAGAATATCGAACCAAGCACCAAGCTAGCAGAACACCAAAGATTGCATTAATACCCGCTGCGAGTAATGAAGCTCCAAATGATAATTGATAAGAGGCCATAACGCGTGGAGAAGTGACTACTTGCCAATACTCAGACAGGCTTAGTTGGCTAGTGAAAACAAAAACAGCACTGATGGGTACCAGCACAATTAATGATAAATAAATTAGAGTGTAACCCAGAGATAACCCAAATCCGGGTAACACCGAAAATTGACGAAGCGTGTTCATTACTGACTCCAGAATGTCTAAAGTCTGTAGTTTATGGACATGGCTTATGCAGCAGAACTAAGAATAAATGGGAAGCTTATGAAGAAAAGTGATTTGGCTTTTCTTGTGCAACGGTCTCGTAAAACGTTAAACGTTAAACGCAAAACGGACGCTCCATCAGCGTCCGTTTTGCGTTTATAGGTTAAGAGATTAAGAGGTTAGGGGATTAAAAGGCGATTGGTTTTTATTTAACGGTATAGATCTGGTCGAACTCCCCACCATCACTAAAATGAGTTTTCTGTGCTTGCTGCCAGTTGCCGAATTTTTCTTTAATGGTAAACGTTCTAACGTTTGGAAAACGCGCGATGTCCTTAGGATCTGCCAATGCAGGCAAAACTGGACGGTAGTAATGTTTTGCCGCCAAACGCTGTGCCTCAGGTGAATACAAATAGGCTAAATAGGCTTCTGCCACTTCTTTTGTGCCGTGTTTTTCAGCGATTTTATCCGCCACTGTGACAGGAGGTTCAGCCAAGATAGATACCGATGGCACGACAATTTCAAACTTTTCTGGGCCTAGTTCATTAATGGCTAGAAAAGCTTCATTTTCCCAAGCTAGCAATACATCACCTATGCCGCGTTGGACAAAGGTATTGGTTGCGCCACGGGCACCACTGTCTAGCACAGGGACATTTTTAAACAGCTGTTTAATATAATCTTTGGCTTTTTCTTTACTGCCGTACTTTTCTTCTGCGTAACCCCAAGCCGCTAAATAATTCCAACGAGCACCGCCAGAGGATTTTGGATTAGGCGTGATGACTTGGGTACCGGGTTTGATTAGATCGTCCCAGTCTTGGATGTTTTTAGGATTGCCTTTTCGAACTAAGAAAACGATGGTTGATGTATAAGGCGCGCTGTTGTTGGGGAGTTTTTCCTCCCAATTTGGATCTATGTTGCCAGTTTTTTCGGCAATCGCGTCGATGTCGTAGGCCAATGCTAACGTCACTACATCGGCTTGCAAACCATCAATCACAGCACGTGCTTGTTTGCCTGCGCCACCATGGGATTGTTTGATCGTTACGTCATCACCAGTACGCTGCTTCCAATAGTTGATAAACAGCGGATTAAATGCCTGATAAAGTTCGCGAGTTGGGTCATAAGATACGTTGAGCAAGGTGATGTCTTTTGCAATAAGCTGTTGGCTAGCCACCGTAGCGCTAATAATTAAGGGCAATATACTGAGTCGTTTTTTAAAAGTCATTTTCTGTTTTCCTTGATGAAATGAGATCTAGCCTGAGGTGTTAAAGACAAGGAAAGGTTAAGTAAACAGTTATACAAACAAAACCAATTTAAAATGGATTGTTTATACGAAAAAATGCTAAATAATATCTTTGGCGTAGCGCTAGCTAACTTTAAAGGAGTCCGAATAATGTCCGTTGAGCAATCCACAGAACTGGCTATTACATACAAGGTAAATCAGGCGATTACGGCGGCTCAGTTTATTGAGCTGCTGTCGAAAACTACATTAGGTGCACGTCGTCCTATTGATAATTTAGAGACCGTAAACGCTATGCTGGAAAACTCCAATTTGTTGATTACAGCATGGCAGGGTGAGGCTCTGGTGGGCGTGTCTCGTTCGGTGACGGATTTTGCCTTTTGCTGTTATTTATCTGACTTGGCGGTAGATGAATCTGTGCAGGCATCAGGTATTGGTAAAACCTTGGTGCGAATGACCAAGGAAGCGTTGCAGCCTAAGTGTTCTTTGATTCTTTTGTCTGCTCCTCAGGCGGTAGATTATTACCCTAAAATTGGTTTTACCCAGCATAACAGTGCATGGGTGTTAACGGATATCCAATCTTTGAAGTAAGCATAATCGGTAGGTTCTTGAATCTTGATAGGTTCTTGAATCGCATAAAGAATAATGGATATGCTTTATGTGATCTTTTGTTATGTTTTAATGACAGGTTCTTGCGAATTTTCATCAATTTGCACACAAATGCTGGAACGAGATAAGAATGTTCATGATGCCTTGTGTGCATTGTTTTGAGTCATTTTTCTTTTTATTATGACGTTCTGTTGAAGGCCTTTAGATCTTAAATATATCGTCTAATCTATCGAATGGACTCCCTTCAAACCTTTTGAATTTCCGCGAGTTTGGTAAAGCTTTATCAGATTCGACAATGAACCTGTTCTCTATCTTACTTTGTAGTTTTTTCTATTTTTTAAGTAGCGTCAGTAGCCCTTCTTTTAGGGTGATGTTTCTTTAAATCGCTAAAGATTCATTCTGTACTTCCCTTTTTTTTGGTGATGTCTCATTTTTTGAGCCATCACTTTTTTTTGCTTAAATTTTTAAAAAGATCTTGATGATATATCTACAGTCGTGAGCTTTCGTTTTAATGAAAAAGCCCCGCTAGTATTGCCAGCGAGGCTTTTGTTATTTTGATGTCCTGTTCTGGAATTATCTCTTTCTGAAAATAGTTCCGTCCAGTTTTTTTGAGTGATTAGAACTTATATTTGGAACTGGCCGACTTCTGTGTCGACTTGTTTAGCAAGTAGGCTAAGTCGTTTCGACTGCTCTACACCTGTTTTGCTTTCATCGGCTAAATCTGCCGCCACTTGGCGAATGATTTCGCTGTTTTGGCTTATTTCATGAGTTACTGCTGTTTGCTCTTCAGCGGCGGTAGCGATCTGCGTTGCCATGTCTGAAATGCTAATGATAGCATTGGCGATTTCTTCTAGGCTTTCTGTTGCTGCATCCGCATCGGCCACACTGGTTTGCGCTTTAGCACTGCTGTTTTGCATCGAAGTAACTGCTTTTGATGTCTGCTCTTGTAGTAACTCAATCATCTTTTGAATTTCTTCTGTAGAAGAGTGAGTACGCTGGGACAATGTACGTACTTCATCGGCAACTACGGCAAAACCACGACCATGTTCACCTGCACGAGCCGCTTCGATAGCAGCGTTTAGTGCCAGCAAGTTGGTTTGTTCTGCGATGCCAGTAATGGTTGATAAAATACCGCTGATTTGTTGGGCATGGTGATCCAAAGCTGAGATTTGCTTAGTGGCAAGGCTCACTTCGTTGGCAAGCTGGTAAGTTGAGTTACGGCTCTTTTGTACTTGAGCGCTGCCTTTTTGACCAAGTTCAACAGAATGGCTAGCGGCTTTTGCAGTTTGTTCTGCATTGCCTGCGATCTCATTGGTTGCGGCAGCCATTTCGGTGACGGCAGAAGCAACCATGTCGATTTCTTGTTGCTGAGTGGCAACACGAGAAGCGCTTTGAGTAGAGGAATTCGAGACGTTATGTGCTTCGTCCGCTACATCTTTAGACAGTACTTTTAGACGTTCTACAACGCCGTGCATGTGGCTAACAAAGTCGTTAAAACCTTGTGCCAGTATGCCAATCTCGTCATCTCGCTTTACTTCTATACGAGCGCGTAAATCGCCTTTGCCCTTGGATATATTCTGCAAGGCTTTTGAAACACGATTTAAGTCACTAAAGAGTACTTTAAACAACCAATATAAGAAGCAACTGAAGGCTGCTAATAGAGCCAAGGCGGTGATAGTTTGGCGAACTAATACTGTGTAAACTGGCGCCATTAGCTCACTTTTATCCATGGTGAAAACTAAGGTCCAATCCGTGTTAGGGATATTCTGAGCGTAGGCAAAGACCTCATTCCCATCTAAGGTTTCTTCTACTAGCTTATCTTCTCTTGCTAAGTTTGATAGGAATCTAGGCGCGAAAATAGGCGAAATAGATTCGGCTTTTTTCATCACCATATTTTTGTCTGCATGAGCAATAATATCGTTGTTAGATGACACCATCATGGCAGAGCCAGAACCTGGAATATCAAGTTCGGCAACCTGTTTAGATAATTGATTCAAACTTAGGTTTGCACCAACCATACCGAATGTCTGGCCATTTTTGGTTACTGGATTGGTTAAAATAATAACCAACTCTTTTGTGGTAGAGCTTAGATTTGGGCCGAGTATGCTGGCTTTACTAATGCTCATGGCTTCGGTGTACCAGCTTTTTTGGCGTGGGTCATAGTCAGCGCGTTTTGCGTCTAATGCCGGATCTTGACGATACATCTTACCGTCGTTATTGCCGTAATAGGTTAAGGCAAACTTGCCACTATCGTAGGCTTGTTTGATAGCTATATAGGGCGATTGTTCAGGTGCTCGCTCTAATGTATTAGCAAGCGATTCTGCAATGACCTTGCGGCTGTTTAGCCACTCGCTCGTGTTATCGCCATAGGCTTTTGAAAAATGGCGGACATCTTTTAATAGTGAATCGCGCATTTGCTGAGTCAGGGAATGCGTTGTTTCTGAGACTAAGTAAGCTGTCGTTATAACGACGGCAATAATGCTGACACTCAGAAGGCGAGTGCGCAGTGAAAGGGTCATAAATGTATCTCCATATAAAAAAAGGGCGCAGCACCAAGCGATGCATACGCCCAAAGAGGTTTAGGGGGTGCTAAAGCACAAAGGTGATCAGCAAATTAAAGATTAGGGCTGCGGCAAAGCCCAGTGGTGCTGCGCGAAACAGAAGTTGAGGGAACAGTTTTGTTCGGCTTTCTTCTGTTGGGCAGGCACCTAGAATCAAACTTCCCCCAGAGGAGAAAGGTGATATTGCCGTGGCTTGCGCACCGACTACGATACAGATGAATAGCATCATCGGATCCAGTGACAAGCTTTGAGCAATTGACGGTACGATTGGGAAAAGCGCTGGTGTAACCACGCCTAATGTACTGGCAAAAAGGGACATAAAGGCCGCCACAATACCGAATGCAACTGGTACTAAAACGGCTGGTATTGAAGTACCGATCCAAGACGCTAGGTCGTTGATCGTGCCGGCTTTGATTGCCACAGAAATCAACATACCCACACCGCAGATCATAATAAGCGTTGACCATGGCACAGACGCGATGGCTTTGCGTTCGTCACCTAATTTAAGCAATAGTGCGATCACGGAGAACACGCTAGCAATCAAACCAATATCCATTTTGGAATTAATGAAGGTAATCGTCTGATTGTCTGGAAATAAAAGATGTGAAATTGGTGCAAGCAAGACTAAGCCCATCATCATCAGCGTTAACGTCAATGTTTGACGTTGTTCTTTGTTAAACGCTGTAGGAAGGTCTGCTTGGTAGCCGCCTTTTGCAATGGTGCTACGATGCTTAGTAAAGAAAACCAATGCCGTAATTACGATTAAAGGAATAACTGCGGTACTTAGGAAAATGCCAATAGAGTTGATGAATGCTTGGTTTTCCGTCACGCCAGCGTTTGCCATTATGCCGCGGAAAATAATACCGCTTTGACTAGACATAAAATTTGCGCCAGTCAGTGCGCCATAACCTACTGACATAGAACCAATCACCATACTCATGCCAGTTCGTTGGCAAAGTAATAAAGTAATAGGCGCCATAAAGGCCAGAACGGTGTAATAACCTGCGCCTAATGCTGAAATGATAGTCGTCGTAATGTAAATAGCGTATGGCAATAGATGAGGAAAGTGTCGGCAACGATACATAAGATGTTCGGCCAGTTTCTCTAACGTCCCATTGATAATGGCAAAGCTATAAAATAACGATACAGAGAATATGATAAAGAAAATCTTCAATGGCCACATTTTGATGATGTCGTTAGGGCTTAATCCAAGCGCAAAACTACCAATTAAATAGGAGAAAGCGATGGCGAAAAGCCCGATATTAATACGGGTTTTATAACCAAGGATGATGGATAGTAGGATTGCTCCAACAACAAGTAGACTCATTTTATGGTTCTCTTTACATTTCTTATTTGGTTGCCGGTTAAAACTTAAACAGCTTGCTTGGATTGGTAATTAGTACTTTATTCCGCTCATCCGTGCTGGGTAGTAAGGCTTCCATAAAACCGTATTGTTCTGTGTAATCTGTTTGTGTTTCAAATTGTGTGTTTGGCCAATCACTTCCCCATAATAAAAGTTCTGAGTGCCCATAAGCCGTGCGCAATATTGCTAACATTGCTTGTGCTTGCTCAATATTGGCATTGCAGCGATAAGCGGCTGAAATTTTTGTCCAGATGGGGGCGCCGCTGCTTAGTAAATCTAAGAAGTCTTGGTGTGCTCGATTGGCTGGTTGGATACCCTGCAATGTACGGCCAAAATGATCGATAATGACCTCAACACCAGATTCTAAAATAGCCGGTAAAAAGCTTGCTAAATCGTCTAGTTCTCGCTGAATCTCAACAACCCATTTACGTTTTGCTAATTTAGTTAAAAATGTTTGCCATAGAGGAGTCGTGTAATTTTCCAGTGGCTTATTTATCAAGTTTAGACGAATACCCACTACACCAGCCGCATCCAACTCATCTAATTCGTTATCGCTAATGCTAGGGTCTACGACCGCAATGCCTTTAAGCTTCTGAGGATATTGATGCAAGGCTTGCAGCATAAAACTGTTATCAGTACCTAAAAAACTAGGCTGAACTAAAACACCATGCGATATGTTGTAATTTGCTAACTGCATTAAAAAGTCTTCAGGCAGCGCATTATAGTCTGGAGCGTACCTTCGTTCTGCTGTCATAGGCAGATCGGTGCGAAAAATATGCGCGTGGGTGTCTATACCTTTTACTGGCAAATTAGTGTCAGAAATCATAAAGAGACCTTTACATTCATGCGGTTAAGTTTGTTCATTATGAGGAGAATTGTGTACTTATGTAATTCATATATATGAATATATGTTTATATGAATATTAAGTCAACAATCGTAGACGGCTTACTGTATGGGGATTAGAATAATGTTCTTTACAAATGAGGGATCAAAATGGCGTTATTTAAGCAGGGGCGAGACCAACGTTTACCCCTATATCAACAGGTACGTGATGAATTGCTAGAAAATATTAGCGCGGGAACTTGGCTGCCGGATGCCCCAATTCCTACTGAAAGTGAGCTGACAAAAACCTATGATGTTGCCATTGGAACGATTCGCAAAGCGGTCGACACCTTAGTTAGTGATGGTTTGCTTTACCGTAGTCAAGGTCGTGGTACTTTTGTGCGTCGCCCCGATTTTAATGCCTCTTTATTTCGCTTTTTCCGTCAGATGTCTTCCGACGGGCGTTTTGTTATGCCCACAAGCCAATTGCTATCCAGAACACTCAAAAAGCCACCACAGCCAGCAGCTGATGCATTAAAAATAGATGTGAATGACAAGGCTATTTGTCTTGAGCGTTTGCGTTTTTTGGAAGATCGAGTGGTATTAACGGAAGAAATTTGGTTGCCAGCGTTACTTTTTACCAGCCTTATTGATTTAGAATTATCAGAGTTTGGTAATTTGCTCTATCCATTTTATGAACAACAATGCGGGCAACTTATCGCTTCGGCGAAAGAAACCTTAACCATTAAATCTGCTAATAAATGCATTGCTGAAGCTTTAAAAACTGCTGAAAACAGTCCTGTTGCCGTCATTGAACGAGTGGCTTATGGTTATGACAAAACGCCTTTGGAATACCGGATTTCTCATGGTGCAGCAGAGACGTTTTGTTACCAAATAGAGATAGCTTAAACATCTTAAATATTGTTCGAATCTATTAATATAGTGCTTGACCAAAGTTCCTCGCTAACGCTTACTACTTATTATGTTATGCCGCTCAAATGGTGCGGCATTGTCTTGTTAATAGAAGGATTTTAAGGCGTTTTTATGAAGATTACAGATTTACCCTTTGGCATTACAGATTGGCAAGGCGTCGAAAAAACGACCCACAAAGGTGAAAGTGGATTCGCGTATTGGCAGACTAAACAATTTGGTGATATTCGTGTGCGAATAGTTACGTATTCTGCTGGGTATTTGGCGGATCATTGGTGCACAAAAGGGCATATTCTTTTTTGCATGAGTGGCGAGCTGAAAACCGTACTAAAAGACGGTCGTACCTTTGTTTTATCCGCAGGTATGAGCTACCAAGTGGCTGATGATGCCGAGCCACATCGCTCTTCGACCTCTGAAGGAGCAACGCTCTTTATTGTAGATTGAGCGTTTTTGATCGAGAGCTGTAGATTGAGCATGGCTAATAATAGATAGAAAAAGCAAAACCACACCAGAGGTTTTGCTTTTTTATTTTGTGCTACATAATTGCTTGATTAGCTTGTTATAGAAGATACAAAACGTTGGCGAAAAGCACTGGGAGTTAATCCCATAATCTTCTGAAAGGCTTTACGGCAACTGCCCGCATCTTCATATCCTACTTGTAGGGCGATGCTCTCGAACGGCAGCGTTGTTTGTTCTAAGGCATCGCAAGTCGTTTGAATACGGATACGCTGCAAATATTCATTTGGGTTGAATCCAGTGCATTTAGCGAAGCGTCTTAAAAAGGTTCTCGGTGTTAATTTAGCGAGAGCGGCCATGCTTTCAGTGCGTTGCAGTTCCGCATAATGTCCTTGTAAATAATGCTGAACCGTCAAAATCGCCGCATCACCATGGTCGAAATTAGGTTGAAACTGTTGGTAGTAGCGTTGCTCTCTTTTACCTGTATCAATCACTAATGTTTTGCCTAACTGACGAACGATATTATCATTCGTCAGTACTTGTACTAGTTCCATGGCCAAATCCATCCAAGACATCATACCGCCAGCACTGACTATATCGCCTTGATTAATCAATATCTTCGAAGTATCCATGGCTTGCTGAGGAAAACGTTCTTTAAACAAACCTTCCAACGCCCAATGTGTCGTCATTACGCGTTTATCTGTGAGTCCGGTGTAAGCTAAGAAAAACGCGCCTGCGCAGGCACTACAAAGCATAGCGCCTCGTTGATGTTGTGTGATTAAAAAATTATTGATGCAGGTATTTCTCTCGCTGTAACTGGCTTTTTCTAAACTGGGAGGCAATAGCACCGCGTGATAAGGTTGTTGAGTCTCTTGGTTTTTGAGAAGGTCGGCTTCATGCAAAATATGGGTGGTAATACGAACTTCTAAACCTGCTTCTTCACAGGCTTCATTGGCAAGCTTGAACGTCTCAGTAAAACCATAAACAGCCGATAAAAGAGAATGAGGATAAGCAAGTACAGCGATTTGATAATGTTTCAAGGAATCACCTGTTTGTCATTTTAGGCCTCTAATATGTCAAATTTGACACTGTAATGGAATCCATAGTTTTGCGATTCTAGATAGAGGTTTTTGCACGACGACTGTGCTTGCCAATACTTTGTTTAATAGGAGCCAATTTATGAGCCGCACTGCATTATTAGTCATCGATCCACAAAACGATTATTTCGAAAAAGGTAATTTTCCACTGTGGAATACTGACAATACGTTAAAAGAAATTCTTAATGCCATTAACGCAGCAAAAGAACAAAATGCCGCCATTGTACTTATACAACATGTAGCAGCTGGCGAATCGCCATTTTTTGTTGAAGGTACCGAAGGGGTGAAACTTCACCAAGCGATTCTAGACGCCGCACCTGATGCGCCAGTGATCATCAAAAAACACGCCGATGCTTTTCAAGAGACAAACCTAACGCAAGTGCTAGAAGAGCTGGCGGTAGATCGTCTAGTGATCTGCGGCATGATGACGCAAAACTGCGTGACTCATACTGCGATTTCTGATGCCGCCGATCTTTATCAAGTCAGCATCTTGCCAGATGCTTGTACCACTCGTGAACAGCTTTTACACCTGATCGCGTTAGAAGCCATTAAGACGAAAGTTACCTATACCGACATTCGGCATGCTTTTGAGCGAGTTTAAATGAGTCGCTAACGATAAATAAAAAACGAGTAAAACGCAGAGAACTAGAGGGCTGAGTAATTGGTTGGTTAAAAAATAGCCGGGTAATCAACCACTTTCGAAGATTTATTACATATAAATTGCATGCACTTCTTGGCAAGTGGCGAGCATATCGATATAATCTGCAACGCTTTTAGGGCCTGTAGCTCAGTTGGTTAGAGCATCCGACTCATAATCGGCAGGTCCCCAGTTCAAGTCTGGGCAGGCCCACCATATAGAATAAGGCGTAGCAGGTTAGTACCTACTACGCCTTTTTTATTGCCTGTAATTTTGGGTGCTCTAATGGGTGCTCTAATGGGTGCTCTAATGGGGGCTCTGATAGGGGGGGAGGTGGTTGTTACTTAATAAGTCTGCTTGACTTAATCTTGAATGTATAAAATCACACTGTAATCATCTCTGCATACATTGAATTCGCTAGCTTTTTGTATGCTTTTCTCAAATGAGTCTACATTTAGTTCGATGATTGACTCATGAGAGTTGTTTCGCCACCAACCATCAGAGCATAATACGATAGAGTCTGCCTTCTTTAGGTTGAAGGTTTTTGATATTTCAAAGGTATGTGTATTGTCAGTTCGCATAGGATAAGACCAGTCTTTGAAAGGGTGGTTTGCAAAAGTTCTATGCGGTGCTCTTACAGTGCCATGTCTTTTTTGGGCTGCTGAATGATCAAGTGTTATAAAATTGTGATTTGGTATATATGCTCGACAATCCCCTGAGTGACCAATGATTGCTTTATTTTTGTGAATGAGAGCAATAGCTATGCTTGCCTTTCCTGATCTGGTGCAACTGTTTAGGCTCTCTTGAACGATCTTTTCGACGTCTAATTTTAGATCGTTGATGTTCATACTACTGCTCACATGATCAATATGGCTTACAAATTCAGGTAAGAAATCTGGGTCTGAGGATATTAGGCTATCTAAAATGCCTAATATCAATAAATTATCTCTTTCGATAATTATTAACCCATCGAGATTTTCTTGACCGTCAGGTGAAGATGTTCTCGACAATATCATAGGTTGTCCCAAGGTAGGCTTTTGTAAAAAATTTTCACACGATTAAAGGACTCGTCAAAATCAGGGAGGTCTCCTTCTACCTCATTTCTTAAGGTGTCGTACTCTTTTTTCGAGCGATCGTAAATTTCTTTATTGTCTAGGGCGTGCTTATTTATCTGGCTTAACTCTAATCTATCTTTAGATTTGCTTCTTAAAGTTTCAAGTATTAGCAACTTCTCTTCATCTGAAAAATCGTCGATTTCATTTATTAAAAAATTCAAGTCATAAATGTCTTGGCGTCTTGATCTTTTTCTTTCAATTTGTTGTAGAACGGATCTGATCTTTTCTGATATAAGATCTATTATTCCATAAACAGAAAACTCTGAACCTTCAATTTTCAATTCCTCGGGGTGTGGTATGTATTCGTTAAAGCTATAATCTATTTTTACAGTTTTTGGAGATTGAAGATCTAGTAGCCTTTTATGTTCTTTGGACCCTTTGGAGGCGTAGCCAATAGTTATCACTAAAGATGGGGTTGTTCTTTGATCTTCCTCGCCTTCTTTGATTCTTGGTTGGCTTTTTATTTTTTGGATGCGGCAATCGATTCCGTAGTTTAGTTCATCTATGGCATCTTGTAGTGATGTATGGAGTTCCGCCTGGAAGGTTTCTATATCAAAATCCTGAAATTTCTTTTGCGTAGAAAAATCAATATCTTTGGTAAAGCGACCGCTTTTATATCTAAGTCCTAGTAGCATTCCTCCTTTCATAACCATTAATGGTTTAAGATAATCGCTTAAAGAGATTGCTTTGATTAAAGTGTGTACAACCTTTCTGAACTCTTTTTCCGTGGGGGGAGCTTGATTGACCCACTCATCAATTTCTAGTTCCATATTTTTCAAACCTTTCTAAGTTAATTGATATGCACCATCTTTCAGAAAAATAGGGTGAAAACTCATCTTTTGGAGATAGCTTCCTACTTCCTCCTCGTTGAGCTTTATTTGCCCATTCGTCAAATTTTTGATCACTTATCCCTAATAAGGATTCAATGATAAACCCTAGTCTAGCTTTATCGATTGCTTTTCCATTTTTATCAAATTCTTTTATGATTAATCTTTTGTTGTCTTCAAAATTTTCTTCGAATACATCTATTACATGGCTTAAGCCGCCACACTCATCCGGATTTTGAAGCATGTCTAAAAAAGTTTTTCCAATAGGGGATACTCTGACTCCACCGCTATCTGGTATTTCTTTAAATACAGTAAAATTTTTACTCTTATAATATTGGAATGTTTTATTTTCTATTTTTTTTCTTATCTCGATACTTCTTTGTTTTAGATAAGTATTTTCTTCTATGTCTGAATCAGAATATTTTTCATGAAGTAAGTCTTTATAAGTCTCTTTGCTTGGAATCATTATCTGAATAACTTTGGGTATTCTCTCTGTCAGTCCATGATAGTCCATTGCACTTAAATAGCACAAATTGCTAAAAAGATATAAATAGCAGCCAGCTTGCTCAGCTGAAAAGTTTCCTTTTCCTGAGATTACGTAAGCTTTGTTGTCGATAAGAGGAGTTAGAACTCCATTCTGTTCCAGTAATCCCACTTTATTTCTGAAAGTAGAGTCATCTGGTTTATCTTTGAGTATTTTTCCAATCTTTACTCCTTCGAACTCTTTATTTTTATATAAATCAAGAAGTATTTGGTATAGGTCTGCATTAGTTATGACTGGGCTGGTGTGGAGCTTTAGAACAGATAAATGGAATGATTTATCCAGAGAAATTGTCTCGATGGTAGTCATTTTTAATCAACCTCATGTATAAGTCCTAAGGACTTATACATGTTTTTTTTGTTTAAGTCAATTCAAGTGGTTGGTTTTTTTGTTGATTTATATGGAAATTAAATCATTTTAGAAGGGATACCATACGTCCTAAGGACGTATGGTATCCCTTCATCTTCGTTTTGTCAATTTTAGATTTTATGATCGACCATATTGAAAACTTATTTTATATGGTATAACATCACACGTCCTTAGGACGTGTGATGTTATACTATGTTGAAAACATATTGATTTCCTCGTCAGTCTACCTTACAGTAGGCGTCCTTAGGACGCCTACTGTAAGGTAGATTTTAAACTTGCTATTTGTCTGCGACCTTTTTGAATGCCTTGCTTAGGCATCTGACAGCTTTAAACCTGAGGTTTTTAGCAGGGTTTAAATGGAATAGGCACTGTATCATTGTTAATACAGTGCAGTGTTGGTAGTTGAAATTCAATGCGCTATTACTGAGACGGGAGTGAGCGCTAGAACCTTTTTAAGGGGAAATATTTAAATTTCTAACTCTGCTACATGGAGCTGTTGTAATTCTTTCTCTTGTTGCGTTTCTCGCTGGGCTAGATGTTCAATTGCTAGCGAATGATAATTGTCTCGTCTTGTAAGCTCTGCTAGCTGTACTTCTCTCATTTCTTGAGTTGGTTCAACACTTATATCTTTTGCTTTACATCTCTCATTTATTTCAGCGCTGTTTATGTACAGATGTGACTCGTCTTTGTGTCTACTGAGCGCTACATATGTATTTGCTCTGTTCATACCGCCTGAATAAAGCGTAAAAGTGTTGCCGTCTATTGTTGTGCCTTGAGAGCTGAACACGGTGAGAGCGTAGGCATGGCAAAGATGAGCGCCTAGTTCATCACTATACTCTGATGCTAAAAACGAAATGGTTCTTTTGTCATCTACTTCTATAGTGAATTGAACATCATTTTCTAATTGTTGAATTTCTTTTATTGTGCCCAGAGTGCCATTCGAAACCCTTAACGATCGATATTCATTTCTACAGAATTTGACTCTATCGCCAACAGAATACTTATATTCAAAGAGCTTTTCAGCAACGCTGCATTTTAGTGAAATATTTTCTGTTCCCACTCGGCCTTCTTCAATATGAATGTTTCTAATGGCTTCACTGAGTACTTTCACATCTTTCCATTGCTGAGCAAGAACGAGAGATTTTTTAGTAGGGTTCTCACGTTGATAACGATGCCAGTCTTGTATTAGCGCTTCTTTCGCCTTGTCGTTGCTCTCAGACCAGTGAAGACATTTTTTTTCTTTTAATGAGTACAACGCTCTTGCTGAATTTCCATCTCGTAGGTCTGCTACGACCTGTTTTGCCCATTCTTGCCTTTGACGTCGAATGGTTTCAATGCGTTGTGCGCCTAAAACTTCTGGTCGAGATAGATAGCGTAGAACTCCGCCTCTATTGATTGCATCTAATTGTTTGTCTTCACCAGTCAGTATAATTTTACAATTTGATGCTTTTGCTTCGAAAAGTAATACCTGTAAATCTGTACTAGGAAGTAACCCTGCCTCATCTATAACAAGGGCATCTAAGTTTCTTAAAGGGTGTTTGTTGTCATTAATAGAATGAACTAGAGATGCAACCGTATGAGAGTGAATTCCTGTTTCTTGCATCAAGTTATTGGCTGCTTTTTTGGCTATGCAAGCACCTTGAATTCTTCCTCCCTGCTGCTCATATGCAATCTTGGCAGCAAGCATGAGAGTCGTTTTACCTGCGCCTGCGCTACCTTGTGTAATAGATAAGTCACCAGAGCATAATGTGTATTGAATTGCGCTTTTTTGTTCTTCATCGAAAGAGAAGCCTAGTTGCTCTTCAGCTAGCGAAATTGCTTCATTCACTTGTTGTTCGTTCATTGTTTTTGTATAGCTGTTAGCCAAAAACTTTGCGTCTTTTACCATTAAACGTTCACCTGTGATGACGTCTTCAGTGGTAAATTGCTGCACAAAACTATTGTAAGGATTCAGAGAAATGACTTCTTCATTTTGTAGTGTCTGAAGTGCGAATTCTTCAGCTTGTATAGCGCTCATTCCACAATGTGACGCTCTAATTGCAGTCTCTTTGAATAAGTCTTGCTTAGTGAAAATAGCTTTTTTCTCTGTTAGTTCACTCAATATTACCGCTTGGTCTAGCTCTTGTGGTTGAGTGATTTTCTCAGATAGAGTTAGAGAATCGATAAAGGATTCAGTTAAACCATACTTTTCTAATTCAATTTTCCACTTTTGAAAAAGAGTGTCCTTATCTACTGTTTTTTTAGCTTTTCTAGTTATGGTTTTAATGCGAGCTCCTTCTTTACTTGAGCTGCTTTTTATACCTGCTTTTTTAAGCTCCTTATTAATTTCTTTTGCTCGACTAGAATAAGCATCGCACGCCTTTTTAGACACACCTCTGAGATGAAAAGAATCGCCATCGGGTTCAATTTCAAAACCCAATTCTTGCATTTGAAATGCAAGCTCTGCGCGATAAATTGCTCCTGTAGCCATTTTCCAGCGGTAGATAGAGTTTGACTCTACTGCGCCCCACGTTCCGTCTTCACGAGATAAACAGTTAATAATCAATAGGTGATCGTGAAGCTGGGGTTCGGGAAGGTTCTCATTTCTATTTGTGCAATGTTGAAAACCAGCAATGACAAAACCAGATGCTTTCTCATGTTTTAAAGAGTTTTTGCCGCGACGAGTTGTAGCAACTTGGCGTTCCATAAATCTGATTGTTTTGTGAACTGCTTGGCTCTTCGCGCCCTCAATTTTCTTTTTTAATTGATGAGAGGCGCTAGCCCAAACAATACTGACGCTTTTTGGTGCACTGAGAGTGCAGTCCCATGCGGCTCTTCTGTTATCTTTGCCCGCATTCTGAACCAATGGTTCCCCTGATGGAGAAAACCCCGCCATTAGCTGTTGATAGTCTTTGTCGTCAATGGTTTGACCGTGTAGCCCCAGAATTCTAGCTCCAATGCCGAGCCAGTTTCCTTTTGGCTCTCCGTGGCCTGAGTAGTAATCTTCCTTTGCGAGATTCATGTAGTAAGCAACGTTGTTTACTGGGCTAATTGACATCATTATTTGTTTTTCCTTTTGTTTAATCGATTGCCTTGTTGCTTAACTTTCGGCTGTGTATTGCGTTGCGATACTGAATTAGTTAGCCATTGCGCAGGTATTACCTTTTCGGCATTGCCTGTCGGTTTAAATAGTGGCCATCTCAACTTATAAGCAGAGTGCCAACTAGGAATTTGCATATACCCTTCAACACCCTTTCTCGTTGGTTGGCTAAGATGAACAAGGTCTGACGTTTTTACTAATGGCTCAGAAGATCTTTTTCCAGAATTATCAGGATTCTCGTAGTTAGGTTCTTCAGCGTCATACAGCCCATATATTTTTGCAGTGTCTTCTGCGTCACTTCCTGCTGCCCCCATCCGAAATGTAATAACGTTAGATAGCAGGCTTAACATTGAATGAGTTTCTTTTTCTCCATAGATATTATGGATTTGTGAAATAGATTGAGTACACAGCACTGACCTTGCGCCTCGAGCTCGTCCGAGCGCTAACCATTTCAATATGCTTGGGTTACGGGGGAGGTTTGCGAACTCATCAATAAACAACCATGTTTTTCGCTTAGTTGAGTTATTGGGATCTAAAAAATGTTTAGTCATAAATGATATGACCGCATTACATAGAGGTTCACCTATGCTCTCGAATTGGCTATTTGCTTGAATTATGACAACGTGTTTTTCGTTATCTTCTGTGATCCACTTTTTTAGACTAAATGTTTTGTTATTTTGTTGGTTGGGCCACGCTTTTGCTAAATCTTGAACCCAGCTTAATTTTGTCATGATGTGAACATAGAAACTTGTTGTAGTTTTTGAGTTTGGCGTCAGTAATGAATCTGCCAAAGGGTGGTGCTTAACGAATATTGAGCGCGCCTGATCAGGAGAGAACGTTAGTTGTTTATAGATATCCTCCCAACCCCACGCTTTTTTCTTTGTATTAATTAACGTCATTATCATACTGATAAGAATAATTCGGGCACCGCTATCCCATAAAGGATCCGGACTTTTTGAATCCGGTATGAGGCATTTTGCCAAAAGCTCCGCATCTTCCTTTGTTTCAATATCGTCAGAAATATCCCAATACGCACCTCTCTTATCCCATGGCGCTAGCAATATAGAAGTGTCAGCGTTATAGAAGGCCTCGGTTAATGCGCCAGCCTCGTCATAAATCACAGCATAGTCACCACGTTCAATAGCCTGCTGAACGAGTGGCTTAAACGCCGTAGATTTACCTGCTCCTGTTGTTCCGAGAATAAGAAAATTATTTTCTTCTCTCAGATTGGTGATTTGTATTTTTGGATGTATTTTTATTCCAGATGAGGTTAAGTTGTTATCTATTAAGTCTTTTTTATGCATACTTTGAGCATGCCTGATCGCAGCTTTACCTTTGTATAACTTTGGGCCACTAATGTGTATTAACTCTTTTGGTTTCTCCCTAGATTTAAAGCAGATTGTGACAAAAGCCATAGAGGGTAAAAATGCTATAAAAATAATAATTGGAATGATTTTTTTCTGTATTAATTGATTTATAAAAACCTCAAGGCCAAAATTTTTAAATATATAGAAGTAGTTTGAAAACGTTTTTATTATATTTAACTCATTATTGTGATATGAAATATTAAAATATAAGCTAATCAATACAAGAGATACTGGAATTGACAGCAGTATGCTGGCCAAAATGAAAACTATATAATGAAATATTTTCTTCAATGAAATCATTATTCATTTCCTTTTTTTATTTTTGATAAGTATGTGTTTTTAGCTTTTAAATATTCTTGATCGTCTAGACCTGCAACGGCTGAAACCATTTCAAAAAAGCGCTTTTCTAAACGTTTTTCTAAGAGATCAATTTTTTTATTTATATCTTCATTGCTCTTGTATGAACTCCAAATATGACGTATAAATTCAGAGTTGTTCATTCTTTTGTCTTCCGCTTCTTGTGTTATTTCATTATACTGAGAAGAAGAAAATCTAGATGTTATGATTTTTGTTTCGTTTAGTTTGAATGTTTTTTTTATCATCGTTATGCTCTTTTAATGTATACATAGTAAACACTATGACTTTGCTTGTTTTTTTAAGAATAAAATAAATTTTATGTATTCAAGAGTGAAGTACGCTAAAACCTTGATTATCTTAGTTTTAGCGTGTTATCAAAATTAACCTAATGCCCAGCTAGGAGCGTTCAGGTCTGAGTCAACGTCACATCTTAATGTCGGCTAACCAGTTGTTAATGTCTTGTGATCTCCAATATGGAGTACTAGAGCCAAAGTAGATTGTCTTGGGGAAGTTTTTATTCTGTCTGATTCGCCAAAGAGTCGCTCTACTGACACGAAGCATGTTCATTAGGTCGTGTGTTCTTAGTAGCTGTGCTGTGTTTTTCGCTTCAATCATCTTATTGTCCTACGTCTGTTGTTGAGGCATTCTTAGCCCCTCACTATATACATGTCTTGTTTTTATAAAAAAGCGTAAAAATAAATTGATTTTTTATTAAGGTACTGATTTTTAAGGTTTAAATATGTTTAAAAGTGATTTAGAACTTATGGTTTTGATTGGTGGAGGTGATAAGATTGCCTTCAAAGAGCTTAAAAGCAGATATGATGGTTATGTGAAAGGGGTATGTAAAAAGTGCTTTGAAACAGAGTCTAAAGGTTTGCATTTGCAGATGAGACAGGGCTATACAAACCTCATCGAAGATGTTGTTACGGAGGTTTGGCAGGCAGTTTATAAAAAAGCAAATTCTGATAAAGCTATAGATAACGATAACGGTAAAGATGAGAGTGCCTTTAAAAAATATCTTACTGTAATAATAAAAAATCAAACAAAAAAATTAAATGCTCAAAGTGCTAAAAATAGATCTTCAGATAGAAATACATTTTATAATTCTAATAACTCTTTTGTTAGTATAGAAGATGTTGTTGAGACTGATTTTATAGATAATCGTCATGATTTTTATAATGAGCATTCTATTTATTTATATGAAAAAGAAATTGAGGGTTTAATTCAGGATCTCACGGATAAGGATAGAGAGATCTTTTCTGCTTATATAAAAATGAGTATAAATGAAGGTAAGGGCCAGAAGGAAATTTCTAACTATCTTGGTATTTCTTTATCAAGCTATCAAAAAAAAATAAAATTAATAAAAGAATATATGAAAGAAAAGTTAAATGATATTCGTTGACTTTCTATGATTTGTGTTTTTAAATAGTGCTAAGATAAAAAATAATAAGGTTTTAAATATGTCGTTTTTCTTTTGTGATGAGTCTACAATTATTATTGATTCGGTAACTTTTTCTATTAATAAAGATAATCTGGAAAGATCTTCAATAAAATCTCATTTTGAAGGTCTGGGCTCTTTTCTAAGCTTTGAGTCTGCTAGAGCTCTTTTGTCTGAAGAGCAAGCTGATAAGCTTATCAGCTTGGGCGTAGCAGATCTTAGAAGAAAGTAAACGAAATCAAATCACCATTTTGGACGACTTTTATCCATTGTGGTGATTTTTTGATCTGTTTCTACTTTATTTCTAGACTAGAATTAAATAGTATTTTATTTTCCCACATTGACAGCGCATCTCTTTTTTCTTTTAGATATTCATATCTATCATAGTGTCTTGAGCTAACATCATTAAGAGCATGATTATGAATCCTATCGCGAGTTTCTTTATTGATGCCTAATTCGCCCATCAAAGTTTTACATGTTCTACGAATGTCTCTTGGAACAAACTTTCTTATGTTATTATGTTCTAAAATGAATCTTGTTACAGCAGTAGAGAAACTATCAGTTAAGGCATGCCCAGTTTTGCTTCTTGAGCTACTAAAAATGAAACCATTGTTGACTATATCATTTTTATTTATTTTTTTTAGTATAAGAAGTGCTGTGTTTGTTAAAGGTACAATATGATTTCGCTTATTTTTTGATATGTCACTTGTGATCACAAGTGTTTTTTCGTCCCAGTTTACCGAACTCCACTTGCTTGCAAGTAGTTCATTTGGTCTTTGTCCTCCGGTAAAAAAGCAAAGTAATAGTAGTGCATAGTTTAAACTTCCAACTTTTTTTGTATTGATGAAGTTAGCTAGCGTGTACTGTACTTCATCTAATGATAAGTAATGATTACCAACATTTTCAGCGTTTTTTTGTTTTGGTATAACTGTAACTGGGTTATGTTCAATACCAAAAAAAATGTTTTGTGACCGTGACGCTGGGTTGTTGTCATGCGTGAGAGCATAGTTAAATGCTGTCATTAGATACGAGCGAACACGATTACTTTGTGTGGCTGCTCCTCGTTCAATCATGTGGGCTAAAATATTTTTTATATCTTCTTTAGTAACGTTTTTTGCTTTGGTAGAAGGATCGATAAGCGAAAAAACTTCTTTTTGTAATGAAGAGAGTACTGTTCGGTATGTTCGCTTTCCGTCCAGTCTCATTTGCTCAGTGTAAGCATGAAAGAGATCATTAATAGAGCCTTGCATAGCTTCTTGTCGTTGTTGCTGCTCAAGGTTTTGTCTTTTGCTTTCTAGCTCCCGTTTTGGATTGAGTCCATTTTTTAGGTCATTTATGAAGGGGGAAATTCTTTCTCGAGCATCAGCTAGAGACAGAGAGGGGTAACGTCCAATCTGTATGTAAGATACTTTTCCTCCGATTTTATACTTATACGCAAACTCTTTTGAACCAGAAGTGCTGACTCGAACAACGAGTCTACCAACGCCACGTTCACGAGTAGAATCGACAAGTTCATATTTCATTGCTTTGCCACTCGAACTCAGCTTAACTTTTGCGCCGCGGATCTCTTTATCAGTAAGGGCTTTCAATTTTCAACCACCATTCTTTTTTCTATTTTGGGTGCTCTAATGGGTGCACTTAAGATGAAACATAATGAACTATTTTGAAACACATTGAAACAAAATAGTCTATAAAATCAATTGATTGTAGTGGTTTTTTGTTTCAGGTTGTTTCTAGGTGTTTCATTTTTACACGACTCATAATCGGCAGGTCCCCAGTTCAAGTCTGGGCAGGCCCACCATATAAAATAAGCCCCGATAGGTTAGTGAAAACTGACTTATCGGGGCTTTTTTATTGTCTGAAAAGTACTCTTTGGGGGGCCGTTGGTTAGAATATACGCCGTAATTACTGAATACCTGTAAACTGATTAATAGTCTTTTAAGTGTGATTTTGAAACGGGTATCCATGGATAATAAAAAAACAGCGTTGGCTGGGCTGAAGAGACTTTTAACTGAGCAGCATAAACCTTTTGCGTCAGCACAGATTGAGTTGTTGGTGGCGATAGATACATTTCCAAGGCTGCTAAGCAGGTGGGGATCATTTATAAGACAGCATGGAATCGTATTGATGCATTGAATAACATGTCTAGTCAGCCTTGAGTTTGAGTGATGTGCTTAACTGGTAGTGCGTAAGGCGGTGGATGCTGTTGACGGAATTTGGTCAAAGTGTGATTGTCGGTTTTCAGGCTTTGCAAGAGGAGCGTCAACACTTGGTTGCACCTAATACGTTGCCAGGAAGTGATCATGACTAGAAAGAGAACCTCAATGACAAATATTAAAGCAATTTTTTGCCCAAGCATGATAGTCATTTATCCACTCTTTTGTTTGAATATCAGCCGCTATACCGTGTCCAACGTCCTGACTCGTTTCCGCTAACGTTGAGTAATTCTCAATAATGCGCGCAAAAGTAATTTGCAATATTTCGTTGAAGCCCCCTGACAACCCTCTTGGAACGGTCAATTTCATCGATATCAATAAGTTCTGAGATAACTTTAAATCGCCCCCTAAGGCATAATGGTTGTTAGCTCTCAGAGAGACAGATTGGGCTGAACTATTTATTTCTAACACCTCTTGCCTTAATTCCACGGTGACAGTGTTTTAATGCTCTGGCAGGAGTTTACTTTTGAATGCTCAGCGCCCACTACCTATCCAGCACAATAAGCGAATTATGATTAGACGCAATAAGCGAATAGTGGTACAACTCAATAAGCGAATAATAGATACGTACGTACGATAAGCGAATCTATTCACAGGCAAATAGGAAGAGCAGGTACAATGGCAACCCCCTCCGAAAAACTGGCTGATGCATTAGAAGCCCTTCATCAACTCCAAAAAAATGGCTTAGTGGCTATACGTTCTGCTGAGCTCTCGCGCACTTATCGTGAACGCCTCGTTCAAAATGGCTTCCTTGAGGAAGTTATCAAGGGATGGTATGTGCCAGCGAGACCCGATGAAACGCGTGGTGAAAGCACGGCTTGGTATGCGTCCTTTTGGCAATTTTGTGCAGCTTACCTTAATTATTTAAAAGGCGATGATTGGTGCTTGTCACCTGAGCAATCTATCGCGCTTCATTCTGAAAATATGACAGTACCAAAACAGTTATTGGTTCGAGCCATCAAAGCACGGAACAATGTAACAGTATTACCTCATGGTACGTCACTTTTGGATATCCGTTCTTCTCTCCCTGAACGTGGTAAAGTTAGTGTCAAAAATGGGCTGCGCATCTACAGTCTTTCCGCTGCATTAATTGCTTGTAATAAACAAAGTTTCACTCAAAACCCAACAGACATGCGTGCCGCATTATCCATGATTAGTGACGCATCCGACGTCCTAGAGCAACTGTTAGACGGGGGGCACAGCTCTATTGCTGGTCGTTTAGCTGGCGCATTCAGGAATATTGGCCGCAATCAAATTGCCGATGATATTTTGAGCACAATGCGAGCAGCTGGGTATGATTTGCGAGAGTCAGACCCGTTTGAATGTCAGTCAAGCCTAAGCTTCTCTCGACGAGAGCAATCCCCATACGTAAATCGTCTTCGGCTTATGTGGCAGGATATGCGGGAAATAGTGATAGAGCACTTTCCAACATCTCCTTCGCAAACTGTCGATAAAACCGTGTACATGAAGCATGTTGAAGACGTGTATGTAACAGACGCCTATCACTCGCTTTCTATCGAGGGTTATCGCGTAACACCAGAGCTAATAAACCGTGTTCGAGCCGGAGATTGGAACCCAGAACAAAATACCGACGATAAAGAAAGGTTAAATGCTTTAGCCGCCCGAGGATACTGGCAGGCTTATCAAGCCGTGCGCAAAAGTATAGAACAAATACTTGATGGACATAATGCAGGGGAAGTCGTCGATAATGATCATCGAGTATGGTATCGCGAAATGTTTGCGCCCGGAGTAACGGCTGGTATCCACAAGCCTGCCGATTTAGCAGGTTATCGGAATGCTCCTGTATTTATCCGACGTTCCATGCACACGCCTCCAAGTAAAGAGGCTGTGCGGGATGCGATGCCCGCATTCTTTGAGTTGCTACAAGGAGAAGAAGATGCCGCTGTGCGCGTAGTGCTTGGGCATTTTATATTTGTTTATATTCACCCTTATATGGATGGGAATGGCCGCACGGGACGTTTTTTAATGAATGCAATGCTTGCGAGTGGTGGCTACCCTTGGACGATTGTGCCGCTAGAAAAACGCAATGACTATATGGCAGCACTTGAAGAGGCAAGTACTAACCAAAACATAAAGCCTTTCGCGAAATTTTTAGGATCACTTGTTCAAGCTGCTCTAGAGGGTAAGGCAGAACCTCCACTACCTCGCAGTTAACTAAAATAAGATGCCGCGCGAATGCTACAGTAAATTGTGTAAGCCACTACCCTCGCTTTCACATCCTGATATGTCATGATTACTCTCTCGATATTAAGTTTGTTACTTCTTCTCGTTGGTTTATCTGATGATGTTTTTTAATACCATGGGTATTAAAATTGTCTTTAATATAAACTGGTTAGTAAGATTATAGATGCAATTAGCAAACAGGTTTTTATGACAGATAAGAAAACAGCGTTGGCTGGGTTGAAGGGGGAGGTTTTCCTATTAACCGAGCAGCATAAATCTTTTGCATCTGCGCAAATTGAGTTGTTGGCCGCTATTGATGTGTGTGGTTCTATTTCCAAGGCCGCAAAGCAGGTGGGAATCAGTTATAAAACTGCATGGGATCGTATTGATGCGATGAATAATATGTCGGCTCAGCCTTTGGTGGTTCGTTCTACCGGCGGCGCGCACGGCGGCGGAACTTTGTTAACCGAGTTGGGCCATCGGGTTATTTCGGGCTTTCAAGCTTTGCAGGAAGAGCATCAAAAATTCATTGAGCGTTTAGGTGATAAGCTGCATACATTGAATGATGTGGCGAGTTTTATGAAGAGTGAGAGTATGAAAACGAGTGCAAGAAATCAATTTCGAGGTACGGTTAGTAATATTACTCTTGGTGCTGTAAATGCTGAGGTTGAGTTGGATGTCGGTACTAATCAATCGATAATTGCGATGATTACTCAGGAAAGTGTTGAGCTACTTGCGTTGAAGAAAGGTTGTGACGTAGTGGCTTTGATCAAGGCTTCGTCAGTGATTTTGAGTACTGATACAGGTGTTGTCACCAGTGCTCGAAACAAGCTGGTTGGTACGATCTCGCGTTTGTTACCAGGTGTAGTTAATACGGACGTGACGTTAGATATTGGGGGGGGAAAGTCTGTGTCCGCGATTATTACCAACATCAGTGCCACGGAATTAGCGCTAGAAGTGGGTAATAAAGCTTGTGCGTTATTTAAGGCTCCAAGCGTGATATTACTCAGAGACGAATAGATTCTCTTCTCTTCTGAGTCTCTTTATCTCTTTTCTGTTTATGTGATTACCTTACAAGAGCCACACTTTTAATTTGAGCCCAGAGTACTTTTCCTTCTGTTAAGGTTAGGTGCTCAACGGATCGGTAGGTCAATCTTGCTATAAGCGTATTTTGTTCTGTTTGTAATCGTACTAACGCCATGGCTGGGTCCTTGTCTGCAACAATTTCGAGGACTTTTACTGGTAGTCGATTCAATATGCTGGAATCTTCATGATAAGTGAGCGTTAAACTTACGTCAGTGGCGAGTATTCTTACTCGAACATTTTGTCCTAGAGTGTCGCCGTTGTTACGAATCCATAAGTCGCTACCTGCGCAAGATACTTTTGATAAGTGCCACTTATTGTCTTGTTCAATAATCTTGCCTTGCCAGATGACGCCAGTGTCATTATTCACCAGCAGTGGTGATTTAAGTTGCGAAAAAACCTCCTCTACACGCCCTTGAGTGGCAACTTTGCCGTCTTGCATCAGCACCACATGATCTGCCAGGCGCATGACTTCTTCCACAGAATGGCTGACATATAAAATAGGTGTTTTGAGGGTAGAGCGAAGCTTTTCTAGGTAGGGCAGGATTTCTTGTTTTCTTGCGTTATCTAGTGATGCTAAGGGTTCATCCATGAGTAATATTTTGGGTTGAATCAATAAGGCTCGGGCGATGGCAACACGTTGTTTTTCACCGCCAGACAATTGCTGTGAATTATGCGCCAGTACAGATTCTATGCCCATTAAGTCAATGACTTGTTCATATAAGTTGGCTGGCAGAGGAATGCCACTGCGTTTTATGGCGTAATCTAAATTGCCTTTTGCGGTTAGATGGGTAAAGAGGCTAGATTCTTGAAACACATAGCCTAATGGCCGTTTATGAGTCGGTAGGAAAATAGTATCGTTTTGCCATATCTCCCCTTTCATTATGAAGTGCCCTTGTTGTGCTCGCTCTAGTCCTGCGATGCAGCGTAGTAGGGTGGTTTTCCCTGAACCGGATTGTCCAAAAATAGCTGTCACGCCACTTTCCGGAAGAGTAAGGTCGACATTTAAAGCAAAACCTGATGATTTTGTATTTGAGTGTTGTAGGTGGAATTTGGCATACAGGCCTTTTTCGGTAGTTTCTATGCTTTCTGTATTCTCTGTTGTGGTGTTGTTTGTTGGCATGCTCACTTCGCTCCCCATAGTGTATTTTTTCGTTGAAAGCTATACAGACCGAGCAACACCAAAAATGAAAAAATCACCATGATAGCGGCAAGTTTATGGGCTTGGTCATATTCCAGTGCTTCAACATGATCGTAGATTTGCACTGATACAACGCGAGTCTGTCCGGGAATATTGCCGCCAATCATTAAGACAACCCCAAATTCACCGACAGTATGCGTAAAACCCAAAATCGCCGCAGTAATAAAACCGGGCTTTGCTAATGGTAAGACAATAGTGAAAAAGCGATCCCAGCTGCCAGCTCGTAAAGTGGCTGCTACTTCTAATGGTCGTTCTCCAATTGCTTCAATGGCGTTTTGTATGGGTTGTACGACAAAGGGCAGAGAATAAAACACTGATGCGACTATCAGACCCCAAAAAGTAAAAGGTAGTGTTCCTATCCCCAATTCTTGAGTTAGTTGTCCAATAAAGCCATTGGGTCCCATTGCTATCAAAAGATAAAACCCCAGCACAGTGGGAGGCAAAACTAGTGGCAACGCGACTATGGCACCGACTGGGCCTTTTAGGCGAGAGCGGGTACGTGCCAACCACCATGCGATTGGGGTTCCAATGAGCAGTAAAATAACAGTAACAGTTGTCGCTACTTTAAAGGTTAGCCAAATGGCTTCTAGGTCTGACGCAGAAAGCATGCTGTGGTGTTATTCCGTTTTATAACCGTATGAATGAATGATGCTACGAGCTTTGTCACTACGTAGGTAGTCAAGTAGTTCTTTTGCTGCAGTGCTATTTTCTGCGCTTTTTAATAATACGGCATCTTGGCGTATAGGGCTGTATTGATCAGTGGGAATGATCCAACTTGAGCCTTTTGCAATTCGCCCTTCACTCATGATTTGTGACAGTGCAACGAATCCTAAGTCTGTATTGCCTGTACTGGCAAACTGATAGGTTTGTGAAATGTTTTCGCCCATTACCCATTTTGATTTAGTTGATTCTGTTAGTCCTAACTCCTCTAATACTTCTGTTGCAGCAACGCCATAGGGCGCAAGTTTTGGGTTGGCTAATGCTAATTTATTAAAATCACCGCTTTTTAAACGAGCATCATTGTTATCGATAAAATCAGGCTTAGCTGACCATAATGCTAGGGCACCAATAGCATAGGTGAAACGAGTACCTGTAACGATTAATCCTGCTTTTTCTAAGGCATCAGGTTTGTTTTCATCAGCCGATAGAAATACCTGAAACGGAGCGCCGTTTTGAATTTGGGCGAAGAATTTACCTGAGGAACCAAAAGATAGAATGACTTTGTTACCCGAATCTTCTTCGTACTGTTTGGCTATGTCTTTCATAGGGGCCGTGAAGTTTGATGCTACCGCAGCATGGATTTCTTCTGCGTAAGTTGAGGAATTAAGCACCAAGAAACTTAATAGCATGATGCTTAGTGAGGTGAATGACCGCATGAATTTATCCTTATAGAATTGTCTGAAAATAGGATTTATATAGATTCGTTATATATTGCGTTATATAACGAATCTGCGCAAGAGGGGGATGTTTTTAGCCTATCTTTAGGTAAGTCTTCTAGGTGCGTTTTTTAGGTAAGTTTTCTAAGTAAGGTTTGATATTAACGGTATCGATCTGGTCTTTTGGTAAGAATTTCTCGGCGTATTTTAAGTAGGTATCACTTTCTAAAAAGAAGCGAAATAGCTGTAAATCGAGGTGTCCCTCTTGGCACATGTTAAACATGATGTCGATAGCGACGCTTATTGGTTTGGCTTTTTTATAAGGTCGATCTGAGGCTGTTAGAGCTTCGAATACATCGGCGATCATGAGGACTCTATCAGGAAGGCTGAGTTGTTCTGCATTGAGCTTTCGTGGGTAACCTTGGCCGTCCATTCTTTCATGATGAGTGGAAGCGTAATGAGGTACTCGGCTCAGTTCAGGCGGGAATGGCAAGCTCTCCAGCATAGTAATGGTGCTGATGATGTGTTCATTGATTTTAAATCTATCTTCTTTAGTAAGCGTGCCTTTTTTTATCGTTAAGTTGTAGATTTCACCTTGGTTATATTGATGTGTTGGTATGGTCATTTTTATACCCAAGGAAGGTGGATAGTTGATATTTTTAAGTCGTGGGATAATGTGTTCTAGTTTATCGGACAGCAAGGTTTCTATCACTGCTTGTTGGCCAAGCTGTTCACTTTCTAGATTGCCTGCTTGAGCTTGTTTGGCGAGCATCATTTCTTCTGCAGGGGATAAGCCTAAGCGATTACTAAAATGACGTATCCATTCTTGCGCGCCAATTTCTTTTATTTTCTGTCTGTCTTTTTCGCTCATTAATTCACTGCCGACGTTTGCTTTGGCAACTATAGCGAATTCTTCTTGAAGTATTGTTTGGCGTTCCTCCCATGCCGTTAAGGCGATGGTAGGATCTTGCTTTTCAATATGTACTTTATGTAAGTAATCTATTTCTGCATCACGCCATAAGACTTCGAAACGTGTGCGAATTTCATGAATGCGATTGTAAGTGCATTCGAGCTTTGAGCCTTTGTCTATGATGTGTTCTGGCATGGTGATTTTGCCGCAGTCGTGTAACCAAGCGGCAATGCGGAACTCTAGTCGTTCATTGTCATTGGCGAATTTGAACGCTTTATAAGGGCCTTCTTCGGCTTTTTCTAAGGCGTCAGAAAGCATCAATCCAAGTTCAGGAACCCGATAGCAATGACCGCCAGTATATGCCGACTTGTCATCTATAGCCGTTGCGATTAGACGAATTAATGCCTCCATAAATCCTTTTTGGCTGGCTTCGTGCTGTTTAATATCTTGTGACATTGAAACAAAGGAGTTGGACAGTTGCCAGATTTCTTTGATATTGGAATCTACAAATGCTACATCGTCAAATTGGCGTAGTTTGATTTTCTCTGTTACTCGCTGTAATTGTCGAATGGGACGGACTATCGGCGTACTGAAAAGCCAGATAATCGGTAATAGGATCACCATCACTAAGGCGCTTAATAATGCTGAATGAAAAGCCTCTTTAGTTGCTTGTTGGAAAAGCATTTTCTCTGTTATGACAGCGGTAAAGTATTGTTTGGTGAATATGTCATTACCTATATTTTTGATAAAAATATAGTAGCGGGTACCGTCATTTTTTTTGATAATCAGAGGCTGTTTAGCGTTTGGATCATCAGCAGTTTTGATTAATTTTTTAAAGGGAATATCAAGATGATCTTGCATATACTGGGTATTCTGCTGTAGCCAAGCAACATCTAGAGCATCTCGTTGAGCAGGTGTAATTTGACTTAATGCCTGATTGATTAAATCGAGCGCAAATTTTTGCTTTTCTTTTGTTACCAGATAAAAGTGACTAGGTACGATATTGTTGATTTCTACTAATTCATCGTACACTTGTAAGCCTTCAGCTTCCATTATGCTTATTGTCGATTTTAGGACAGGAGATGCACCTATAATGGCGTCATATTGTCCGGATTGTAGGCGTGAAATGAGATCTCGTTCGGTGATGGACTCTTGCCATTTTATGTTTGGAAAGTGTGTTTTGAGCGTTGGTAGGACTGACCAGCGGCCTAAAAAGCCGACGGTTTTTCCATTTAAGTCACTTAAGGACTTTGGTTCTTGCGTGATATTTTTTGTTACAATGGCATACGGAATATCTCGCAATGGAACGCTGTATAATCCTTCAATATCTGTGTTTTGAGCTTTTTGTACAGACAGTAAAATATCAATCCCATCATCTTTGTATTTTTGGACAAGTTGTTCACGGCTGAAGCCATTTATGTAGTCAAACTTAAGACCTGTCATAGCGCTAATCATTTGCATCAACTCGATAAAGTAGCCTTTTGGTACTCCTGACTCGCTGAAGTCAAAAGGGCGCCAATCATTCTGATTAGATACTTTAAGGCGACCTAGATTGGTGATGGCTTCTTTTTGTTGCTGACTTAATAGTATTGGTTGTATTTCAGGTGTGATAACAGAGTGGGTGCTATTAATGTTCGAGGCAATAATTTCTCCATTTTGGCTAAACAAAAAAGCTTGTTCTTGCCCATTAATTAGTTTTGATGAAGATAGAGACAGTTGATCAGATAAAGACGATAAGAGAATATCTAAGCCAATTACCTGGTCTGTATTACGTATTCGTTGAGCGTAGGTTTGCCCGGATATTTGTAGATGCTGAAAAAGGTAAGGCGGGGTTTTATAGATATCATTTTGTGCTGAAGCTGCGAACCATGGTCGTTCAGTTGGGTAGAAATTGCTGTTTTCCGTTTGCTGGTGATTAAGGTGAAAAGTAGAGGTGTAAAAGTAGGTTTGTCGTAGACGTCTTTCATTACTGCCTGAGACTTCGACAACAGCCCAACGATCATCTGGCTGAGCACCCATTCGTTGTCTTATATCTTTGGCTGAATCTAGGTTGATGAGCTGAAAAAAATGTTCTTGTTTGTCACCAATGTAAAGGCTGTATAGCTCGGGACGTTTTTTTAAGAACTGAGCAAATAAACTGCTTTTACGTTCGATACTCGCATCAGATAGATCACTGTTGATTAATTCTGCAAGTAAGCTGACAGTCTGTTTTGCATCATTCTCTAGGCTATAAACGCTGTCGCTCATATGGTCAGAAAGTAAATTCATGCTAGATAACATATGGCTGACGGCCATTCTTTTACTGGCACTGTACTGCAGTGAAATGGCAACAGAGGCTGTAATAACAATAGCCAGAAGGAACATGTTTGCGACTAGAATTCTGATAGATAATCGTTTGAATATCCGTTTTTTGCTAGTCACCATTCACGTCCTTGTAATAAGTTTTGAATGCCGAGTTTGGGTGGGGCGTTTCTACTTTCTCTAATACAAACCGAATTCGTTCATTTGTGCAAATTAATATGTGTGACGATTTGTGATTTTTGAGTATTTTGTAATGCGCTCAAGTTTCATCCTTATACATTTTTCTTATATAAGTTAATCATATTTCCTTCTTATCCATTTAGTCAGCATTTTGTTAACATGGCGGCAACTTATCGATTTACCTTATTTATTGATGTTTAGATGAGTAAGGGGTCGGTGTTCTATGATTTATTTTTTAAGGTTTTCTCTCCATGTTGTATTCCATTATTAACTTAGCAGTTTTCGCTTTGTTGATCGCATTGCTGTTCAAACTGCAAAAAGCGAAAAAGACATTATCCACTCAGGTATTCACTGGTTTGGGTTTAGGTGTTGCCTTTGGTGCTGCATTGCAATTTATCTATGGTGTTGGCAGCGCTGAAGCTAACGAGACATTAGAGTACGTAAATATCGTTGGTTATGGTTATATTAGTTTGCTGAAGATGATCATAATGCCATTGATTTTAGTGTCTATTATTGGCGCTATTATTAAGGTGAAAGACACGGGCTCTTTGGGCAAGATGTCTGGTGGCATTATTGGCATATTATTGGCGACGACGGCTGTTTCTGCTTTGATCGGTGTTTTCGTTAGCAACTTATTTGGTTTGTCTGCGGATGGTATTGTGCAGGGTGCTCGCGAAATGGCGCGTGGTGCAGCATTGGAAACACGCCTTGATGGACTAGCAAGTGTATCGTTTGCTGACATGATTACCTCTTTCTTCCCTGGCAACCCTTTTGCCGATCTAACGGGTAGTCGTCCAACTTCAACTATTGCTGTGGTTATTTTTGCAGCTTTTGTTGGTGTAGCTGGCGTAACGGTTGCTCGTGCTGAACCAAAGTTAGGTGCAAGTTTTGAGCATTTTGTTGATGTAGCTCAATCTATCGTTAGAACCTTAGTTCGTATGGTGTTAAGCCTTACGCCATACGGTATTCTTGCGTTGATGACCAAGGTTGTTGCGGGATCAAATGTTTCCGATATTTTGACTTTGCTTAACTTTGTTGTGGCGTCTTATGTGGGGTTGGCGCTTATTTTAGTCATGCATTTATGTTTGTTGGCATTTAATGGCATTTCACCGCTCCGCTACTTTAAGAAAGTTCTACCTGTATTGTTGTTTGCTTTTACTTCTCGCTCTAGTGCGGGAACGATTCCGTTGAATATCGATACTCAGGTTAAACGTCTAGGTAACGGTGAAGGTGAATCCAATTTCTCTGCTTCTTTTGGTGCGACGATGGGGCAAAATGGCTGTGCTGGTTTATATCCTGCAATGTTGGCTGTGATGATTGCACCAACAGTAGGCATTAATCCATTAGATCCAAGCTTCATTATTTCACTTATTGCTATCGTAACCATTAGTTCATTTGGTATTGCGGGCATCGGTGGTGGCGCGACATTTGCGGCTTTGATTGTGTTGTCTGCTTTAGATATGCCTGTTGCATTAGCTGGCTTGTTGATTTCCATCGAACCTTTGATCGATATGGGGCGCACTGCTGTGAACGTAAATGGTGCGATGACGGCTGGTAGTATTACCTCGAAGTGGCTTGGTCATACTGATTCGAGTGTGTTTGAACAAGATGAGGCGCCAGAAGCTGAGCTGAAAAATAGTTAATAGCAAAGCGTAACAATATCTTATTCATAGAAACCACCTCCGGGTGGTTTTTTTTCGCAACGTATTAAAGATACTAAGAAAGAAAGTATAGGAGGTTAAAAGGAAAGTAGCGAAATTTGGATAATTTAAAAATTAAGTTCTGGGCATGCAAAGTGCATTATTTGATCTAAGCTTGCTTAATAACAACGACAAGGAGAGGCTCGTGTCCTTATTTTCCAATCTCAAAATATCTCAATCGGTAGCCATTGTTGGCATTTTACCATCTCTGTTTGCCATTATTATTGTGGCGTTTTTAGTTAAAGATTTAAATGTACGTGTTCATGAGGGACGTATTGCCGAAGATATGGTGAAGTTGTCGACCATTTTAGATGGCGTAGCGCATAACTTTGCGGTTGAACGTGGTTTAAGTGCTGGTTTCCTTGGTAGTAAGGGGAGTAGCGGCAAGGACGCTTTGTTGGCGCAGCGTAAAGTAGCCGATAATGCAGAGGCGGCGCTTAAAAATATAGATGATAGCGCTTTCGAGGTGCTTACTTCTGAACGTTTGGATCGTTTACGAACTCCTGTTTTAACAATGTTGCAGGACAAAAATAAAGTTCGACAAAAAGTAGATGCTTTGGCTGCTGATAATGGCGCTTTTGATTTTTATTCTGAGGTGAATCGCCAAGCGTTAAATTCGATTCAACGCGTCATTCTAGATATTAGTAATCGAGAAATCGCCAAGGCACTTGAGGCCCGTTTAAGTTTATTGTTGATGAAAGAGCGCGCTGGTCAATATCGTGGTGCTTTAAATGGCGTGTATGCCGCTAAATCGACTAATTTTATGCGACAGTCACAGATCTCGGCCTTTATAGAAGACGAGCATCATCAGTTAGAGCATTTTATTGTGACTGCGTCAGATAAAGAAGAAGCGTTACTGAATGCTGCCATGAAAAACGAGAAATGGCAGGCAGTTACCCAAGCTACTGATGCTTTTTTAGCGACAAAAGATGTTTCATCCGTGAGTGGCCCTGCTGACTGGTTTGAGCTTGCTACAGCCAAAATAGGCTTGATAAAAGGCGTTGCCGACAAAATCAGTTCCGAAATTAATATCCTTAGCGCTTCGTTGACTTCCCGCAGTGAGCTTTATCGAAATGGGTTAGTTATCGGTTTTATTCTATTAATTACTCCTGTTATTTGGTCGGCATTTTCTCTTACTCGATCTCTTTCGAAGCGCGTTGAACGTATTAGCCAAGCGTTATCAAATGTGTCTTCTGATCGTAACTTAGTCGGAAGAATTGAAAATACATCAAAAGATGAGCTTGGCGAGATTATTCAGTACTTAAACGTCCATTTAGACCATTTGAGTGAATCTTTTCATTTGATGGTCGATATGGCGTCTGAATCCAAAGAAAGTATGAATGTTCTGAGTGGCTATTCAAGAAGTGCATTACAAGAAACCAAAGATCAGTTTAATCAAACCGATCTTATGGCGTCGGCAGTTGAAGAGATGTCTTTAACGAGTAATACCATTTCCCAAGATATGCAGTCCTCGGCAGAAGCGACGGATAATATTCGAGAGCAAAGTACTCAAGGTTCAGCGCGGATGCAGACTATTCTGCAGTCTATCGCCAATTTATCTTCAGAAGTGGATGGCGGATATAAAGCGGTGCAGTCGGTTACTGGTCATACAGAGCAAATCAGTACTATCTTGCAAACCATTGAATCTATCGCTGAACAGACCAATTTATTGGCATTAAACGCGGCTATAGAAGCAGCTCGTGCCGGTGAACAAGGACGAGGCTTTGCTGTAGTTGCCGATGAAGTAAGAACGCTTGCCCAGCGTACACAAAACTCGACGGAAGAGATTCGTTCTATGATTGAAGCCTTGGTGGGGGCTGGTAAGAGTGCCCTACAATCCATGGATAAATGTTCCAGCATGGCAACACAAACGTCTAGTGTGGTCGGTGAAAATGTCACCATGATGCAAGGCTTATTTGATGCTATTGAGCAGCTTACTCAGACTATAGAGCGAGTTGCTACAGCCTCAGAAGAGCAATCTCAAGTATCTGAGGAAATTAATAAGAACATTCAGAATGTCAGCGAGCGTTCAGAGCGAATTCTGGATTTGGTCAATAAAACTGATGAAGGATCTGGTCAAGCCAAACAACGTTTTGAAAATGTGCTGAAAGAGATCAGCTCGTATAAATTGAGTTAGCTACATAACAGATCAAGCTTTCATGATAAGAGCTTGATCTGCTTTTAGACCTAATGAGTGCGCTTTATTTCGAAGGTCTTCATGAAAACATCATTACTAAATGTGCCTATAATCGCGCTAAACGTAACGGTAGCGTTTATGATGAAGATCAACCCGTTGGCGTATTCTTGGTCTGGCGGAGCTCCTCTTAAAATGTAAAGGCAAAGCGACAGTCCATATAGAAACAAGCTAACTTTGTTGGTTACGAAAAAGAAGGGAATCTCAAATGCCCACAACTCTTTTTTATTGCCAAATCGAATGACTAAATTCAGCAAAACATAAACCAATGTTGTTATAACCACAATCCAATAGGCTATAAATGATTGACCATCCTCTAATAAAGTATTTCCCATATAAATGGAAAATCCAGCTGCAATAATCCAAAAAATCAAAATTGGCCCTAAAATCAATCCCATTACTTTATCCTTTTTTAGTTTATAGGTTTTTACCTATATTAATTTCATTTATATTTTTCGGTGTTGTTCTGCTTCTATATATGCTTATTTAAATTCAATAAGTTTGTTCAATATTATGTTTTTCCATAAAGCTCTCACTACTAAATGAGCCAAGCAGTGTTCCTAATGAAATAGATAACGCGATAATGAAAATTAGGGACTTAATTGATGGGTTTTTAATGCGTTTCTTGATGAGGAAGTAGGTTAAAAACGCAGCTAGGTATAAGAGTGCAGCATCAAGGTTAAACAAGAAGAAAAATATTATTTCAAATGCCCAGAGTGACTCACTACCTTCAAACTGATTGATAGAGTGCTTCATATACATAATGGCGAGAAGAATGGCGGCTATAGTTGGTAGTATCTTGTAGACAAACAGCTTCTCTTCTTTCAATAAGACATAGCCGATTCGAAGCGAGAAAAGAAAGCAGATTACCCAAAATAAAAAAAGAGGGAGGATTACTATTCCCATAACACGTCCTTGATGTTGGTGAATTTCGTTTATTATTTTTTCAAAAAAGCCACAGTGAGATAGTCTCACTGTGGCTTTATTTATTCTAGCAGATTAGATGATGAGAATTAATCTGGTTTACGATTACGACGCGCTGGTGCTAGAGGCTTGCTTCGAAGACCTTGGCCTGGTGTCATTTCTGCTTTTGGTGCACTAGGGCGACGATTGCCAGACTTAGGCGCATTGCCTTGTTTCGCGCCATTACCTTGTCTTGGAGCATTGGTTTGTTCACGCGGTCTTTTTGGCTTGTTAGGCTTGATTGGACGTGTATCTAATGTGGTATCAGGCAACATGTGTGTTGGCATGAAATCATCTTCGTAACGACGTTCAATTAGCTTCTGAGTCAAACGCTCAATCGCTCGTAATTGATCTAGTTCGTCGGCAGCTACCAATGAAATGGCTTTGCCTGTTGCGCCAGCACGACCAGTACGGCCGATACGGTGAACGTAATCTTCTGCTACATCTGGTAGGTCAAAGTTGACTACGTGAGGTAGTTGTTCGATGTCCAGTCCACGCGCCGCGATGTCTGTCGCGACAAGAATGCGAATACGGCCTTCTTTAAAGTCTGATAGGGCGCGAGTACGTGCGCCTTGGCTTTTGTTGCCGTGAATGGCGCTAGCACGAATGCCTGCGTCTTCTAATTGTTTGGTGATCTTGTTAGCGCCGTGTTTGGTGCGAGAAAAGACCAATGCTTGATCCCAACGACCGTCAGCGATAAGTTGAATTAATAGCTCGGTTTTGCGCCTCTTATCCACCGGATGCAGCCACTGCTCTACAGAGACCGCCGTCGCATTGCGTGGCGTAACGGAAATTTCGATTGGGTTGTTTACTAAGCCTTTTGCTAGCTGGCGAATTTCTGGAGAGAAAGTCGCAGAGAACAATAAGTTCTGACGTTTTTTCGGCAGGATAGCGAGGATTTTTTTGATGTCATGGATAAAGCCCATGTCCAGCATGCGGTCTGCTTCGTCTAACACTAGGATTTCTAGCTTGTCGAAACGTACTGCTTTTTGGTTGTATAAATCCATCATGCGGCCAGGCGTTGCGATCAAAATATCTGCGCCGCGACGTAGTGCCATCATTTGAGGATTGATTTTAACGCCGCCGAATACTACTGTCGATTTAAGAGACAGATGCTGACCGTAATTTTTGACGCTTTCAGCGACTTGCGCTGCTAATTCACGAGTTGGTGTTAATACTAAAGCGCGAACTTGATTGCTTTGTGCGTTTTCGCCTTTACTTAGAATTTCAAGCAAGGGTAAGGTAAAACCGGCTGTTTTGCCTGTCCCTGTTTGGGCTGCGGCCATCACATCTTGGCCTTCAAGAATGGCTGGTATTGCCTGAGCTTGAATTGCAGACGGCTCAGTATAGCCTTGATCTTCAATGGCTTTTAAGATGGGGGCAGAAAGCCCAAGTTTGTTGAAACTCATAGATGTTCTCATGTTTTATAAAGGCAGGTGCAAAGCTGAAAGGTCAGGTTATGCAAGAATTTCGCGAAGCTTACCTTATATCGGCTCTACATGCTATGTAGTATGGCTTTTGGATGATAATTGTACTGGCCGAGGTTGTAATAAAAAGCGCAGTAAAAGCGTCTTTGCATCGACTTAATGTGTCGAGCAAACTATGTCGAGCAAAGACTTATTCGTATCTTACCAAGCTATTTGGTTAGACTCGTTTTACATCTACCGAAACGGCAAGTTGCTGAGAGCCGCCACCTTCAAAAATAACGCCTTGAAGTGGTGTCACGTCAGCATAATCTCGACCCCATGCAGTGACGATATGCTGATCGCTTGGCATTAGGTCATTGGTTGGATCAAATTCTACCCAACCTAATTCAGGGATAAACACCGCGAACCATGCGTGGGAGGCATCCGCACCAACCAATTTTTCTTGTCCTGGTGGGGGCAAGGTTTCTAGGTAGCCACTCATATAACGAGCTGGAATGCCAACCGAACGCAAACAGCCAATGGCTAAATGAGCGAAATCCTGACATACACCGCTGCGCTGTTTTAGTACTTGCTCAAGTGGCGTCGCAACGGTTGTACTAGCTGGGTCGAATTTGAATTCAGTGAAGATCTTATGAGTGAAAGCCAATGCTGCCTGTAAGACAGGTTTGTCATCTGTAAAAGTGCTTAGAGCATAGGCCTTTAAATCTTCTGAACAACGTATTTGCGGAGAATCCAGTAGATATTCTTTTGCCATGCGCAGTTCAGGTGTATTTGGATTACTTAGTTGCGCGCGTAATTGACCACAAGTGAGCGTGCTTTGTATTTGCCATTGAAGTACATTCAATGGTGAAATTTCAAAGTCAGTGGTGACATCAATCACCAATTTTTTATGGGCTTCTTGAATCGAAAAATAAAACGTCTGATTACCGAAATAATCTTCGCCATCGTTTTGATAAACTGGTGGCGGATTGATTTGTATTTTCTGATTCAAGCAGCGCTGATTGCGCGTATCTCGCGGTAGGAGGTGAGCCATGTTGTAACATAAGCTCACTGGCGCTCCATAAGTGTATTCCGTTATATGGCGAACGCGGTACCTCATACATTTGTTCCTCTGATGGCTTCAGTCAAAGACTGCGGGCCAGCGGTATGGTCAAAATACTTATCGCTAATGAGAACGGTGAATTGCTCAAGTTGAGCTAAAAACTCGGTCATGAGTTGCTCTAGTTTTAGACGGCTTTGGCTATCTGGATCAATTTTGGCAAGCTCTTCCAAATCGGCAAGCTGAATATCATTTAGCGATTTTAAAATGATTTTATTTTCAGGGCTTAGGCCAGCTGTTGTTGTCTCATTTCTGGGCAGTTCTCTGATGTATTTACGCAGTTGCTCTACTTGATAAAGTAAAGAGCGTGGATTAGTACCATCAATCATCAATAGATCCAATCCATAAGCAACGCGAGCACGATTACGATAGCGGCGACGGAAGGAAATAAGGGCTTCTACGCTTAATAAAACGGATTCTAGAATTTGCTGTTGCGGTCCAGATGATAGTGGCGTAGTGAGCGCAGAGCGTAACAAGGTTGCTGTTTGCAATGCACGTTCGGTACGACGGCCAATTTCTTGAAACGTCCAGTCGAGTCCGCGTAACATGCTTTCATGGTTCAAACCGGACAGCGCCAACAAAGAGGTAACAAGACTGTCTAACGATTCTTCCGGTGCAGAAGGTAAACCATTGGTATAAGCACGATCTAGCTCATGAATATGGTCACGCAGCTCATTGATGATGATACGAGTATCGGCAGAAAGCATTTCTTTCACTTGCTCGCCACAACTTAACATGGCTTGCAGGTTAGCTTTGACGGATCCCGCTCGGCTGCCATCAGTTATGATAGAAACGAGTTCAGCTTCTGGGTTGGCGAGGAGCTTTTCGTCTGCTTCCATAAAGCCGGGCAAGCAGCCAGTTTGCGTAGACGCCATTTCAAGTAACATACGGCGGCTTTCTTCTGGTAATGGGTCAATACCATTCATCTGTTTAAAAATGGTACGTAGCAAGCGCATACTGATTTCTGCACGTTCAGCATAACGCCCCATCCAAAATAAGTTTTCTACCACTCGGCTTGGTAAATTAGCTTGTAAGGCTTCGTCTTGTAATAAAACTTGATCAGTAATTAAGTTACTTTGCGCTTCTGGCTCTGCGGCGATGATCCAAGTGTCTTTACTTTTTGAGCTAGACATATTGGTGACAATGGAATCTTTTGTCGATTCGCCAGCACGAGATAAACCGCCAGGCATGACGGTGTAGCCGGTTGGGTTAGCAACGGTGAAAGCTCGCAATAGGCTTGGCCTAGCTTGTATTTTTCCATTTAACCAAATAGGCGACATAGAGCCTGGAACATAACTTTGCGCAGCATATAGATGCGGGGCTTTTTTGATTTTTTCTATGGTATTAAGTTTTTGCTTTTCGCTTAGCGTGTGACCATAAATACTGTTGCTGCTATGGCTACGAATCGCAGGCTTGATAATCAGGTTACTAAGATTGGCGATAACATAATTTAAGTCGTCTTTATCACCACACCACCAGGTTGCTACAGAAGGTAAAGTTAGTTGTTTACCTGTCAAAAATTCACTGATGGCAGGCAAAAATTTAACTAATGCTGGCGCTTCTAAAATGCCGCTACCTAATGGGTTAGCAAGCACGACGTTACCTGCTCGTACTACTTCTAATAAACCTGGAACTCCTAGGAACGAGTCGGCTCTTAGTTCGGCTTGATCGCAGTAGGCGTCATCGACACGACGTAAAATAACATCGACACGTGCCAAGCCATTTAAAGATTTCATCCATACCGCGCCATTACGTACGGTTAAATCGCTGCCTTGAACTAATGGAAAGCCAAGATAGTTTGATAAGTAGGCTTGTTCGAAATAGGTGCTACTGTAAGCACCGGGAGACAGCATGACGATACGTGGCGTATCTGTCCATTGACTGGCAAGAGACGTCAGCATATTTTTGAAGGATTGGAAAAATCCTGCAAGACGACGCACTTGACTGTCGCGGAAACTGTTCGGAATAACACGCGATACCACGGTACGGTTTTCTAATGCGTAGCCCGCGCCATTTGGAGCTTGGGTACGATCGCCAATGACTTGGAATTGACCCGCATGGTCACGTACTAGATCCACCGCATGGTGCAGTAATTGATGAGCACCGGGAACCATAACACCGTGGCATTGACGTAAAAATCCTGGATGGCTAAAAATAATCTCAGAAGGAATAATGCCGTTTTTCAGCAGTTCTTGCGGACCATAGAGGTCTTTTAAGATCAGATCGAATAAGTTTGAGCGCTGAGCTAAACCTTGCTCTATCTCAAGCCATTCATCGGTCGGAATAATATTGGGAATAAGATCCAGCGACCAAACACTTGGCGTGAGTGGGTCGCTGGTTAAATTATAGGTAGCTCCGTCTTCACGAAGGATACGCTGAGCACGACGTTGTCGGTCGAGCATTTCCTCGTCTGAAAGATTGCTTATGTTACGCAGCAGTGCTTCCCAATGTGCGCGCGGTTGGCGATCTTCCGTGAAGGCCTCATCATAAGCATTTATCGGTTTATCATAGGCGGAAGATAACGTCGGTTTCTCATCTATCACCGACGTTATAAAAGTACCTGTTTGAAGTTGCATAATGTGCTTGAGCCTAAAAAATTAATTATTAGAGAACATTATACTGCTTCCTTAGGTCTAATGTATGCGGATATTCATTCATTGGCTCTTCAGCTGGTGGTGACATTGCACGAGGCTCGTCTCCATTCGGGTAAAAAGAGCGCAATGCACTGAAGGCTGGCGGTGGAGATAGCGTGCCTTGAGTGAAGCCGTGATCCCAGAAACGGTTCACACGGCGAGCTTCCGCTTCATTGCTATTGACTGGTACATTGTCATACGTACGTCCACCTGGGTGAGACACATGATAAGTACAACCGCCCACAGATAAGCCGTTCCATGTATCGATTAAATCAAATATTAGTGGCGTATCTGTCCCTAGTGTTGGGTGCAAGGCAGATGGTGGCGCCCAAGCTTTGTAGCGAACCGCGCCAACGTATTCGCCTTTGCGACCTGTGGAACGAATCGGCACGCGACGGCCATTACAGCTAAGCACATAACGTCCATCGGTTAAGCCAGATAGTTTTACCTGCAAACGTTCGACGGAAGAATCTACGTAGCGAGCAGTACCCGATCCGGTGATTTCTTCACCTAGAACATGCCAAGGCTCAATTGCCCAACGAAGTTCAATTTCCATGTCATCGATTTTTTGACGACCATAATGAGGGAAACGGAACTCTTCAAATGGTGCTAACCATTCTAGTTTGAATGGGAAACCATGGCGCTGAAGATCTTCGACCACTTCTTTAACGTCCTGCCAAACAAAATGTGGCAGCATGAATTTGTCATGCAAGCTGGTGCCCCAACGAACCAAAGGCTTTTTGTACGGTTCTTTCCAGAAGCGTGCAACTAAGCAGCGCAACAACAGCATTTGCACGAGAGACATGTGCGGATGCGGTGGCATTTCAAAACCACGGAATTCCAATAAACCTTGTCTACCGCTGGCGCTGCCAGCTGCGTAAAGCTTATCAATACAGAATTCAGAACGATGCGTGTTACCTGTGATATCGACTAGCAAGTTACGCATCAAGCGGTCGACTAACCAAGGTTCTTCAACAAAACCAGACGGCATGTTTTGGAAAGCGATTTCCATTTCATATAGGGCTTCGTCGCGACCTTCGTCTGGACGTGGTGCTTGGCTAGTTGGGCCAATAAACATGCCAGAGAAAAGATAAGATAAACCTGGATGATGCTGCCAGAAGGTTACTAAACTTTGTAGTAACTCAGGGCGACGTAACAGCGGACTGTCTGCTGGTGTACGGCCTCCAAGCGTTACGTGATTACCACCACCTGTGCCGGTATGGCGACCATCAAGCATGAATTTTTCTGCGCCTAGACGAGAAAGGTAGGCTTGGTGATATAGAGTTTCGGTATTGTGAACCAATTCTTTCCAGCTTGCCGCAGGGTGAATGTTCACCTCGATAACACCTGGATCTGGCGTGATTAGGAATTTCTGCAAGCGCGGATCTTTTGGTGGCTCGTAACCTTCGACAACGATAGGTTTATCAAGGGTTTTCGCAACCGCTTCAAGATGCTCAAGAACATTCACAAAATGCTCAAGATGCGTCATAGGCGGCATGAATACATGCAAGCGGCCATCACGTGGTTCGATACACAAGGTAGTGCGAATCACGTTTTTCAACGTTTTTTCTGGCGCTAAGGCAGGTGCTGCTGGTTTTTTAGCGAAATGCTGCTTGGCAACGCTTTCTAATACCGCGTTGTCTTTTTTGTTCGCCAAAGGTTGGCGAGGATCAAATGGATCACGCTCGGGAATACGATCTTCTTCGGCTTGCGCTGGTAAAGAATTCAGTGGCAAACGATAACCCATTGGGCTATCGCCCGGAATCAAGGTAATAACGTCACTGCGCATTGGCCAAAGGGAGCTATTCCAACGATTGTTTACCGTATCGAATTCTAACGGCAAAACGAAGCCAGTTGTGGTGCTTAAACCACGGCTAAGCAGTTTTGCTAGACGACGGCGTTCTAAATCGTCTTTTAAATCGGCTTTGGTTGGATCGGCATCCGCAGGAAGCGATTGCTCCATCCATAAATAATACAGAGTGTCTTCGTAGGTGCTTTGTAGATATTGCTTATCCAATGCTAGTTTTTCACACAATAATTCGCCAAAAGCTTGGGCATCTTTAATGGTGTGTTTGTAGTCTTTGTCTACGCGCGCTAAATATTTCGGATCATTCCATAACGCTTCGCCGTCGGTGCGCCAGAAACAACCCAGTGCCCAGCGCGGTACTTCTTCGCCCGGATACCATTTGCCTTGGCCATAATGAAGTAGGCCGTTAGCGCCGAATTCTTGCTTCATTTTAATCAGCAAGTCTTTGGCTAGTTTAAGCTTTTCTGCGCCCAATGCGCCGGTATTCCACTGCTCTGAATCCATGTCGTCGATGGAGACAAACGTTGGCTCACCACCCATTGTTAGACGAACGTCGCCGTCTTCAAGCTGTTTGTCAACCGCAAAACCTAAGGCTTTGATGGTGTCCCATTCGCCTTCTGCATAGGGTTTTGTCACACGCGGATCTTCATGGATACGAGTTACAATATTGCTGTAGCTAAACTCACATTCACATTCGTCAACAAAGCCAGTAATCGGTGCTGCTGAAGCCGGCTCTGGTGTACAAGCTAGAGGGATGTGACCTTCGCCGGCGAATAGGCCTGAAGTTGGATCTAATCCAACCCAGCCTGCGCCAGGTAAAAATACTTCACACCATGCGTGTAGGTCGGTGAAATCTTCTTCTGGGCCTGATGGGCCGTCGAGCGCTTTCACGTCAGACGTTAGTTGTACTAGATAACCAGACGCGAAACGTGCTGCTAGACCAAGGCTACGTAGTATTTGAACCAGTAACCATGATGTATCACGACAAGAACCTTTTTTCAGGGTCAGGGTTTCTTCGCAAGTCTGAACGCCTGGCTCTAAACGAATTCCGTAACCAATATCCGCTGCTAAGCGACTATTGATCGCCACGAGAAAATCGTTAATCGGCGTATTTTTACGATCAACCGTAGATAGCCATTTGTCCAATAACGGGCAAGATTCAGTTACTTGTAAGTAAGGATCGAGCTCTTTCTTAAGCGCTTTATCGTAGGCAAATGGATATTCTTCCGCGTAGCTTTCAACGAAGAAATCGAATGGGTTGATTACCGTCATATCGGCGATAACTTCCACGTAAAACTCTAGCTTATTGGTCTTTTCAGGAAACACTAAGCGAGTTTGGAAATTTCCAAACGGATCTTGTTGCACATTGATAAAATGCGTTTCAGGCAAAACTTTAAGCGAGTAAGCATGAATTTTTGTGCGTGAGTGCGCAGCCGGTTGCAGTCTTAAAACGTGAGGAGCTACGTTAATAAAACGGTCAAACTCGTAAGTGGTCTTGTGCTGTATTGCGACTCTAATGGTCATGCAGCGTCTCCTTGCCGAAAATGAAACCAGTTTTCGGTGATCTGGTGATTTATTTCGATAATGGCAATCTGTATATCATTGAGATGGTTGTGAAAGTCTTCATCCAAATCTTCTGAACTATTGATTGGGTAATCAAATTCTAAAAGTTTATCTACCTTAGCGGTAATTAAACCGGCGCGTGGTAATTTTGTCGCCGCTTCACCTATTTGACCTAGGCAGTAAGCTAGAGATCGTGGGAAACAAAGGTCATTCATCAAGAATGTAGTAGCCTTTGCTCCGTTGATAGACGTTCTAACGGTGCGGCGATAATCCAAATACGCACTTTGAGACTTTAATACTTTTGACCAAGTCACTTGTCCAAGTTGAATTCTTGCTTCTGGCTCAGATTTCAACATTAAAGACACGGCCGCATCAAGAATACGTGTTCCCATATCAGCACGTTCTAAATAACGTCCCATAATGAGGAAATGCCAGCCTGAATCACGGCTCATTGCACCAGCAAAGAGGCCGATGATTTTTTGGCAGCCTTCAATAATAGTATTCAAGAAAAGATGTCGTTCTGAACGGTTAATCCCTTGCTTGATATTCTGTTGTGCGTATAGATCTAGTTCGTTTATTAGTTCCCATGTTTCTTTAGGAACCGCATCACGAGTGGTCCGGATATTTTCCCGCACCATTTTTAATGATGACAGCATAGAGCTTGAGTTTGTGTCATCGGCTAAAAGAAACTTCACTACGTTACGTTCGTCTTTTACTTTATAACGTTGTTCGAAAATTTCTTCGCCACTTAGTATCTCGATTAAGTTATACCAAGATACTTCGATGTTTTTTGGAAGGTCGAATAATAGGTCGTCATAAACACTGACCAAGCGGGCTGTGTTTTCAACGCGTTCCAAATACCGTGCGCTCCAATATAAGCGTTCTGCGACTCTAGATAACATGGTTACTGCCCCTTTGTTTCAACAATCCAAGTGTCTTTACTACCACCACCTTGTGACGAATTAACGACCAAGGAACCTTTTTTCATGGCAACGCGAGTTAGGCCGCCAGTGGTGACGTAGGTTTCCTTAGCTTGCAAGATAAATGGACGAAGGTCTAGGTGACGAGGTTCTAAGACACCTTTGGATATAAGCGTTGGTGCGGTGGATAATTTCAACGTTGGTTGAGCAATGTAATTACGCGGATTTTTAGTAATTAACTCGGCAAACAGTGCTTGTTCTTTCTTCGTTGAATGAGGCCCGACTAGCATACCGTAACCGCCAGATTCGTTGGCCGGTTTAACAACCAGTTTGTCTAGGTTGGCGAGTACGTAGGCGCGTTGCTCTGGGTCATCGCACAAGAAGGTTTCGACGTTGTTAAGGATCGGCTCTTCGTTCAAGTAATAACGAATGATGTCTGGGACATAAGCGTAAACCACTTTGTCATCGGCAACACCTGCACCCGGCGCATTTGCTAGTGCGACATTACCTGCTCGCCATGCGCGCATTAGACCAGCAACACCTAGGACTGATTCAGGATCAAACGCTTCTGGGTCGATGAATAAATCGTCAATGCGACGATAGATTACATCTACGCGCTCTGGACCATCAATAGTTTTCATGTAAACGCAGTCGTCGTTGTCGACAAATAGATCGCTGCCTTCAACTAGTTCAGCACCCATTTGTTGTGCCAAGAAGGCGTGTTCAAAATAGGCGGAGTTATAAATACCCGGTGTTAACACTACGATCTCAGGGTTTTCTATATCTCTTGGCGACAAAGAGGCCAAGGTGTCAAACAATTGCGAGGTGTAAGAATCGATTGGTAAGATTGATTCGTTTTCAAACAGTTCTGGAAGAACTCGCTTAGTAATGGCGCGGTTTTCCAACATGTAAGACACACCAGAAGGTACGCGTAAGTTATCTTCTAAAACAAAGAAGTCGCCATTTTCATCTCGTACTAGATCGGTACCACAAATATGCGCCCATACGCCGTAGGCTGGTGATACGCCAACGCATTCTGGTCTAAAATTTTTGGAATCTTTGATGATATGTTCTGGGATGATGCCGTCTTTGATGACGTTTTGGTCGTGGTAGAGATCGTTGATGAAAAGGTTAAGAGCGGTTAGACGTTGTTTTAATCCTGCTTCAGCTATTTTCCAGTCTGAGGCTTCTATGGTTCTAGGGACAATATCGAAGGGCCATGCTCTGTCTATATTGCCTTCCTCTGTGTAGACCGTGAAGCTGATGCCCATTTCTTGTATCGTTGCTTCTGCGGTGAGGCGCCTCTTTTCTAGTTCGTCTTCTGAAAGACTGTCCAAATATCCCAAGAGTTGTTTTGCCGGAGATCTTGGGGCGCCTTTGTCATCTATTAACTCGTCAAAAAAATCAGATGACTGATAATGGCTCGTTAGTTTTTCCATGTATACCTCGTTCTCTTTATCAAGCCGGAGGTGGGTGCCTTAAACTTGCACACATTTGTGGGCTTTTTTTGTGCATCCGCCCCACATTGGGGAGACTTCTTTACTTTGTAAGGTGGAACCTAGCCATATCATTACCTTGATTTACTAGGCTATGCATAGTGTTTTCGCACTACTGAGAGAATAAAGCAAGGATCGAGCCATAGTATTTGTAAAGTTTTTTTACATTTTTTGTTCCATGATAAGTGACATAGGTCGGTTTTATTTAGGCCGGAATTCGCTACTATGGCGCCTTTAATTATTGCAAAAGCATCGCTAACAAAGAGGAAAGATGAGTGGGGCAAGTTAATTGTGTTGTGATTGCTGGTGCAGGTATTGGCGGTTTGTGCGCTGCGCTAGCGTTGGCTAAGCAAGGTGTTCGAGTGGTAGTGTGTGAGCAAGCTGCGAGCCTTGGTGAAGTTGGCGCAGGCCTGCAAATAAGCCCTAATGCTTTAAAAGTATTGCGACAGCTTGGCTTGGAAGCTGAACTGAGCGGGTTGGCTTTTGTTCCCCAATACGCCGCGATTCGAGATTATAAAAGCGGTGAGTACTACCTTAAATCCTCTTTGGGCGAGCAAGCTGAAGTTCGCTATGGTGCGCCTTATTGGCATCTGCATCGTGCGGATTTGCATCAGGTTTTAGCTGCAGCCTGTGCACAAGTTGGTGTTGAGATGGTGTTAAACGCAGTGGTTACTGACTATCGCGAAAACACTGAGCTCAAGCAAGTCTGTTTATTGCTCGAAGATGGTCGTGAATTTAGTGCAGATTTGTTGATCGGTGCGGACGGCATTCGCTCAAAAGTACGCGAGCAAATGTTAGGGCAAGAGCGTCCAAATTTTATGGGGCAAGTAGCATGGCGTGGCGTTATTCCTGTCAATGATCTGACTGTTGATGTTAAACCTGATGCTTGTGTTTGGGCTGGTCCTGGTCGGCATTTCGTGAGTTATTATTTGCGTGGTGGCGACTACGTGAACTTCGTAGCTGTGGAAGAGCGCAGCGATTGGCGGTCTGAGTCATGGCGTGAAGAAGGTGATGTCGAAGAGTTAAAGCGCGCTTTTGCAGATTGGCACCCTGAAGTTAGTGAGTTAATCAAGTCTGCGAGCAGTACGTTTTTATGGGCGTTAAATGGCCGCGATGAACTGCCTACCTGGCACAAAGGTCGAGTGGTTTTGTTGGGTGATGCTTGTCATCCCATGTTGCCTTTCATGGCGCAAGGTGCCGCGATGGCGATTGAAGACGGATATATTTTAGCTAAGTGTTTGTCTAATTATGCCTTGAGTGATGCTTTGCTTAAATATGAGCAAGTGCGTAAACCTCGTGCTACTAAAATTCAGCTAATGTCGAAAGCCAATGCTGGCTTATATCACATGCACGGTGGTGTATTCGGCAGAATGAAATTAAAAGCACTTCAAGCTGCTGGGCGCTTTGCTCCTAGTGTTATCCAGTCTAAATTAGATGCAGTGTATGGCCATGATGTGACTAAGAATTGAGCATTGACATGGGTATTGCTTTATAAATATGTAAGAAAAAAGTCTATTTTGTCATTTTATACTCTACACTTTTCCTTTGAGCTGTAATCATCTATGGTAAATAGGTGGTGTGATGGCTGTTCTGCGGTCGTTTTACTTCTTTACTCCTAGATTAAATGAATTAAACAAACGAATTAAACTCGAAGGGATTGTGTCATATGATTGTTCTCTCGGTACTGTTTTTAGTCATTGGTTTGGCTTTGCTGTTGGGTGGTGGCTGGCTAGTGTCACTTGATGGCAGCCTCTACTATGTTGTTGCTGGCGTTGCCTTTATCGCTGTCGCTTTGTTGTTAAGAAAGCGCAATAAAATCGCCAACCTTATTTATGCTCTTTTATTGATTGGAACCTTAATCTGGTCGATTATGGAGTCGGGCTTAAGCTGGTGGCCTCTCGCAACGCGAATGGGGCTTTTCTTAATCCTCGCCGTTCCTCTTCTTTTATTGGCTTTATTTAAGCGCCGCAGTGGTGGACGTTTGTTATTGCCAGTTTGGGTAGCAACCGCTTTAGTTACTATTTCTCCTTTGTTTATGACGTCACCTACGACTGTTGAAGGTAAAATGACACGGTCAGTGACCATGTCTGATGCCGATACTGGTGATGTTAATCAGGGTGAGTGGAACGCTTACGGACGTAGTAATTTAGGTCAGCGATTCTCGCCATTGGCTCAAATTACACCGGATAATGCCGATCAGCTTCAAGTTGCTTGGCAGTATCAAACAGGCGATAAAAAAGGCCCGAAAGATGTGGGGGAAACAACTTACGAAGCAACGCCTTTGAAGCTCGGTAATGCTCTTTATGTCTGTACTCCACATAACTGGGTTGTGGCATTAGATGCGGATACCGGTGAAGAGCAATGGGTTTATGATGCGAAAGTGCCTGCAGAAAGTCAGCGTCAGCACCAGACCTGTCGAGGTGTGTCTTATTTACCTCCTTCCAATGGAACACCGCTTCCACCTATTCAAAAAGAGTCGGCTCCGGCGGAAAGCTTAACCAGTATGCAGTGTGATGCTCAGTTGTTCTTACCAACGTCTGATGCTCGTTTAGTAGCTATAGATCCAACAACGGGTGCCCGTTGTGCTAACTTTGCGGATAATGGCGAATTGGACTTAATGCACAACATGCCGTTTAAGCAGTCTGGTTATTATTATTCTACGTCGCCGCCATTAGTGGCTGGTGGCGTGGTCATTGTCTCTGGGTCAGTGAATGATAACTACGATGTGAATTCGCCTTCCGGCGTGATTCGCGCTTACGATGTAAAAACGGGTGAGTTGAAATGGAACTGGGATTCCGGCCATCCAGACGACACAACGCCTATAGGTCCAGACGAAACTTACGCGACAAGTTCACCAAATAGTTGGTCGGTTGCCAGTGCTGATGAAAAGCTTGGCTTGGCGTATTTTCCTATGGGGAATCGTACACCGGATCAGTTAGGTATGTATCGTACTCCTGCGGAAGAAAAGTATGCGACTTCGGTTGTGGCTTTGAGCCTCGAAACTGGTCAGGTCGCTTGGGTGCAGCAGTTTGTTCATCATGATTTATGGGATATGGACACGCCAGCGCAACCTGCTTTGTTGGATTTAGATACGCCAACAGGTAAACAGCCTGCTTTGGTGGTCCCAACCAAACAAGGTGATGTGTACGTGTTAAATAGAAAAACAGGTGAGCCTATTTTTCCTATTACCGAAGAACTTGCGCCACAGGGTACGATTCCTGGTGACTATGCGGCGAAAACTCAACCAACTTCTGCTTTTTCCTTTAAGCCTGCTAAGTTAACGGAAGCAGATATGTGGGGCGCGACACCATTGGATCAACTAATGTGTCGAATTCAATTTAAGCAATTACGCTATGAAGGTCGCTACACACCACCATCAGAGCAAGGCTCTATTGTTTATCCTGGGAACTTCGGGGTATTCAACTGGGGTAGCATTGCTGTCGATCCAAAACGCCAACAAATGTTTGGTATGCCTTTGTATCTTGCTTTTACTTCTACTCTGGTGCCACGAGAAGGTGCAGATTTGACTAACGCCAATAAAGGCGAGCAGGGTGTTAATTCTAATGAAGGTGCTGAGTATGCGGTGCAGTTGAAGCCTTTCTTATCTCCTTTAGGTGTTCCTTGTCAGCAACCACCATGGGGTTATGTGGCTGGTGCCGATCTTAAAACAGGCAAAACCGTTTGGAAGCATAAAAACGGCACTATTGAAGATATGACACCATTTAAATTGCCAATAAAAATGGGCATGCCAGGTATTGGTGGTCCAGTGATTACGGATGGCGGTGTTGTTTTCATGGCCGCGTCTGTTGATAACTATTTGCGAGCTTACGACATGTCTACTGGTGAAGAGTTGTGGAAAGGTCGTTTGCCTGCAGGTGGTCAAGCCACACCAATGACTTACTTAAATAGTAAAGGTGAGCAAATGGTCGTTCAGGTAGCAGGTGGACATGGTTCCATTGGTACAACCATCGGCGATTATGTGGTTGCTTATAAACTTAAAAAGTAACTTTCTTTACAGTCCTCTTTATCTATTAGCTGTTTTATAGAGAGCTGTCTTTAATAAGTTACAACAAAGCTCAGTATTGAAGTTGCCAGATTGTGGTAGCTTTAATAGCTGGGTTTTTTATTGGCCTAACATCGTTTATATCTATTTTGTATAATGATTAGACTTATGTGTATTTTTTGTTATAACGTTTTGTGGCAACGACATCGCGATTTATTATTGGTTCTATGTATTACTTTTTACTATCATTCGGGCCTTTCTTCCCTAAAACCACAAGTTGCAGGGTTAACTCAATCTGGAATCCTCAGACGATATGACTTCTAAATCTCCTTTGGCATTGTTGCCATTGTTACTTTTCCTTGTTCTTTTTGTTGGCAGTGGCCTTTGGTATCAGTCCGAAGGTGTGGACTTTGCCTTCTATCAGATCTCTGCCCCTGTTGCTATTTTGCCTGCTATTGCCTTGGCAATTTTATTAGGCAAAGGACATTTTAATAAGCGCATCGAAACCTTTATTGAGGGCGTGGGTGATAACACTATCGTCACCATGGTATTGATTTATTTGCTGGCTGGTGCTTTTGCTAGTGTGGCTAAAAGTGTTGGTGGTGTTGATGCGACCGTTAACTTTGGCCTGAGTGTGGTGCCAGCTTCGCTTTTATTGCCAGGTTTATTTGTTATTACTGCATTTGTTGCTACTTCCATGGGAACGTCGATGGGAACTATTGCAGCCATTGCTCCGATCGCTATTGGCGTTGCTGAAGCCGCGGATTTATCTTTGTTGTTGACAGTTGGTACCGTCATTGGTGGTGCTATGTTTGGCGATAATTTATCGATTATTTCTGACACCACAATTGCCGCGACACGAACTCAGGGTTGTGACATGCGTGATAAATTCCGCATGAACTTCAAAATTGCTTTGCCTGCGGCATTGGTTACTTTAGTTTGGTTGTTTTTCCAGAGCAGCGATGCGCACATTACAGATATTAAAGACTATGAGCTGATTCGCGTTTTGCCTTACGTTGTCGTCTTGGGCTTGGCTGTCGCTGGTGTTAACGTAATGCTAGTGTTGTTCAGCGGTATTGTTTTAGCGGGTGTGATTGGTTTGACTATGCAGCCTGATTACTCGGTGGCGTCTTGGTCTTCTGATATTTATGCTGGTTACACAGGGATGCAGGAAATTTTGATTCTTTCTTTGTTGATCGGTGGCCTTGCTGCACTAATGAAAGCTCAAGGTGGTCTGGAGTGGCTGGTTGGTGCTATCGAACGTATTAGTAAAGCGTTGGGTGCAAAAGCGGGATCAACGCGCGCGGGCGAGTTGAGTATCAGCGCTGCAGTAGCCTTAACTAATTTATGTACTGCTAATAACACGGTGTCTATTTTAATTAATGGCTCTGTCGCAAAAAATATTGCTGAACGCTACAATGTTGATCCGAAGCGCAGTGCCAGCTTGTTAGATATTTTCTCATGTGTGGTACAGGGTGTATTGCCATATGGTGCGCAAATTTTATTGGCGTCTTCTTTGGCTAAAGTGTCGCCATTAGAGCTTGTGGGTTATGTTCAGTATAGCTGGATGTTGGCTGTTGCTGCTTTGATTTCTATTTTTATTGCTTGGCCAAAAGGTGCGAAGTAGGCCTTAACAGAAGCAAATTATTCATAGAAAAGCCTGCCCTTTTAGTAGCTAATCACTAGGAGCGCAGGCTTGTTGCTCCCTAGTTTAATGTTTTGAACTTTATTTAGTAAGCTTTTTTAATAAGGACTATTCTTGAAGCAAGGATCACATTTAAAGGCCGAACTGATACTGGTGTTTGTTACTGTTCTGGCAGGCTTCGGTTGGATTTTTTCAAAAGAAGCGCTAGCAGGATTACCTCCACTTTTTTTTATGGGCGTGCGTTTTATTGTTGCTGGCTTTGTATTGTTTCTTGCAGGGCAAAAGTATTTTCGCGGTTTAGATTGGCAAAACGTTAAGCAAGCGAGTTTGGTTGGTTTGGTAATGGGCATCACCATGATGTTTTGGGTAACTGGATTGGATCAAGGCTCAAACTTAGGGGTGGGAGCTTTTATCACTAGTCTTGGTGTTGTACTCGTTCCAGTGGTTGCTCGTTTTCTATTTGGTGCTAGGCCGCCGTTAAGTATTTGGATTGCTTTACCTATTGCGGTTGTTGGTTTGGGCTTTTTAGCGTTGAACGATGGGCTGAATTTTGAGTTTTCGCACTTGTATTTTTTGGGGGCCGCTTTAGGCTCAGCATTCCAATTAAACTTATTATCTCGCTTTTCAATGCGCATGCATGCTCTAGTATTAACTGCCATTCAATTGAGTGTAGCTGGGTGTTTTTTACTTTTCCTTTCTCTGTTAACAGAAACGCTTCCGCACAGTATTAGTATTGCAGTGGCTGGATGGTTTTTAGTTAGTACTTTGGTGGCAAGTAGTTTACGTTTCCTATTACAAACCTATGGGATGAGTTTGACTCCAGTGAGTCATGCCGCAGTGATTATGAACCTGGAGCCAGTTTGGACGGCTATTTTTGCTGTTTTTTGGTTTAGTGAGACCATGGCTTCAGGTCAAGTCTTTGGCTGTTTTTTGATTTTTATTGCTATGTTAGTGAGCCGCTGGTCTCAAATTAGGGCGATTTTCAAACCAGTTAAATCTTTTTGATTAAATTACATCAGGCAAAATAGTGTCTAATGTTTGTCTATAAATTTGGTGCATTTCTTTAGTAAAGGGCCTCGTTTGAAAATCCCAGCGAACGAGTAATCCTTCTGTTAAAGTGACCAGCATTTCAATACGGGCAATGGCTTCCCTTTCTGTAATAGTCGGATAGCGTGACATTAGAATAACGACAGCGCGATTTTGTAATCGAATATGAGATTCTTTGTAGATTTTGGCGATAACTGGATTACGTGTTGCTTCCGCTTGAATCTCAGTATGCATTATTCTCATATTATGAGTTTCTTGATTTTCTTCAGAAAAGTGTCGCTCTAGCCAGTCTTTTTTATCTAAAAAAGACGCCATAAACTGTAATCTTTTTTGTGTAAGCTGTTCAACTAATGCACAAATAATGTCATCTTTATGGGCATAGTAGCGGTAAATTTGGCCGACACTCAACCCTGCCGTTTTTGCAATCTCACTCATACTTGCCTTATGAAAGCCTTTAATAAGAACGTGTTGTTCTGTGGCATCAATAATGCATTGTTTTCGTAGATCGCTTTTACATGGTAATTTAATAGTTCTCATTTATTTGCACGATTTGTCATATATTAGGTAGATTGCTTATATTATAGTGCCTGTGAATGATCATTCTCAATATTTCGAAAGGAAGTCTCCTCAATGTTGTCTAAATTTAAATATGCTTCAAGTGCGTTACTTGTTTTGTTGCTGGTTGGCTGTCAGGAGGAGGCCCCTAAGTCAGCGGCTGCACCATCAGCCCCTCCTAAAGCAGAAGTAGGTGTTGTCACTATTGAGCCTCAAAAAACAGACTTGATGACTGAGCTGCCAGGTCGAACTACTTCTAGTTTGGTCGCTGAAATTCGTCCTCAAGTTGGCGGAATAGTTAAGAAGCGCTTTTTTGAGGAAGGTCAGGATGTAAAAACTGGCGATTTACTTTATGAATTGGATGATTCAACTTATGTTTCTTCTTATAAACAAGCGCAAGCTGATTTAGAGTCTGCGAATGCTAGCCTTAAGTCTGCGCAACTGAAAAATGAACGTTACACTCAATTGCGTAAACAGAATAACGTTTCTCAGCAAGATCTTGATGACGCGCATGTTGCTTATTTAGAAGCAATTGCTAAGCAAAAAGGTTCTGAAGCTGCGTTGGAAAACACCAAAATTAATCTAGGTTATACCAAGATTAAATCACCGATAGATGGTCGAATTGGTATTTCTCAAGTTACTGTTGGTGCATTGGTGACAGGTAGCCAAGCAACAGTGATGACAACAGTTCGCTCTTTAGATCCTATCTTTGTCGATTTAGCACAAACCAGTTTAGATCAGCTTAAGCAACGAAATTTCTTATCTCAAGATGACGTTGTAAAAGGTTCTAATAACGTGTCTTTGATACTTGAGGACGGCACTAAATACCAATATGAAGGTAACTTAAAAGCGCGAGAAGTTAGTGTTAATGAATCTACTGGCAGTGTGACTTTGCGCGCAGAATTTCCAAATCCAGATAATCTTTTGCTACCAGGTATGTTTGTACGTGGTTTGATTCATGAGTTAACTCATAATGCGGCTCTTTTAGTGCCACAGCAGGGTGTTTCTCGCGACGTGAAAGGTAATCCTATCGCTTTAGTTGTTAATCAAAATAATGTAATTGAAAGCCGCATTTTAACAGTTGAACGTGCTATTGGTAATCAGTGGTTGGTGCTTTCAGGTGTTAAGGCTGGTGAAAAAGTGATTGTTGAAGGTTCCTTGAAAGTGAAAGCGGGGGCTGAGGTGGTACCAGTTGAAATGACAAGAGACCCTAAAAGCGGCGCTATTGTTGCAAAGAATGCTAATGCATCTTCGGCTCAAGGGAATTAATTTATGCTAGCTCATTTTTTTATAAATCGTCCGGTTTTTGCGTGGGTGATTTCTATCGCCATCATGCTAGCTGGTTTGGCATCGATATTGAATTTGCCAATATCCCAATATCCTAATGTGGCGCCGCCTACTATCAGTATTTCTGCTACGTATTCTGGTGCTTCTGCTGAAACGGTTGAGAACAGCGTTACGCAAATATTAGAGCAACAACTGACTGGTTTAGACGGCTTGTTGTATTTCTCATCATCAAGTAGTTCAAGTGGTCGTACTAGCATCAATGTAACCTTCGAACAGGGTACGGATGCTGATATTGCGCAAGTGCAGGTTCAAAATAAGATTCAACAAATTACCTCTAATTTACCTGAATCAGTACAGAGAAATGGCGTGACTGTTAGAAAGTCGAATTCTGATTTCTTAATGGTTGCGGCTATTTATGATGAAACGGATACGGATACTGCAAACGATATTTCCGACTTTCTCGTTTCTAGTGTGCAAGACCCTGTTTCTCGCGTTGATGGGGTAGGTAGTATTCAGGTGTTTGGCGCAGAGTACGCTATGCGTATATGGTTGGATCCATTGAAGCTTGCGTCATATAAATTAATGCCTTCTAACGTATCTTCTGCTATCAATGCTCAAAATACCCAAGTGGCAGCAGGTAGCTTAGGTGCTTACCCAATAATAAAGGGTCAAGAGTTGAATGTGACGGTAACTGCTCAGTCTAAATTACAGACAGCAGAGCAGTTTAGAGACATTATCTTGGCGTATGATGATAGCGGAGCCACGGTTCGTTTGAGCGATGTGGCGAAGGTTGAGTTGGGTAGTGAGTCTTACGGGTACATTCCACGTTTGAATGGTCACCCAGCCTCAGGCATGGCTGTTATGCTAGCTCCTGGAGCTAATGCGCTATCAACATCTGAAGCCGTTAAGAAAGTATTGAATGGACTATCTTCAACCCTACCTGATGGCTATAAACTATCCTTCCCTGTAGATAATACCGCTTTTATACGCATATCAATCGAAGAGGTAGTGAAAACCCTTTTTGAAGCCATCGTCTTGGTTGTTATCGTTATGTTCATCTTTTTGCAGAATTGGCGCGCAACGTTAATTCCTGCGATTGCTGTTCCTGTTGTGCTTTTGGGTACGTTTGGTGTACTGGAGATATTTGGCTTCTCGATAAATACCTTAACCATGTTTGGTGTTGTGCTGTCCATTGGCCTGCTAGTAGATGATGCTATCGTAGTGGTGGAAAACGTAGAACGGGTTATGGAAGAAGATAAGTTGTCTCCAAAAGAGGCAACAATCAAATCCATGAAAGAAATTACCAGCGCCTTAGTGGGTATTGCGGTTGTTTTGTCAGCGGTGTTTTTACCAATGGCTTTCTTCAGTGGTTCAACAGGGGTTATTTACCGTCAATTTTCTATTACCATCGTAGCGTCTATGACCTTGTCTGTAATCGTTGCATTGACATTAACTCCAGCGCTTTGTGCGACCCTGCTAAAAGCGAATCATGGTGGTAATAATAAAGGCTTGGGTGGTTGGTTTAACCGTAATTTCGATCGCGCTACGGATAAATATTTTGGTAGTGTTAGTAGCATTATTAAGAAACCGATTCGTTGGATGCTAGGCTATGGTGTTATTGTTGCTGGTCTAGCTGGTTTGATGGTCACATTGCCGTCAGGCTTCTTGCCAACAGAAGATCAAGGCCGAGTGATGGTTATGGTGTCTCTGCCTGAAGGTGCTGCTATGTCACGCACTGACAAGGTAATGCGTGACGTAGAAAGCTATTTCATGAATCAAGAAAAAGATAATGTTGAAGATATTTTTACCATTTCAGGTTTTAACTTCATGGGTAGCGGGCAAAATGCTGGTATGGCGTTTGTTGCTTTAAAAGACTGGAGCGAGCGTGTTGGTCCTGCTAATAGCGCTAGTGCGATTGTTGGTCGTTCATATGGTGCTTTTGCGGGAATTCGTGATGCGAGAATTTTTTCTTTGATACCGCCATCTATTCAAGGTCTGGGTCAGAGTAATGGCTTTACTTTTCAGCTTCAAGCATCAGGGAATACAGATCGTGCAACGTTACTCGAAATGCGTAATGCCTTGCTGCAAAATGCCAATACAAGTCAGTTGCTAACTGGGGTTCGTTTAGGCTCGGATTCAGAAGCTCCACAATTACATATCGATATAGACCAAGAAAAAGCGTCAGCTTTGGGCTTGTCTATGTCAGATATCAGCTCGACTTTGAGCAGTGCTTGGGCAGGATCTTATATTAATGACTTTATCGACCGTGGCCGCGTTAAAACGGTTTATATGCAAGGCGAAGCTCAATATCGCTCTTCTCCTGAAGATCTACAACATTGGTATGTGCGCGGTAATGATAATACGATGACGCCATTTTCTGCTTTTGCTAAGAGTGAATGGACGTATGGACCGAAAAGCTTAACTCGTTTTAATGGCTTGGCTTCTTATGAGATTCAGGGTTCTGGTGCCCCAGGTGTAAGTTCTGGGGCTGCCATGGATGAATTACAAAATATAGCTGATGCTTTGCCGGGCGGTGTTACTGGCTCTTGGAGTGGTTTGTCGTATCAAGAACGCCTCTCAAGTGGTCAAACACAGATCCTTTATGCAATTTCTATTTTGGTGGTGTTCTTATGTTTGGCTGCCTTGTATGAAAGCTGGACTGTGCCGTTTTCTGTTATCTTGGTTATTCCTCTTGGGGTAATTGGTTCGGCGGCGGCGGCTCATTTGCGCGGCCTAGAAAATGATGTCTATTTCCAAGTAGCCTTGTTGACAACTATTGGTCTTTCGTCAAAAAATGCGATCTTGATCGTTGAGTTTGCAGAAGCGGCGTACCGTCGAGGGCTGAACGTATGGGATGCCGCCGCCCAAGCCGCTCGTTTGCGTTTACGTCCGATTATCATGACGTCTATGGCATTTATGGTGGGTACATTACCGTTGGCACTTTCTTCTGGTGCTGGTGCAAACAGCCGAATCTCAATTGGTTCAGGTATTGTGGGTGGTACATTAACCGCTACGGTATTGGCAATTTTCTTCGTGCCTTTATTCTTTGTAATCGTACGTCGTATTTTCCCTAAGCGTCCTGAGGCTTTATCTAGTAACGAAAACGCTGAGTAATTCGTTAAAAGGTTATGAATGAAAAAGGAGCCAATTTAGGCTCCTTTTTTATGATAAAAATACTGAGATTAGATAATGAATTTAGATTAAGCGTTTACGAATATTCACTACGACAATTTCAGCCAAGATAACGATGATAAAAATAGCTAATAGGGACATAGCAACACGATCCCATTGGAATAAATTCATCGAATCATCAAGTACCACGCCGATGCCACCAGCCCCCACCAAGCCTAATACTGCAGATTCTCGGACATTAATGTCCCAACGGAACAAGACGATACTAAAGAAAGCAGGTAGCACCTGAGGCCAATAGCCTTTCAGCAGAATAGACATCCAAGACGCGCCAGTCGCTTTTAGTGCCTCAATAGAACCCATATTCACTTCTTCGATCGCCTCGCCAAGTAGCTTGCCGACAAAGCCGATAGAGCGGAAGGCAATCGCTAATACGCCGGCGATTACGCCTGGGCCAAAGATGGAGACAAAAAGTAATGCCCAAACCAGTGAGTTTACCGAGCGAGAAGACACTAGGAAAAATCGAGATATCCAATGGCACCAAGCTGAATTAACAATGTTGCTGGCATTCATTAATGCTAACGGAATCGCAAAAATCAATGTAATGAGCGTACCTAACGTGGCGATGTTTAGCGTCTCAACCATAGCGTCGTGTACGGCAACAGGATAGTACGCGAAATCAATGGGCCACATCCGGGAAAACATGTCTGCCATTTGTTCTGGTGCATCCAGTAAGAACTCAGGGATGACTTCGACGGATTGAATGGATTGTACAAACGCTATAACGAGAACAAGGTAAACAGCATAACGAGATAGCTTTTGTTTTAGCGTAAAGCGCTGCCAGTGATGATCTATTGTGTTCATAAAAATAGGCTCCTAGGTCAAACTAGCGAAAAATGCTTCGAACGATGTTTGATAGAAACTCACCAAACATGATTAGAGCGATAATGATGATTAGGATGGCCGCGACAAAATCGTAATCAAAGCGCTGGAACGCAGAGAATAATGTACCGCCTAAACCGCCCGCGCCGACAATCCCCACCATGGTGGAATTACGCAAGTTAGAATCGAGCTGATATGTGGAGAAGCCAATAAAGCGAGAAAACACCTGCGGCATAACGGAAAATAAAATGATGCTAGTAAAGCCAGCGCCAGTGGCGCGGATTGCTTCGACTTGCTTAAGAGAAATTTCCTCTATGGCTTCAGCAAAGAGTTTGGCTATAAAGCCAACCGATGCGACAACTAGAGTTAAAATCCCTGCCAAAGCACCAAATCCCACACTCTTAACAAACAAGATCGCAATGATCACAGGGTGAAAAGTACGACAAAGTGCGATAAGTGTTCGTACAGGTGTACTGATCCAGTTTGGCATCATGTTACGAGCTGCGAATAGTCCTAGAAACAATGAGATAAAAATTCCGCAAATACTTGAAATAACTGCAATTTCAAGACTTTCAATTAGTCCGCTCATTAGCAAAGACCAACGACTAAAGTTAGGCGGAACCATGCGACCTAATAGGTTGCTGGCGTGCCCTAAGCCTTCGTTAAAACGTTCCCAACTTAGACCCATAGCGTTAAAAGAATAAGCCACATAGCAGATGATTAGCAGCCAAATAGCAGTAACAAACCAATTCTGTTTAAATGGATTTTCTCTATTTTGTGAAGAATTTATACTAGCCATGATTCACCTCCATAAATTTGTTTTAGGTGCTCGTCGGTAATGCCTTCTGGTGGGCCGTCGTAAACCACAACCCCATTGCTCATGCCGATCATCCGTTTAGCAAAACGACTGGCCAGTTTTACGTCATGAATATTGACCAAAGCTGGAATGTTCTTTTCTGCAGAGAAGCGTTCAAGCAGCTCCATGATTTCCACAGCAGTTTTTGGATCGAGAGAAGAGGTTGGTTCGTCAGCCAATAGAATTCTAGGATTTTGCATCACAGCTCTGGCGATACCCACACGCTGACGTTGACCACCAGAAAGGCTATCGGCGCGTTTCTTAGCGTGTTCGGTCAAGCCCACGGCGTCTAATAATTCAAACGCAGTATTAATGTCTTCTTGGCTGAATTTTCTGCGCCAAGCCTGCCATGCTGACATATAACCTAGACGACCCGTTAAGACGTTTTCAATAACGGTTAAGCGTTCGACAAGGTTGTATTCTTGGAACACCATACCGACTTGACGGCGAAGCTTGCGTAGTTGAGCCCCTTTGGCTAAGCAAAGATCAGCATCATCAAATAAAATCTGCCCATCCGTAGGATCAATTAAACGGTTGATACAACGTAGTAAGGTACTTTTACCCGTTCCAGAAGGCCCTATGATGGCGATGATGCCTGGTTCTGTGATGTTAATGTCTATCCCTTTTAAAATAGGATTTCCTGCGGTGTATTCTTTTTTTAAATTTCGAATTTCTAGAAAGTTTGAACGCTCAGCTGTGTTTTGAGTGACAGACATGATGATTTCCTACAGGCGAAGAGGTCCAACAACCTGATAGTTCAGGCTGTTGGTCTTTATTAAAGTAAGTCTTTTAAAATGAATTAAACGATTAGGGATATCCGCTTATTGGCTTTTACTGGCGGCTTCTTTTTTGCGTTTGTCTGCTGCAGCTTTAGCAGCATCCGCTTCGGCTAGCTGTTTAAGCCCAGCTTTGGTGTAAGCAGTACCTGATGAGTGAGCAATATCACGGATGATTTGCCAATCTTCTTTGTATGTGATTGGGAAGAAGCGATCAGCTCCGCCAAAGGTTTTTTGCATTTCTGGTGGAAAACGGAAAGTGAAGAAGGCTTTTTTAATCTTTTCAACCAACTCAGGATTGAGATCATAAGCGTAGCCAAAGGACGAGGTTGGGAAGCGAGGGCTAGTATAAATGATACGGAAATCATCTTTGCTCACGCGTTTCGCATCAACCATGCGCTTGAAAACATCTGAGGCAACTGGCGCTGCATCATAGTCACCAGATAGAACACCCATTACCGATTGATCGTGCTTACCTGAGTATTTCACTTCATAGTCTTTATCGGGTGTTAAACCCAATGCTGGGAAAATAGCGCGAGGCGCTAAGTTACCTGAGTTTGATGACGCAGATGTATGAGCAACGACTTTGCCTTTTAAGTCTGCCATTTTAGTAATGCTGCTATCTTTGCGAACTATGGTAATTAGGTTGTAACCTTGAAATTCTTCTTCTGTACCCTTTACGGCGATTGGTACTAAACCACCTAAGTTAACAGCATAGCCAGTAGGTCCTGTGGAGAAGCCAGCAATGTGTAATCGGCCAGAACGCAGAGCTTCGACTTCTGCCGCATTAGAGTGAACTGTGTAATACACCACTTTTTTGCCAGTGACTTCACTGAGGTATTTTTGGAAATCACTGAATGCGTCTTTGTAAACCGCTGGATCTTCTACCGGAGTGTAGGTAAAGACTAGGGTACTTGGATCACGCCATTGGCTTGAATCTTTTGGTAGGTCAGCGACTAAGTCGTAGTTTTCGTCACAGAATTTATCGTCCAGAACGCCACGGTAGCTGCAATCATCGGCTAGGGCGGTGCTGGCACCTAATAGTAATGAACTAGAGAGCACTAAACCTGTTAATAATTTAATAGGCATTATTGTTTTCCTCGTGATGTATTTTTTATTGTTATCACCGGTCGGGAGGTTCCGTTGTCGGAGATGAGTCAATCCAACACTTATGAAGGATTGACTGATATAGAGCAAGGCTGATGCCAATAGTGATAAATCTTTTAAAAACAGATGGTTAATGGTTTTTTCTATGGGTTTCTTGTGTTTTTTGGGACGCTTTAGTCTCATGTGAAAATATAAAATGGGTCATTCTTGTCCTTCATCTTCTAATGCCTTAAATTGCTGTTTGTCTAGTTGGTGCTTTTTCATTTTTCGATACAAGGTCTTGCGTGACATATCCAGTAGCTCGGCGGCTTCATTTAATAGGCCGTTGGTGGCTCTTAGTCCTTCTTCAATGATGTGACGCTCGAATTGATCCATGCGTTCTTCATAGCTACCATTTATGTCGTCTTCGCGCTTAATCGACGCGAGGGAATTTTCGCTAATGCCAAGTACAAATCGATCCGCTGAATTTTTTAGCTCTCGAACGTTGCCTGGCCATTGATGCTGGATCAAATAATCTAAATATGAAGGTGTGATGCTGGGTAACTCTCTAGAAAAATGCTCAGAGGCTTTTCGTGCGTAGTGATGAAACAGGGGCAGAATATCTTCTGGCCGATCTCTGAGTGGTGGAATGGTCAGGCTAGCAACGTTCAGTCGATAGAATAAGTCTTTACGAAATTTTCCTTCATCGCCTAGTTGAGCAAGGTTATCTTTACTAGCCGCAATAACCGTGAGTTCGACGGGAATTGGCATAGTGCTGCCAACTCGTTCAATGGTTCTGTCTTGTAGCACGCGCAATAGTTTTATTTGTACCGGCAGTGGCATGGTTTCTATTTCATCTAAAAATAGCGTGCCGCCATTGGCCGCTTCAATCTTGCCGATATGACGTTTATTGGCGCCAGTAAAAGAGCCTGCTTCATGGCCAAAAAGCTCACTTTCAATCAGGCTTTCGCTGATGCCGCCACAGTTAATGGCAATGAATCGGCCTTTGTTGCGTAGGCTGAATTGATGCAGAGCTCTGGCAACCACGTCTTTGCCACAGCCTGTTTCGCCATAAATAATGGTGTCAACGTTTGCTTGTGCTAAAGAGGATATATGTTGGCGAATGTTCTTTATGGCAGCCGATTCGCCAATGATAAAGGCTTCTAAGCCTGTTTGTTGAGCTAGGTTTTGTTTTAGTTTTCGGTTTTCTAAAACCAGTTGTCTTTTTTCAGCGGCGCGTTGCAGTTGGTTGATCAGTTGAGCAGGTTGTAAGGGTTTTTCTAGAAAGTCGTATGCGCCTTCTTTCATCGCTTCGATAGCCATAGGTATGTCGCCATGGCCGCTCATTAATATGACGGGCAATTCATTGTCTAATTGTTGCAGGCGAGCCAGTAAATTCATTCCATCCATTTTGGGCATTCTGACATCACTAAGTACCACCGCTGCGCTATTTTTATCGAGTAAGGCGATGGCTTTGTCCGCTCTGCTATGGCTTTCTATTTGAAAACCTTCGAGTTCGAGCATTTCGGTTAATGCTTCAATGATGGTTTGATCATCGTCGATAATGACTATTTTTATTGTATTAAGCATTTATTTTTCTGCCTTTTTTAATTCTAAGGTAAAGCGGCTGCCTGCTTCTGGTGTCGATGACACTCTAATTTGGCCGCCAAAATCTTGAACTATGTTGTAACTAATGGATAAGCCTAGACCGAGTCCTTGACCGACTTCTTTTTGAGTAAAAAACGGGTCGAAAATTTGTTCTAATTGGCTTTCTTCAATACCGATTCCTGTATCACTGACATCAATCATTATCTTGTCGTCGAGTTCATAGACTTTGATGGACAGCTGTTTTACTGGCGCACTTGATAAGGCATCAACAGCGTTGCTAATAAGGTTCACCATGACTTGCTCTAGGCGAATCGGTTCAGCGAGCACATAAAATGACGCTGAGTTTGTCTGATAATCAAGCGTACAATGCTGGTCGATGATCTGGCTAGACATTAGTTCGATAGCATCTTGAACAACGGCGTCTAAGCAAACAGGCGTCAGTTCTGTGCCGGCAACGCGAGCGAAGGCTTTGAGGTGTTTGGTAATTCGCGTGATCTTCGTGAGAAGCAGACCAATTTTATCTAAGCTATTTTGCGCTTTATCCACTTGGTCTTTTTCCATATGTCGCCCAGCAGTGTGCAAATGACTGGCAATAGCGGTCAAAGGTTGGTTTATTTCATGGGTGATTCCAACGCCAAGCTGCCCTAGTGCAGCGAGTTTTCCTGCTTGGACTAATTCGTTTTGCGCGGCTTTTAATTGCGCTTCAGCGGCGACTCTTTCTTCTATTTCAGCGGCGAGAGCTTGATTGGTTTTCTCTACTTCTATCGCCGTTTGCTGGAAGTATTGTAAGTCTCTAGCCATGCTAGAGACTTCGTCATGGCCGACAATACGTATTTTTGTGTCTAGTTGAGAGCTGGCGATGGCACGCATGTTTCTTTGCAGCTCGATGATGCGTTGTAATACATTGCGGCGTACGTAAAACCAAGAAATAGCACAAGCAACACTTAGGCTGATGAGGGACAACAATAGAATATTACGAATACTATTGTTGATGGATTTGATGGCGCCTTCAAGGGAGCCACGAATACTGGTATTGGTATAGTTCGTATATTGATTGATTTGTGCTGCTAACTGTTGAATGTGCTGCTGGCTGTTTTCTAAAAGAAAACTCTGTTGATAGAGCAAGTCCAGCTCTTCGTTCTTGAGTTGGAACAGCTCGCCTTGTCGAGAGCTCATGGTGAGTAAATCGAGCAATGATTGGCGTAATGGCAGTGGTACTTGTGGTAATAAGGTAAGGTATTGGGCAATCTCTGAACCTAACTTTTCAAGTCGTAAAAATGTATAGTCTAATTCATTAAAAGAGGCATCATTGCTGACTTTTTCAATTAAGCCTGAAAAATAATACAGCCGACTAATGACCTGCTCTAATTCAGCTGAACGATCCAATTGATCCACTTGAAAAATGAGATCCTGAAATAAAGGGAAAATTAGCAATGACTGTGTAGCCAGTTCGCTTCTTATTACCTCACGGCGTTCAACGCTTTGATTCAATAGTGTCAGGCTGTTTTGAATTTGTGTAATTAGCTCAAGAAAATATCGGTTGTAGTCCGGCAGATTGCGCATGAGAGAATCCATATCACTGATGGCGGCACTCAGCTCGTTCATGGTTTTTTCTCTGGAAATGGAAGCGTCACTGGTAACGAGTAGTGGTGCCGTGGCGACAATTTGACGACTTTTATCGTTTAGTCGAGCGGCTGCATCTAAACCTGGAATGTCCTGATATTTGAGTAGAAGAAGACGATCACTAAGCTGTAAATAAGTGTTTGTCGCCAAACCGCTTGCAACAATCGTGATAGAAGATATCAACACAAAGGCTAAAAACAGCCTGCCGCCAATACCAATATTGCGAAGCCAAAAAAGCGTAGGAATGCCCATTAATTTATATCCTATTATTTTTATAATTGAATAACCTAATGAAAGATTGATGCCAACTTTAAGGCCTTATAATCGCTAGGTTTTAGCCTATATTGAGGACAAAAATGTCCCATCACAAGCTTTTACTATCTTTTGTTACCATCTTAAGTTTTTAGGAATCAATCTCATCTTAGCGTGTTATTATTAGCGTGTTTTATGACATCTAACTTTGCATGACTTGATATGCTTTATAGAAGGAACAAATAGAAAATGGATGCTATTGATGCATTGATGACGCGTCGTTCTTATTCACGGGGCAGTCTTTTACAACCGGCACCAAATAGAGCTGAATTAGCGCAAATTTTACAGACTGCGATGACGGTTCCTGATCATGGTAATTTAAAACCTTGGCGATTCGTGGTGATCCAGGGACAAGGTATGAGAGATCTGGAGGGCTTGCTTCGTTCCATTTACGATGGCGAAGTGGAAAATGAAGAGTATTTCCAGCGTTTTATTGAAGAGATCATTAATACGCCAATGATGATTTGTGTCTATTCCGCTATAAATCAAGACACGAGTGTTTCGGTATTGGATCAACAGTTGGCAGGAGCCGCCGCCTGCGAACACATATTATTAGCTGCTCACGCAATGGGGTTTGGTGGGATTTGGCATAGCCAAGAAACGGATGATGCTTTGCGTCAAATGTTGCAAATGGGTGAGGAAGACCAAGTGCTTGGGGTTATTTCCTTAGGTACGCCAAAGCGTACTTCTCTGGCTAAACGAAAATCCTTTGTGGATTATACTTTTGAATGGAATCAAGAGGATGGATTACAACCTTGGAAGTAGCGTGGTATTGACGATCGCATTTAGTAAAAAAGCTTTTCCTATAGATTGCACTCTTGATGACAGTGAAAAAAAACGTGCCTCAATGTTTCGATTTGAACACCTACGTGAGCAATATATTTTTGCGCATGCTTTTAAACGACGGATTTTGAGCCATTACTTTCCATTTAGAAAAGCATCTGAATGGTATTTCGCTCAAACGTCATCTGGTAAGCCTTTTATAAAAGAAGGCATTGCCTTTAATCTTAGTCACAGTACCAGCTCAGTTGCGGTTGCTCTTGTCGAATCTACTGATAAAAGTGCTGTTGGTGTGGATATCGAGTGTTTTCGGGAAATGGATGATCTTGAGTCAATGATTGAGATGGTCTGTCATTCAGATGAGATACAGCAACTTGATAGATGTCATGATCGAAGCAAAGGTTTCTTTAAGCTTTGGACTGCGAAAGAAGCACTACTAAAAGCGTGTGGAAGTGGTTTGATAGATGATTTGAATCATATTAATTGCCTGCCTAGCTTACTGAGTGATCAGGTTTATCCATTGAATTGGCAAGGCAATCAGTATTGTCTGCAAAGTATTTCTTTTGATTGGGGCGTGATTACTGCTGCGTGGTCTACAGATCTGCCTGTGTCGGATATTAGACTGGATAATTGGGCTTCTGGAGTGCCTGTATCTGAGGCTTTTTGCATTTAGTTAATTCATCAAAAAAAGAGCCTCGAACATTATTATTTGAGGCTCTTAGATTTGAAAAGCTTTTAAAGTTAGAAGCGCTCTTAAAGTTAGAAGCGCTCTTAAAGTTAGAAGAGCATTTCAATTAGAACGCTTACCAGTCGTAAGTCACGCTGGCCATGATGTTGCGGCTATCACCGTAGTAACAGAAACCATCACCACAAGTAGCGATGTACTCTTTATCAAATAAGTTCTTTGCCACTAGTTGGAACTTGTAATTATCAACTTGATAACTTGCCATGGCATCAACAAGGGCGTAAGACGGTACTTTGTTTGTTTCAGTGTTATCCGCATAGGTCTCACCGATATAACGTACTCCAGCACCGACTTTTAAACCATCTAGTATACCGTCAATAAAGCGGTAGTTACCCCATACAGAAGCTAGTTTGTTAGCGATTTGGGCCGGTGTTTTTCCTACATTAGAACTATTAGTGTCTTTGGTTATTTCAGAATCGACATAGCTCAATGTTCCGACTAAAGTGACCGCTCTGTTTAGATTGGCAACAGCTTCAAATTCAATGCCTCGATTACGTACTTCTCCTAACTGACGGAAGTTGGCTGTACCACTGGATCCGCTGCTTAGATTTTCTTTAGTGACTTGATATGCCGCGATACCAAACTGCCCGTCAAAACTTTGTGGTTTGAATTTTACACCCACTTCGTAACTGTCTGCTTTTTCTGGTTTTGCTGGATTGTTATCTGCATCTAAAGCAATAATTGGGGTGAAGGACTGAGCGTAATTAGCATAAGGAACAAGGCCATTATCTAGCTGATAGGAAGCGCCTAAGTTCCCTGTCCACTGATGGAGGTCTATGTCTGTTTTTTTGTTGGTTGAAGTGTTGTTGGTTTCGTTACTGGTATCATCGTAGCGTACGCCAGCAATAACTGTGAACTTGTCTGTGATGTTGGCTTTATCTTGGAGATAAAAGCCAAGCTGTCGATTCTTCGTTTTTGTGGTTTGTAGATCTGCATCTGTCACAGACGTTAACGTGCCATTATAGCTGTATAGTGAAATGCTGCTACCATAACTTGGACTATACGGATTAAATAGAAAGTTACCGTCGTCTGCCGCAAGAATAGTTCCTGCGTAAGATTTACTATTTATATCGATACTTTGGTAATCAATACCAGTTAGTAATGTATGTTTTGTGTTCCCTGCATCAAACTTGTAGATAAAACGGTTATCAATGTTGAAGGCATCAGAGTCGCCATCTTCATAAGTGACGCCACGGAGAATAGTGTCTCTTGTGCTACTGAAACCATAATCTGCAGCGTAAGCTGCGTAATACAATTGACGTAAGTTAATATCCATATGGCTAAAACGAGCCGATTGTTGGAAGCTTAAGTTATCATTGAAGATATGTTCTAGCTCATATCCCACAGAGGTTTGTTCGCGTTGGAAAGTTTCCCAATCTGAGTTTCCTAAAGCAGTATCATAATTAATTTTACCGTTTGCATTGGATGTTAGAGTACCTTCCATCGGTAAAAATTGCAGATAGGGATCAGAGTCGTCTTTTTGGTAGCTGGCTAGCACAGTCAGTTTGGTATCATCACTTATTTTCCATGCTAAAGAAGGAGCAAGTAGTGTTCGGTTTGCTTCAACCTCATCGACCTTAGTGCCATTTTCACGGGTGATTGCTACCATGCGAAAAGCTAATTTGTCATTGATGACTTTATTGACATCAAGGTTAATTTCTTTGCGGTCATTAGAACCTATGGTGCCTGTAACAGAGCCAAAATCTTCTTCAAGCTGAGCGCGTTTACTGATGACATTAATGACGCCGCCTGGTGGTGTTTGGCCATTCAGTGTTGATGCCGGGCCTCGTAACACCTCAATGCGTTCTAGCATGAAAGGGTCGATTTGCCAGCTATAAAAGCTGGAAGAATATAGGCGAGTGCCGTCTTGGTATAGACCGTTGTTGGCTTGTTTAAAGCCGCGAATTACAAACCAATCTTGTTTGTTGTCTTCACCATAAAAGTTGGTTTGGATGCTTGGCGTATATTGTAGCGCGTCAGAGATGCTGATCGGCGCTCGATCATCCATTTGTTCTCTAGTAACCACAGAAACGGCGCGAGGAATCTTAGTGATTTGTTCGTCTGTTTTTGTCGCTGTTTGGGCAACCTTGCTGACATAGTTAAAGTTATTCGATGTTGAACTTTGTTCTGTATCACCTTCTACCACAAGTGTTCCCATCTCTTCCGCATGGGCAATATTTGTTGATAGTGCCAAAGCAATAGCAAATGACAGCGGGGTTAGTGTAAAGCGTTGTTTCATGTCCTCTCCTTTCTTTTAAGTTGGATTTTTACATTTCTAATAAATGATATGAGAAAAAATAGAGTGGTTTTGCTGCTGTTCAGAAATGCTGAGCTCGGTTAGGACACCCATATCCATTTTGAAAATTCGATCTGCAGCATCGAAGTATTTGTCGTCATGAGTTATCGCGATGACGGTGACACCTCGTTCTTTTAATCTTGGTAGTAGTTCTCGGTAGAATATTTTTCTGAATCTTGGATCTTGGTCGGCCGCCCACTCGTCAAGAAGAATGCAGCCACGTTGCTCCATTACTGCCATGAGTAATGCAAGTCGCTTGCGTTGTCCTTGAGAGTAACGAGTGTCTGATAAATGCCCTTTTTGATGTGAGACTTTATGGGACATTTCTAGGAGAGTTAGCCATTCATTAATCGTGGCATCGTCAATGTTATGGCCATGACCATCGGCGATTTGACGAAAAAGATAATAGTCACTAAAAACAGCGGAAAACTGTAGTCGATATATTGGCCATTGCTCTGCTTGAACAGGGTCACCGTTGAGAAGTATTTTGCCAGAATGAGGGCGATAGAGACCGGTCAGTAAGCGGGCAAAAGTAGACTTTCCGCTACCATTACCACCAACAATAAAGATGGTCTCTCCTTGCTTAATGGAGAAGTTGATTGGACCAACTTGGAATGCCTTATCTGATGAATCTGTTTTATATTGATAAGTGACTTGTTGCAGGCTTAGTGTTTTGAATGGGTGAGGTGCTTTTTGTTGTTGAATAAACTCAGTATTTTTATTAAGCGCCAAAGATTCGAGTTTCTTGATTGAAACATTCGCAGTAATCAAGGTAGGTAAAGAAGCGATTGCCGTCATTAAAGGGGCGCGCATAAAAAGAATTACAAGAGCGAAGGATGAAGCGACTTCAACGCTGGCCCAACCAAGTCCTAGTGCGGCGTAATAATTCAAACCAACTAGAGCTAAAATTAAGGTGTTTGCAATGTTGGCGGCAAAGCCATTAAACGTATCAGCTTGAGTTATTTGGTGGCGATAATGTTGCGCATTGGGGTCAAACTCTTGATGAAAGTAGCGTTTTGCTTTATGTGGGTTGAGCGTGAGCTCTTTGCGACCGTCAATAATTGCTTGATAATCCTTATATAATCTATCGTCATATTCGCGAACTTGCTTGATATAAAAGGTGATTTTACTCACGAGACTAAAGCCAATTAATCCTGTAAGAGAAAGTATGAGTAAGCTGATACCAAAGAGCGGAATCGATAAAAAGGCAAGATAGCCCATTGCTGCGATAGACAGTACAACGCCATAAATAAGCTGGGGAAGGTGAACAAATCCCACAGTGACATTGCGGATATCAGTACTTAGTGAGGCGAGTAGGCGAGCACTACCAATATTATCGACTTGCTCAATGTCTGTATTGATCAATTGTTTGATGAGCTGGCAGCGTTTTAGATAGACAAATTGATGCCCTAATTTATGCAGTGCAATTTGAGCCCAAGTTGCTATGGCTAGTAATATCACTAAAAGCAATAAAAATTGCCACATTACATTTGGAGTTAGGTTATTTGCATTTAATAATTTGTATTGGATAAATGCGATGACACCGAGAGTAAGTAATGCGCTAACAATACTAAGTAACACGACAAGAGATAGTGTTTTTAGTTGATTGTTGGCTAGCTGGTGGAATAAGTTCATAGCGTCTCTATTTATAAAGAATGTGATTTGTATTATCATTCTCATTTATTGAGTGGTTTATTCTCAATTTTTTATATCAGATGTTTTAAAGTCGGCGTAATCCCCACATCAAATAGAGTCCGCCGATAATAGAGGCGACCATGCCCGTTGGAATGTCTTGAGGGTAAAGTATCTGACGACCAAGCCAATCAGAGAAAAGCATTAGCATACTGCCAACCATAATCGAGGCTACCAAGTGCTCTTTGGCTCGGCTAAATCCTAATAAACGAGCCAAGTGCGGTGCCATTAGGCCGATGAAGCTAAGTGGACCGACAACTAATGTTGCACTGACTGTTAATCCTGAAACTAGCAATAATAGCAGCATTCTTGATCGCGAGACGTTGATACCTAAAGCGCGTGTGCTAGCTTCACCTAAAGGTAGAATATCCAGCCAACGGTGGCAGATAAAACCAATCGCGATTAAGATTATTGTCACAGTGGTAAGTGGAATGAGCGCGTCAGTCGTAACGTAATATGTCGTGCCAGCTAACCAGGCAAGTAATTGATAGCTTCTTGGGTCGCCACCAGCCAAAACAATGCTTTGTACCGCACTCATTAATGCGGTTATTGCAACACCCGTTAATAGTACTTTTTCTGGTTGGAAACCGGATTTTCGGTTAAGTAATATGATTAAGCCCACAGCACATAGAGCGCCAATTAAGCCACCAATATACATCCCTGTTAAGCTTGAACTAAGGCCTGAAAATAGTACGACTATCACACCGAGTGCGGTTCCAGAGCTGATGCCAATCACTTCTGGACTTGCCATAGGGTTACCACTTAGGCGTTGAATAATGGTTCCGGCGGTTGCCAACATGGCACCTGCTAAAATGGCGGCTAATAATCGAGGAAGTCGCCATTCCAATACAGACCAGTTGTGAGTAGTGAATATCCAGCTCCAGCCATTATTTCCAATAGATAAACTTGAAAAAATAAACAGTCCTGTAAAAACAATGCCAAGAGCAATCCAGATGGTGTATTTGCTGAGATATCGTCCTTGTTCGCTATGGCGAGTTAAAATCGTCTCAGTATGTGTTTGGCTACGCATTGCCAGTTTTGGTAGTAGCCACAACATGAGTGGAGCGCCGAGAGCGGCGGTTGCTGCCCCAGTTGGAATCATGATTGACATAAGGCCAGGTAAGCGTTGTATAGCCAAATCAGTTAGGGTTAATAAAAGTGCACCAATTAGCATAGAAACGAGAAATTTTGGTAGTAATCTATGAACGCCAATTAGGCGTGTAATGGCCGGTGCTGCTAGTCCAATGAAGCCTATTATACCTACGGTGGCAACTACCAAAGAGGTTAATAACACCGCAAGCCCTAGACAAATAACTCTCAACTTAGCGAGTGAGACACCAAGGCTTTTCGCGCCAGATTCAGACAGTTGTAAGAGCGTTAATGGTTTGACGAAGAGAAATGCGATAAGAATAAGTGCAAAAATTCTAGGCGCCAAGTAGGCAACATTTCCCCAGCCTGTTTGTGTTAATGATCCAGCTCCCCATATCATCAATCCTGCTAATTTTTCTTGGTTCATTATGAGTAGGACAGAGCTGAAAGCGCCAAAGTAAAGGTTAAGAATTAGTCCAGAGATAACCACAATTGTAGGCGAAAGAGCACGACGCCAAGAAAGTGCGAAAACAATCCCCATGGCCATTAAACCGCCGGTCATTGCAACTAAACTGTGCGATAGTTCAATTAGCCATGGCGCATAGAGTGTGGCCATCATCAAGCTAAAGCTAGCACCACTTGCGACGCCAAGGGTGGTTGGTGAGGCTAATGGGTTTCTTAATACTTGCTGCATTAAAAGTCCCGCGGTCGCTAATGCCGCACCACAAATTAAGGTAGTAAAGAGGCGAGGCCACCAGGTTAAATGGAGCTTTATTGAGTTATCAGAGAGCCAGTTTGGCTGTAATAAACTGGTTAGGTTATGTAAGAAAGAGTCATTAAGTGATAGTTGCCAACCCATAAACAATGCAACACAGGCGGTTAATATGGCGATAAAACTAATAGGGAAAACTCGCATTATTGTTGCTCTTTATGGCTTAAAGTGTTGGTGAGTAATTCAGCAAAACGAATGGTGGAAGGGATAGCGCCAAAACTCCATGCAGGCTCGACTATCAAAGCGGGTTGGCCTGATTGTTTTACTAAATATTGCCAAAAAAGATCTTGCTGTAAGTTTTCTTCAACACCAACAGGTATTGGTTTAATTATGATGATTTGACTTTTTATGTTCATCAGCTTATCTATGCCCACAAGCGAAAATCCCCAAGCATTGGTTTCTTCTTTCCATGCGCTTTCTAAGCCAATATTATTCGCCGCAACCTTGTACATACTGTTGTCCCCAAACACTCGAACATGCCTACTGTCCATAAATTGGACCATCAGTAGTGGTGGTGTGTCTTTTGCTATTTGACCCGCTAGATCGGCGAGTTTTTTTTCTGAGGAGGAAATCAGTGTTTCTGCTTCTGCCTGTGCATTTGTCTCGTCGCCAAGCCTACGAGTGAAGGTCTTAAAACCATCCCAAGAGATGTTGTCTTGCTTATAGAGTGTGATGTTAGTAACAGGGGCGATATGGGAAAGCTTAGGAATAAGTGAAGTAAACATAGGTGAAATGAAAATTTTGTCTGGCTTGAGCTCCGATAGTCTTTCTAGATTTGGTTGTGTTCTCAATCCTACATCTGCAGTTGTGCTTGGAATGGCTGGAGCTTTAACCCAAGCTTCGTAACCAGATTGTTGCGCCATTGCAATAGGCTTTATGCCAAGAGCAATCAAGGTTTCGGTTTGAGTCCAGTCAATCGACATTACTCTAAGTGGCTTTGTTTGTTCTGCGTGAAGAATGTTAGATGCAAAAAAAGCAAAAAATATGATTAAAATTTTTGAGTGTTTCATCTTTATAAAATCTTTTCCCATCAGTAAGGCATAGCAACTGGATAGCCGGCTGGATGTTCAGATATATGCATCTTGATACCATAGATTTTTTGCAATTGGTCTTGATTAAAAATGCTGTCTACAGAGCCTGAAGCAATCATTTCACCACTGTGGAGAGCCACAATGTGATCGCAAAAACGCGCAGCCATATTAATGTCGTGGATAACGATAATAACGCCTAAATTGAGATTTTTACTGAGACTTTTGATGAGGTTGAGCATGTCAACTTGGTGTGCGATATCCAGTGCCGAAAGGGGCTCATCCAGTAAGAGATATTGTGTCCGTTGGGTTAGTAACATGGCTAGCCATAAACGCTGACGCTCGCCCCCTGATAAGGTGTCAACCAACCGATCGGCATAGCCTGCTGTATCTGTTAGTTCCATTGCCTCGTCAATATATTGTTGATCTTCTTTGTTTAGTCGTCCGAGTAAACCATGCCAAGGATAGCGACCAAAGCTGACAAGATCTCTTCCAGAAAGGCTATCTGTAGACGGTGTTTGTTGAGGAAGATACGCCACTTGCTGAGCAAACTTTTTTTGAGACCATGAAGCAATAGACTGATGATTTAGTAAAATGTTGCCAGCTGTTGGTTTTTGTTGCTGAGCAAGTAGTTTTAAAAGGGTAGATTTGCCGGACCCATTATGGCCAACTAAAGCGTAGATTTTTCCCGCCTCAAAGGTCATTGAAAAGTTTGTTAATAGTGAACGGTCACCGATACTAAACTGCAGTTCTTTAGACTCTATCATTCTTAAGGCTCTACCATTCTTTAAATCGAAGCTTGAAAGTGATTAAAACTGTATTTGAGTGTTTGCACTTATACTCAGAGAGATGGTTATTTTATTGCTGTTGTTAATAATAATGCAAATCATTTGTAAGGGGTGTTGATTTTTCCCTCTTCGCCCTTTGATGTTTTCGGTGATTGTGTTTGTGTGCATTGCGGTGGGTTGTATTGGATGGTTATTTTAGGGTGTTAGTGACTGAAAGTTTAAATAGTGATTAATTCCATAGGCATTGATTGTTTATAAAGCCGAGATCAGCGAAAATAGTCGCCAACGAAATCACGATTAACATAACGGGGTTGAGCACTGGCTTTTATGTCGAGTGTTTTAGAGCCCGCGTATAACCTAAAAGAACACTTTAATGGCAGACCAGAATTTTCTTAATGAAGTAAGCGATAGACGCACATTTGCTATCATCTCCCACCCTGACGCCGGTAAAACAACCATCACTGAAAAGCTTTTGCTGCTTGGTCAGCTTATCCAAACGGCTGGCTCTGTAAAAGGCCGCAAAGGTGATAAGCATGCGACATCGGATTGGATGGCGATGGAGAAGCAGCGTGGTATCTCGATTACCTCTTCTGTGATGCAGTTCCCATACAAAGATCGTATCGTAAACTTGCTTGATACACCTGGGCACGAAGACTTCTCGGAAGATACTTACCGAACACTTACTGCGGTTGACTCTGTGTTGATGATCATCGACGGAGCAAAAGGTGTAGAGGACCGTACTATCAAGTTGATGGACGTTTGTCGTTTACGTGATACGCCTATTTTGACTTTCATCAACAAAATGGACCGCGATATTCGCGATCCGATTGAATTGTTAGATGAAGTAGAAGAAGTCCTAAAAATCGCTGCAGCACCGATTACTTGGCCGATTGGGATGAGTGATTTCTTTAAAGGTGTTTATAACCTTTATACCGATACGATTCATGTATTTGTTCGTGGTCGCGGCCATACCTTGATGGACGATATTCGAATCGAAGGTCTACAGTCTGATAAGGCAAAAGAATTGCTTGGTGATGATTGGGCTGCTTATGTCGATGAAATCGAATTGGTTCGTGGTGCGAGCCATGAATTCGAGCTTGATGCGTATTTAGCTGGTGAATTGACGCCAGTGTTTTTTGGTACAGCACTTTCTAACTTTGGTGTTCGTGAAATGTTAGATGGCTTTGTGGAATGGGCGCCAGCTCCTATTGACCGCGAAACTAATACCCGCAAAGTTGAAGCAAAGGAAGAAAAATTTTCCGGCTTTATTTTTAAAATTCAGGCCAACATGGACCCTAAACACCGTGACCGTATTGCGTTTATGCGAGTGTGTTCAGGGACTTATAATCGTGGTATGAAAATGCGTCATTGCCGTATTGGTAAAGATATTAAAGTGACGGATGCGGTGTCTTTTACAGCGGGTGATCGTGAGGGTGTTGAAGAAGCTTTCTCTGGTGATATTATTGGTTTGCATAACCATGGCACGATCCAGATAGGTGATACTTTCACGGAAGGGGAAGATTTAAAGTTCACTGGTATTCCTCACTTTGCGCCTGAGTTATTCCGCCGTGTACGCTTAAAAGATCCGATGAAAATGAAAGCTTTGCAAAAAGGTTTACAGCAGCTTTCTGAAGAAGGTTCTACCCAGCTATTTATGCCTCAACGCAACAATGAACTTATTGTTGGTGCAGTTGGTCAGCTGCAATATGAAGTTGTCGCGTACCGTTTGAAAGACGAATACAAAGTGGAATGTATCTATGAAGCGGTAAACGTCAACTCGGCACGTTGGGTGGAGTGTGACGATGCTAAGAAATTTGAAGAATTTAAGAATAAGTGTCGTGACAACTTAGCGATTGATGGTGGCGGTCATTTGACGTATTTGGCACCAACTCGAGTGAATTTGATGATGGCAGAAGAAAAATGGCCCCAAGTTCGATTCCACTCAACCCGTGAACATTGATCAATACTTGACTAAATTACTCGGATAAGTGGATAATTCATTTATCGAAATGGTTTTAGTGGTATTGGAATGAGCATGGTTGAATCGATTGATCCTATTGAATTTACAGACGCAGCAGCTGCAAAGCTGCAATCTTTAATTGAAGAAGAAGAAAATGATCGGCTCATGTTGCGTGTTTATGTGACGGGGGGCGGTTGTTCCGGCTTTCAGTATGGTTTTACTTTTGATGAAGAACATCAAGAGGACGATACAGAAGTAAAGCGTAACGGAGTCACTTTGGTTGTTGATCCGTTAAGCTTCCAATATCTTGTTGGATCGGAAGTGGACTATAAAGAAAACTTAGAAGGCTCGCGCTTCGTGGTGCAAAACCCTAACGCCACATCTACCTGTGGTTGTGGTGCGAGCTTTAGTGTTTAGCTCTCAGCCTTAAAAATTAATTAAGTTCTTCGATAAAGAAATAAACCCTTCATGCGAATTGTATGAAGGGTTTTTTATTGCATGAAATGCGACTTTAGGCCTTTGTATAAAGGTTGCTTGCCTGCCGGGCCCTTTCTTCTTCGCTAATTGGGTTGCCTTCAATCGGTTTGAAATGGCCAACAAACAATAAGCCAATCTGACTATCTCCTAAAACAACAGGTGTTAAAGTGTTGTTCTTTGCTCTCCAAATCCGTAAGCCAAAAGTTTGAGGTGAAAAAGAGTCTTCGCCCATTACTCTACTTTGATTTATGTGTGTATAGAGTGGTGACAGTTGGTCTGGTTCGCCATCTTGATCAAGCAGTATGTGATAATGAGTTATTTGTTGCTCGAGAAATTCTGGTGGATAGGGTGTGCGTAATACTGGTAGCCAATTTTCTTTAGGGGACGTGTAAAAAATGCTTGGTGCTTCCGGTGAGCCATTATGAGGCGACAATAATACGGTCATCTCTACAGGAATACCGTAAGACGGTTTTACAGGGATATGGAATATTAGCTGTTTGGCTGGTGGTCGCTGTAACACTTCTGGTGCAACATACTCTACTGATTTGTTGTCCTTCTCTTTTGTCATCGGAGGGACTTGTAGAAAGAGTTTCCAGTCTTTTGTGTCTAAATTAAGTTCTTCCGGAGAATGTAGATGCGCATTACTGTTTATAAGATGACTCAATACATGCTCAATAAGGTTGGCAAAAACGCTTGTTGATGCAGTGAGTGGTGATTTGTTTTGGCTATCTAGATGTATTTCCTTTACTTGGTGCGCAGCAGAACTTAAGTCGACAGAGTCTTTATTGCTGATTATAGGGCGATATTTGGCTCTAGAAATCAACTTTTTCTCGTTCGGTTGAGTGCTTGCTCTATTTAACGCCTCTATAAATAGCATGGTACGACTCCTTTGTTAGCTGTCAAAGGTATCGGCCGTAATTTTGAAGAGTTTAGAGATAGTCTGTTTTTTAAACAAAAAAGACTATCTCTAAGTTTTGTTTTAACGAAGTAGGTTGGACAGCTTTGGATTTGGTTTTAAGGCTGCACGGTAGAAAAGCGCTACTTTACCAATGGTTTGTACGGTTTCAGACTTCATTATTTTATTGATTTCTTCAATCAATGCGGTGCGAACTTCGCGATCCGTAATACTGATGCGTATTTTAATCAGCTCGTGATCTTCAAGAGCACGATCGATTTCAGTGAGAACGGTTTCTGTTAAACCGTTGCCCGCAATCATAACCACAGGATTAAGTGCGTGGCCGATTAGGCGATATTGCTTTTTTTGGGCGTTTGTAATGCTCATAGTAAAAATTTCTCATATTAGTTGACCCTCTTTATTGGAGGCTTTAGAGGTTAAGCGATATTATAGCGGAATATTGACTGATTTAGGTATGATGAAAACGTGGCAAGATCAAAAAGTAGTAATAATTGGATGAAGGAACATTTTGACGATCCGTATGTCAAAAAATCCCAACAAGATGGTTATCGCTCTAGAGCGAGTTATAAGCTGATAGAGATTAACGACAAGGATAAGTTGTTTAAGCCAGCTATGCGTGTTGTTGATCTTGGTGCCGCTCCTGGTGGTTGGTCTCAGGTAGCAGCAAAGTTGGTGGGCGATCACGGGACGATTGTTGCTTCTGATATTTTAGAAATGGCGCCTTTGCCTGGTGTAAGTTTTGTTCAGGGGGATTTTACTGAGCAAGAAGTATACGAGGCAATCTTAGCTGAAATTGGAGATAAAAAAGCAGATCTTGTAATTTCAGATATGGCCCCCAATATGAGTGGTAACAGTTCTTCTGATCAGCCTCAGGCTATGTATCTTGTAGAACTTGCCTTGGATATGGCGGCTCAAGTGTTACGTCCAGGCGGAAATTTTCTGGTGAAGGTGTTTCAAGGTGAGGGGTTTGAAGAATACCTCAAAACTATGCGGGTTCAATTTGAATCTGTTGTGACGCGTAAACCAGATGCATCGCGAGCAAGAAGTCGCGAAGTTTACTTATTAGGAAGACAATATAAAGGTTAATGGGATATGTTCTGGTATGATTACCAGAGACATTTAAAACAACCGTTAAGAGGTGTGCTCTTGAACGATATGCTGAAAAATATACTGTTGTGGTTGGTGATAGCTGCTGTACTACTAACTGTGTTTAATAATTTTAATACGACATCTGACACAAATCGAATTTCTTATTCCGAGTTTGTGAAAGAAGTCCAAGATGGCCGTATAGCGAAAGTAGTTGTTGATGGTTATACCATTAGCGGCAGCCGAACTAGTGGTGACACCTTTGATACTGTGCGTCCTGCGGCAGCTGATCCAAAAATAATGGATGATTTGCTTAGCAATAATGTTGTTGTTGAAGGGCGTATGCCTGAACAGCAAAGTATTTGGACTCAACTATTAGTTGCCAGTTTTCCTATTCTTCTTATTCTTGCGATCTTCATGTTCTTCATGCGCCAAATGCAAGGCGGTGGTGGTGGTAAGGGCGGTCCAATGTCTTTTGGTAAATCCAAAGCACGGCTTTTGCCTGAAGATCAGATTAAAACAACATTTGCAGATGTTGCTGGTTGTGACGAAGCAAAAGAAGACACCTCAGAATTGGTGGATTTTCTTCGCGAGCCGAGTAAGTTTCAGCGCCTAGGCGGTAAAATACCTCGTGGTATCTTAATGTGTGGGCCTCCAGGTACAGGTAAAACTCTGTTGGCTAAAGCAATTGCCGGCGAAGCAAAAGTGCCGTTCTTTACTATTTCTGGTTCTGACTTTGTTGAAATGTTTGTTGGTGTTGGGGCGTCTCGTGTCCGTGATATGTTTGAGCAAGCGAAAAAGCATGCGCCATGTATCATCTTTATCGATGAGATTGATGCTGTTGGTCGTAACCGTGGTTCCGGTATGGGCGGTGGTAACGATGAGCGTGAACAGACATTAAACCAACTGTTGGTTGAAATGGATGGTTTCGAGGGTAATGAAGGTATTATTGTTATTGCTGCGACAAACCGTCCGGACGTATTAGATCCAGCTTTGCTTCGTCCTGGTCGTTTTGACCGTCAAGTACAAGTAGGCTTACCTGATATTCGTGGTCGTGAACAAATTCTAAAAGTGCATTTGCGTAAAGTGCCTTGTGATGATGACGTAGAACCAAAGAACATTGCCCGTGGTACGCCTGGTTTCTCTGGTGCTGATTTGGCTAACCTAGTTAATGAAGCGGCATTGTTTGCTGCTCGTTCTAATCGTCGATTGGTAAATATGGAGCAGCTTGAGCTAGCAAAAGATAAAATCCTCATGGGTGCTGAACGTAAAACCATGGTGATGAGTGATAAAGAAAAGCTTAATACTGCCTACCATGAAGCTGGCCATACTATTATTGGTTATTTAATGCCTGAGCATGATCCAGTTTATAAGGTATCTATTATTCCTCGTGGTCGTGCACTAGGTGTCACTATGTATTTACCTGAAGAAGATAAATACAGTATTAGTAAGCGTGGTCTTGAAAGTCAGGTGTGTAGTTTGTATGGCGGTCGTATTGCTGAAGAAATGATTCATGGCTTTGATGGTGTTTCGACCGGTGCCTCAAATGATATTGAGCGCGCAACAAGTATTGCTCGTAACATGGTAACTAAATGGGGGTTGTCTGAAAAACTTGGTCCATTCGCCTATGAAGAGGATGATAATAATGGTGGCTATATTTCTGGGCCAACTGGAAGTAAGGCAAACTATTTCTCGCCTGAAACTGGCAAGATTATAGATGCTGAGGTTCAGGATATTATTAGTCGTTGTTATTCAAAAGCGACAACGATATTGGTTGAAAATCGTCCTAAGCTAGATGTTATGGCGGAAGCATTGATGCAGTATGAGACAATTGATGCTAAGCAAATCAAAGAGATTATGGACGGTAAAAAGCCATCTCCTCCTGAAGGTTGGTCTGATCCTAGTGCTAACACTCCTAAAGGTGATGATGCAGATAAAGTGAATGACGAAGTTGTTGCTTCATCTGGTGATGGCTCTTCTGAAAGTGAGGCAGAGTCAGATGATCTTGACTCTACTTCTGGTCAAGCTTCACCTAAACCAGCAGGTGAATAGCGTCGAACTGTTAATTTTTTGATATGGTTTTTTCATGTCGTTAATGCCTTTTGGGGACAAGTCGCTAGACTTGTCCCTTCCTCATGTAATGGGGATACTAAATATTACTCCTGACTCGTTTTCGGATGGTGGTGCTTTTAATTCATTAGATGCTGCTTTGCGTCAGGCTGAAAAGATGATTCAAGAGGGCGCTAGCATTATAGATGTTGGTGGTGAGTCGACTCGTCCTGGTGCCGTGCCTGTTTCTATTCAGCAAGAACTGGATCGTGTGTTGCCTATTGTTGAAGCAATAAAAAAACGCTTCGATATCGTTGTGTCTGTAGATACTAGTACAACGGAGGTAATTCATGGGGCTGCTCTTTTAGGGATGGGGTTTATAAATGATGTTAGGGCGCTTGAGCGTGAAGGTGCTTTGCAGGCCGCTGCCGAAACTGATTTGCCTATTTGTTTGATGCATATGAAAGGTGTGCCGCAAACAATGCAGGATCGACCTGATTATGTATCGGTGGTTGATGACGTTTTGAGTTATTTGATGTCTAGGGTTATTGAGTGTGAGTCGGTTGGTATTTCTCGGTCTCGCCTTATTTTGGACCCAGGTATTGGGTTTGGGAAAACGCTGGCGCATAATTTATCGCTGCTGAAGCATACTGAAGTGTTTAAAGGTCTGGGGTTTGAAGTTCTTGTCGGTCTTTCGAGAAAGACTATGATAGGAGAGGCTTTAGGTTTGCCGGTTGAAGAGCGCTTATATGGCACTATGGGAGCAAATGCTTCTGCTTATTTGAAGGGTGCTCGTATTTTTAGAGTTCATGATGTTAGGCCGCATGTTGAAATGTTGGCGTTAATGTCTCGTATTGAGAGAGAGATTTAATGCGTAAGTATTTTGGTACAGATGGAATTCGTGGGAAAGTCGGTACGACGCCAATTACGCCAGAGTTTATGCTTAAGCTTGGTTGGGCGGCTGGCCAAGTTTTTAAGGAAAATGATAAGAAGATTCTGATAGGTAAAGATACTCGTATTTCTGGTTACATGTTTGAGTCTGCGCTTGAGTCTGGCATTGTTGCGGCCGGTGCGGATGTGCGTTTAGTTGGCCCTATGCCAACGCCTGCGATTGCTTATTTGACTCGAACATTCCGCGCGAGTGCTGGCATTGTTATTAGTGCGTCTCATAATCCTTATACTGACAATGGTATTAAGTTTTTTTCTGCCGAAGGTGGAAAGATTTCTGATGAGATAGAAGAGCGCATTGAGTATTTTCTTGAGCAGCCAATGGTAGTGGTTGAATCTAGTCTTATTGGGCGTGCAAAGCGTATTGATGATGCTGCAGGGCGTTACATTGAATATTGTAAGGGTACGTTTCCTATTGGTTTGCAGTTAAGCGGTCTTAAAATCGTTGTTGATTGTGCTGATGGTGCTACCTATCATGTTGCCCCTCGTGTGTTTTCCGAGCTGGGTGCGGAAGTTATATCGATTGGTGTTAATCCTGATGGATTGAATATTAATGAGTTTAGTGGTGCGACTAAGCCAGAGTTGTTGCGTAAAAATGTTTTAGCTGAAGAAGCAGATCTTGGTATCGCGCTAGATGGTGATGGTGACCGCTTGATATTAGTTGATCGTCACGGTGTAGTGCGCGATGGTGATGATATTCTGTATATTATCGCTAATCATCTTATGCGTACTGGGCGTTTTAGCGGTGGTGTTGTTGGTACTCTGATGAGTAACTTTGGCTTGGAATTGGCTTTCTCTGAAACGGGTATTGGCTTTAGTCGAGCTGCGGTTGGAGATAGGTACGTCAATGAAAAATTGATGCAGCATGGTTGGGTGTTGGGTGGTGAGCCATCTGGGCATATTGTATGTCGCTCAATTACTACGACAGGCGATGGTATCATTGCTGCGCTTCAGGTGCTTCGTGCCATGGTTGAAGAGGGTAAGGCGCTTGATGAGCTCTTGGTTGGCTTGGTTAAATTCCCTCAAAAGTTGAAAAATATCCGTGTGGCCAAGCGTTTTATTCCAAATGAAGAGCCAGCTTTGCAGAAGGCAATTGCTGTAGCAAATGAGCGTTTGAACGGCTTGGGTCGTGTATTGCTTCGGGCTTCTGGTACTGAACCTTTGATTCGAGTTATGGTCGAGGGTCGAGATAATGACACTGTAGATGAGCTTGTTGATTATTTAGTTGAAGAAGTTAATTCTGTAGTTTCCGCTAAAGCAAATACATAAAATGAAATTTATGTATTGAATAACAATAAATACTTGAAACCAAAGCGCCCATTCCATAGAATGGGCGCCTCGAATTTAGGGGTTAGGATATGATTCGTCAGAAAATAGTAGCTGGTAACTGGAAAATGAATGGCTCGAAAGAGTCTATTGTTTCACTGATTAACGGTTTGCTTGAGATGGACGGTTCTAGCTCTGAAGTGGTTGTTGCTCCATCTTTTCCCTATTTGTCGCAAGTTGATGAATTGATATCTGCTAGTGGTATAGTTTTAGCTGCGCAGAATGTTAGTCAAGAAGTGAAAGGTGCCTTTACAGGTGAAGTATCTACTTTTATGTTGGGCGACTTTGGGGTTAAGTATGTGTTGCTTGGTCATTCAGAGAGACGTTCTCTTTATGGTGAAACAAATGAGCTTATAGCTTCTAAAGTAAAAGCAGTTTTAGATTTTGGTTTGACTCCAATGTTATGTATCGGTGAAACATTGGCTGAGCGAGAGTCAGGCAAGACGCTAGAAGTATGTGAACAGCAACTTCAGGCTGTTGTTGATGTTGTTGGTATCGCTTCATTTGAGCAGATGGTTATTGCTTATGAGCCGGTATGGGCAATAGGGACAGGTTTGTCTGCAAGTGCAGAGCAAGCACAAGATGTTCATAAATCTATTCGGGCCTTTTTGGCCAAAACATCGGAATCTGTTTCTCAGAAAGTGCAGATTCTATATGGTGGAAGTGTTAAGGCATCAACCAGCTCGGCTTTATTTCAAATGCCTGATGTAGATGGTGCTCTTGTTGGTGGTGCATCTCTTGATGCAAAAGAATTTATCGCGATTGTAAAAACAGCAGGTTAATTGATGGAAGCACTAATTTTAGTTTTGCATGTACTGGCGGCGGTTGTAATTATCGCGTTGGTTTTGTTGCAGCAAGGCAAAGGTGCGGACGCTGGCGCCTCTTTTGGTGGTGGTGCGTCCCAGACAGTATTTGGGAGTCAAGGTGGTGGTAGTTTCTTTGGGAAAATGACCGCAGTGTTTGCATTGATTTTCTTTTTGACTAGTTTTGGTCTGGCTTTTTTTGCCAGTGAACAGGCAAAAAGTGTTTCAGGTGCGCTTGATTTTGTTCCTTCAGCTCCTCAAGTTGAAGAAACTATAGGTTTGCCAGAGTTGGGTGATAAGAAAAAAACATCATCTGATCTACCTGTAACTGAGTAATATTTAGTTATACTGGTTTTGAAAGTGTTTGTGTTAGCTGTGTAGTGCTTTGCGGATGTGGCGGAATTGGTAGACGCGCCACCTTGAGGGGGTGGTGAGCTATGCTCGTGGGGGTTCGAGTCCCCCCATCCGCACCAATCTTGAATTGATGTCGTATTTTGTGTATGATGTCGGAATATTGATGCAGAGCAATCTGGTTTGTCGAGATTTGAGTTTCTTTTTAAAAGATATTCTTCTCATGGTTTTCCTAGTTTAGGTATCCGCACCAGTTTGTTCTTAGTGTTTAGTGTCAGGATTGACGACCTTCTTTATGAAGGATGCTCTCTCAGTTTTATTTGAGCAGAGTGCTGAGAACCCCTATATGGGGTTTTTTGTTATCTGTACTGTTACTGTTTATAAATGAAAATGGGCCTTGAGCCCGTTTTTTGTTTCTGCGTTTTACAAAATTGGTTTTCGGAGAAAACGATTGTCAGCAAAATATACGATTTTAGAAGAACTTATTCGACCAGTCGTTGAAGGTTTAGGGTTTGAGTTTTGGGGGATGGAATATTTATCTTTAGGTAAAGATTCTGTGCTTCGTATTTATATCGAAACGGATGCTGAAAAAGGGATTGACGTAGAAGATTGCGCCCGAGTTAGCCGTCAAGTTAGTTCTATTCTAGATGTTGAAGACCCAATTACTGGGGAGTACAACCTAGAGGTATCGTCACCAGGTTTAGATCGGCCTTTATTCAGTTTGGCTCAATATCAGGCTTATATCGGTTCTATTGTTTCTTTGCGCTTGCGTGTGCCTTTTGATGGGCGACGTAAGTTTAAAGGGCAACTAATGGGGATCGAAAGCGAAGATATTGTTATTCGCGTAGATCAAGAAGAATACTTATTGCCTATCGATTTGATCGATAAGGCAAATGTTGTTCCACAATTTTAAAAATTAACCTTGAAGAGAGGCTAAAAGGATGAGCAAAGAAATTCTTTTGGTAGTGGAAGCCGTTTCCAACGAGAAAGATGTTCCGAAACAAGTTATTTTCGAAGCCGTTGAAATTGCTTTAGCTAGTGCTGCCAAACGCCGTTTTGAAGAAGACGCATTAATTCGCGTCTCTATTGATCAGCGTACAGGTGATTACAAAACTTACCGTCAATGGCATATTGTTGCAGATGAAGATTATTCCGCTCCAGCATTCGAATTAACAATTGATGATTCTGAAGAACAAAATCTTGGTGTGCCTATTGGCGAGATTTACGAAGAAGAAGTTGAGTCTGAAGTATTTGGTCGTATTGCTGCCCAAACAGCTAAACAAGTTATCGTACAAAAGGTACGTGAAGCTGAGCGCGCTAAAATGGTGGCGTTGTACACGGAAAAAGTTGGCAAGCTTGTTCATGGTCAGGTCAAAAAAGTGACTCGTGATAGCTTGATTATTGATCTTGGTGAAAACGCGGAAGCGTCATTACCAAAAGATCAATTGATCGCTCGTGAAAGTTTCAGAATGAATGACCGTATCCGTGCATTGTTGCTTGAAATTCGCGATGACAGCCGTGGTGCGCAATTAATTCTGTCTCGTAACGCGCCAGCATTCATGATCGAGTTGTTCCGCCTTGAAGTGCCAGAAATCGCTGAAGAAGTTATCGAAATTCGTGGTGCTGCACGTGATCCTGGTTTACGTGCCAAAATTGCCGTTAAAACAAATGACCGCCGTATTGACCCAATCGGTGCTTGTGTCGGTATGCGTGGTGCGCGAGTTCAAGCAGTCTCTAACGAGATGAATGGCGAACGTGTAGATATCGTACTTTGGGATGATAACCCAGCTCAGCTAGTGATCAACGCAATGGCACCTGCAGAAGTGGATTCTATTGTCATTGATGAAGATGCGCATTCTATGGATGTTGCGGTTAAGAGTGATAATTTAGCGCAAGCGATTGGTCGTAATGGTCAAAATGTTCGTTTAGCGTCTACTCTGACTGGTTGGTCTTTGAATGTAATGACCAGCGAAGATGCAGAAGCTAAGCAGCAAGAAGAATCGCAAAAGCTGATTGATATCTTCGTTAATGGATTAGATATCGATGATGATTTGGCGATCCAGATGGTTGATGAGGGATTCACTTCTTTAGAAGAAGTCGCTTATATCCCAATGGAAGAAATGTTAGACATCGATGGATTTGATGAAGATTTAGTAAACGAGCTACGTTCACGTGCAAAAGAAGCTTTGCTGAACCAAGCGCTTCAAGCTGAAGAGCAATTAGATGATGCCAAACCTGCTGCCGACTTATTGGCGATGGAAGGAATGGATAACCACCTTGCTTTGGTGCTTGCTTCTATGGGTGTTGTTACTATGGAAGATTTGGCTGAACAATCAGTTGATGAATTGCTTGACGTTGAAGGTATGACTGAAGAGCGTGCAGGTCGTCTTATCTTGACTGCTCGCGCACCTTGGTTTACTGAATCTGAATAAAATCTGAGTACATAAGGGGGAACTTAATGACAGTTCAAACCGTAAAGATACTATCCGAGCTGGTAAATACGCCAGTCGATAAGCTACTAGCTCAGATGAAAGACGCTGGCCTGCCTCAAACGAGTGCAAGTCAAGAAGTCTCTGAAGTTGAAAAGCAAGTTCTATTGAGTTATTTAAAACGTCAACATGGTGAAGAAGGTGATAATAGCCAGCGTATTACCTTGCAGCGTAAGACAACAAGTACTTTGTCTCGTGATGGCGGAAAAGCCGTTAATGTTGCTGTTAAGAAAAAACGTACCTATGTTAAGCGTGATGATGAAGAAGCTCAGAAACAAGAAGAGTTAGCAAAGCGTCTTGCTGAAGAGCAAGAGCGTTTAGCGCAAGAAAAAGCTCGTCTTGAGTTAGAGCGTAAGCAAGAAGAAGAGAAGGCGGCAAAAGCGAAGGCTGAAGCCGAAGAAAAAGCGCGTCAAGAAGCAACGGTGAAAAACGTCGTAGCGGATGCTGACGCGGTCAATGAAACGGAGCAGTATGTTTCCGATACAGGAGCGGCAGAACCCGTGGAATCACCGAAGCAGCCTAAGGCGTCGAAAAAAGTGTCTCAACCAGCAATGGATAGTAAGAAGTCAACTGTTGCACCTAAAGGCAAAAAGGGTCCAGTTAGACATGACAACGACAAAGATAAAGATAAACCTCGTGGTCGTGTAAACCCAGACAATAAGCGTACTTCACGCGTTAATGTGAATGATGAAGATGAATTTACTCGTCGTGGTAAATTGGGTCGTAAGAATAAGAAGCCATCTAAACAAGAACATGGTTTCCAAAAGCCTACGGCTAAAATGATCCATGAAGTGGCATTGCCAGAAAGTATTACAGTGGCTGATCTTGCTGAAAAAATGGCAGTGAAAGGCGCTGAAGTTATTAAGATCATGTTTAAAATGGGCGCTATGGCGACTATTAACCAGACAATTGACCGTGATACAGCGACTTTAGTTGTTGAAGAAATGGGCCATACTGTTAAGTTTATCGATGAAAATGCTGTCGAAAACGACATGATTGAAGCCATTGACTACCAAGGTGAAGCAATTAAACGTGCACCAGTAGTTACCGTAATGGGTCACGTTGACCATGGTAAAACATCATTGCTTGATTACATTCGTACAACTCGTGTTGCTGCGGGTGAGTCTGGCGGTATTACCCAGCACATTGGTGCTTACCATGTTGAAACACCACATGGCATGATCAGCTTCTTGGATACACCTGGACACGCTGCGTTTACCTCTATGCGTGCTCGTGGTGCCAAGGCGACAGACATTGTTATTCTAGTTTGTGCTGCTGATGATGGTGTAATGCCGCAAACAATCGAGGCGATCCAACACGCGCGTGCTGCCGGTGTGCCAATTGTTGTTGCCATGACTAAGATCGACAAAGAAGGCGCTGATATCGATCGTGTTAAAAATGAATTGGTAGCGCAAGAAGTTGTGCCAGAAGAATGGGGTGGTGACATCCAGTTTGTTGGCGTATCTGCAAAATCTGGTGAAGGTATAGAAGCGCTTTTAGAAGCGGTTCTTCTTCAGGCTGAAGTATTAGAGTTGACGGCTGTTCCTAGCGCACCGGCTAAAGGTGTTGTTGTTGAAGCTCGCCTTGATCGCGGTCGTGGTTCAGTTGCAACTTTGCTCGTTCAGAACGGTACTTTGAAGAAAGGCGACATCGTGTTGGCTGGTCTTCAAATGGGTCGTGTTCGTGCTTTGTTGGATGAAACTGGTAAGACGATTGATTCTGCTGGTCCATCTATTCCAGTTGAGATTCTTGGTCTTGACGGAACGCCAGAAGCTGGTGAAGAGTTCATCGTTGTTGCTGATGAGCGTAAAGCGCGTGAAGTAGCTAACTTCCGTCAGGGTAAATACCGCGAAGTACGCTTTGCTCGTCAACACTCTGCTAAATTGGAGAATTTGTTCTCTGAAATGGGTAAAGACGAAGTTCGTACTTTGAATGTGGTTCTAAAAGCTGACGTTCGTGGTTCTCTAGAAGCTTTGATCAAATCATTGACTGATATGAACACAGACGAAGTAAAAGTGAATGTCGTCTCTAGTGGCGTTGGTGGTATCACCGAAACGGATGCTACTTTGGCTTTAGCTTCTGATGCCGTTATTTTTGGTTTCAACGTGCGTGCTGATAACTCTGCTAAGCAGTTTATCGAACGTGAAAGCATTGATCTTCGTTACTACAGCGTTATCTACAACATCATTGATGATGTTAAGTCTGCTTTGTCTGGTATGTTGTCTCCAGATCTTCGTGAAGACATCAAAGGTACTGCTGAAGTGCGTGATGTGTTCCGTTCGCCTAAGTTTGGCTTGGTTGCCGGCTGTATGGTTATCGAAGGTACGGTTTACCGTAACAAGCAGATTCGTGTATTGCGTGATGACGTTGTTATTTACGAAGGTGAACTTGAGTCTCTTCGTCGTTTCAAAGATGCTGTTAACGAAGTTAGCCGCGGTATGGAATGTGGTATCGGCGTGAAGAACTACAACGATGTCAAAGTAGGCGATAAGATCGAGGTTTTTGAAACCGTCGAAGTAGCGCGTACGCTTTAATAGGACAAGATCATGGCAGGCGAATTTAGTCGTACTAGTCGGATTGGTGACCAGCTCCAAAAGGAGCTGGCGTCCTTGATCCAGTTTGAAGTAAAAGATCCTCGTTTAGGATTAGTTACTGTCAACGAAGTGCGTGTAGCAAAAGATTTAGGCTATGCGGATATTTATTACACCGTACTTGGTAAAGATGACCAGCCAGAAGTATTGGCTGAGAACCAAGCTGCACTTGATAGTGCGAAAGGGTTCTTGCGTCGTCGTTTAGCACAAGAAGTAAAACTTCGTGTTATGCCGCATTTGCGTTTCCACTACGACCAGAGTGTTGTTAATGGTTCACGCATGTCTGCTCTTATTGACGAAGCAATTCGTGATGATGAGACAAAAAACGGTAACGAAGGCGAGTAATAAGTTCGTATGGTTAAAGCAAAATGGCGTTCAGTGGACGGTATCGTTCTACTGAACAAGCCGATAGGTTTAAGTTCGAACCAAGCGCTGCAGCGTGTCCGCCGTCTTTATCAGGCAGCAAAAGCTGGACATACTGGGGCGCTTGACCCTTTGGCAACAGGAATGTTGCCATTGTGTCTCGGAGAAGCGACGAAATTTTCTCAATATTTATTGGATGCAAATAAGCGTTATCTAACCTGCATACAGTTGGGAAAAAGAACCACAACCGGTGATCGTGAAGGTGAGGTATTAACTGAGGAGTTGATTCCTACTCTTACTGATGAATCTCTTGAAGAAATTCTAGACGGATTTCGTGGTGAAATTGAGCAAATACCTCCCATGTATTCTGCTTTAAAGCACGAAGGTAGGCCTTTGTATGAGTATGCCCGTCAAGGCATAGTTATAGAAAGGAAACGTCGTCGCGTTACTATTTCAAATCTAACTCTTGTTTCAAGAACCGAAGATACACTGACGCTTGATATTCAGTGTTCCAAAGGTACTTATATTCGAACCATTGGCGAGGATATTGGTGAAGCGTTAGGTTGTGGTGCGCATCTTCATTTTTTGCATCGTATTTCGACGGCGGGTTATTTGCCTGAAAATATGATGACGTTAGAGCAGTTTGAAGCGATAGCGGAGCAAGGATATGAGGCATTAGATTCTCATCTAATTTCGATGGATACCGCTGTAGAGCATTTCACTAGAGTGAATTTACCTGAGGCGGATACACTGGATATGCTGTTTGGTCGAACCATACCTAGTCCTGTTTCATTAGAACATGAAACTGTAGTGAGAATGTACGATCATGGATCACAGCGCTTCTTAGGCCTTGGGCAAATTAAAGAGACGTCTATTCGTCCTTATCGACTGGTAAATACCAGCGAGTTCTCTTTATAAATAGCAGTGAGTTCTGCTAAAAAGAGTGTTAAACTTGCTAGCTTAGGATGACTGAAAATATGCTCGGCTATCCTTTACTTTTAATAGCATATTAATTTGGAGATTAAGATTATGGCATTGTCTGCAGAATCAAAAGCAGCGTTGGTAAAAGAGTTTCAAGTAGCGGAAGGCGACACTGGTTCTCCTGAAGTTCAAGTAGCATTGTTGACTAAGAACATCGAAGGTCTTCAAGGTCACTTTAAAGCTCATATCCACGACCATCATTCTCGTCGCGGTCTAATCCGCATGGTAAACCAGCGTCGTAAGTTGTTGGATTACCTTAAGCGTAAAGATGCAGCTCGTTACACTAGTTTGATTAAAAAACTAGGTCTGCGTCGCTAAGACTGAGAAAGGGCCATAAGTTATTATGGCCCTTTTTTTATTGGTCTCCCAAGGGACAGCCTGTACTTCATATGCACTTTTCTTCTCCTGAATGAAGAAGCTGAAAGAGTTCATATGAGTACTGGCTTAAAAAGAGGTCTTTGGGAGAAGAAATTTTTTTAATAAAAGGAATACGTGTGAGTATTACTACAAAAACTTTTCAGTTCGGTAATGATACCGTAACGCTAGAAACAGGCCGCATTGCTCGCCAAGCAACAGGTGCTGTTCTTTGTACAATTGGTGATGCACAAGTACTTGCTACTGTTGTAGGCGCTAAATCAGCTAAGGCTGGCCAAGACTTTTTCCCATTGTCTGTTCATTATCAAGAGCGTGCTTACGCGGTTGGTAAAATTCCAGGTGGCTTCCTAAAACGTGAAGGCCGTCCTTCTGAAAAAGAAACACTGACTTCTCGTTTGATCGACCGTCCAATCCGTCCATTGTTCCCTAAAGGGTTTATGAACGAAGTTCAGGTTGTTTGTACTGTTATGTCTACTAACACTAACTTAGACGCTGATATTGCGGCTATGTTGGCAACGTCTGCTGCATTGACTATTTCTGGTATTCCATTCAATGGTCCTATCGGTGCAGCTCGTGTTGGTTTTAACGACGAGTCTGGTTATGTTCTTAACCCAAGCTATTCTGATCTAGATGGTTCTTTGCTAGACATGGTCGTAGCAGGTACGAAAGACGCAGTATTGATGGTTGAGTCTGAAGCGCAAGAGCTTACAGAAGACGAAATGCTAGGTGCTGTACTTTACGCTCATAAAGAAATGCAAGCGGCGATTTCTGCCATTACAGAATTCGCAGCTGAGTGTGCTAAGCCTCGTTGGGATTGGGTTGCAGATGCGGCAAACGTTTCTTTGACTGATGCACTTCAATCTGGTTACGCAGCTCAAATCGAAGAAGCGTACGGAATCAGCGAAAAAATGGCTCGTTACGCTCAACTAGGTGTTGTTCGTGATGCAGCTGTTGCTGCACTTGTTACTGCAGAAGGTGAGTTCTCAGAAGCTGACGTTACTGGTGCTTTCTCTAAACTTGAAAAACGTATTGTTCGTCGCCGTGTTATCGATGGCAAGCCTCGTATTGATGGTCGTGATAATAAAACAGTTCGTCCAATCAACGTTGAAGTTGGTCTACTAAGTAAAACTCATGGTTCTGCTTTGTTCACTCGTGGTGAAACTCAGGCGATTGCAACTTGTACGCTTGGTACGAGCCGCGATTCACAAATGACTGATGGTTTGACTGGCGAAAGTAAAGACAGCTTCATGCTTCATTACAACTTCCCTCCATACTCTGTAGGTGAGTGTGGTCGTATGGGTGGTGTTGGTCGTCGTGAAATTGGTCACGGTCGTCTAGCTCGTCGTGGTGTTCAGGCTGTATTACCTTCTGAAGATGAATTCCCTTACACAATCCGTATCGTATCTGAGATTACTGAATCCAACGGTTCAAGCTCTATGGCATCTGTGTGTGGCGCGTCTTTGTCTATGATGGACGCTGGTGTTCCTCTTAAGGCACCTGTTGCAGGTATCGCAATGGGTCTTATCAAAGAAGACGATGGTTTTGCTGTATTGACTGATATCTTAGGTGACGAAGATCACCTTGGTGATATGGACTTTAAAGTAGCGGGTACTGCAGAAGGTATTACTGCGCTTCAAATGGACATCAAAATCGAAGGTATCAACGAAGAGATTATGGATATCGCCTTGAGCCAAGCGCTTGAAGCTCGTACTCATATCCTTCGAGAGATGGCGAAAGTAATTGGTTACGCTCGTCCAGAAGTTTCTCCTAACGCGCCTTCTATGGCGACGATCAAAATTGATCCAGAGAAAATTCGTGACGTTATCGGTAAAGGTGGTGCAACAATTCGTTCTATCACTGAGCAAACTGGCGCTTCTATCGATCTAGATGACGACGGTACTGTTCGTATTTACGCTGCTGATAAAGCATCTTCTGATGCAGCATTGCTGAAGATTCATGAAATCACTGCTGAAGCAGAAGTAGATAAACTTTACAAAGGTAAAGTAGTTCGTCTAGCTGAGTTTGGTGCTTTCGTAAACATCTTACCTGGTAAAGATGGTTTGGTTCACATCTCTCAAATCGCTGAAGAGCGTATTCGTGCGGTAACTGACTTCCTTTCTGAAGGTCAAGAAGTTATCGTTAAAGTACTAGATGTTGATGCTCGTGGTCGTATCAAGCTTTCTATGAAAGACGTAACTGAAGAAGAAAAAGCAGCTTACACTGAGTAATTTTTAGTGTAAATTGATGTAAAAGGGCGCTATTTATAGCGCCTTTTTTTGTTTTTAGTATCTTGAATAGTCTAGAATAGCAACATTGTATTTAGTGATATTTTGACACTGTATATCTCTAGTTATTTAGCCTCTTGGATAAAGGAAAAAGATGATGACCTTTAAAGTCGTGGGTTTATTGGCAGCTAGCCTTGTATTGGCCGCATGCAGTAAAGATGCTTTGAATACGCCCGTTGAGGCAATTCCTGATTGTGTGTTTGCTGATGGTTCTAATCAGGCTGCTCCTGCTTGGGTGTGTGGTGCTCCTGTTGAGGGTGTGGCTTTGTCTGCGGTTGGTTATAGCGAAAAATCTGCCGCTGGCCCTAACTATATGAAACAGATGGCTGCAACAGCGGCACGTGTTGAGTTGGCGCAAGTACTTAGCCTTGATCTGCAAAACATGGTCAAGCAGTATGTTGAAACAACAGGTGCTGGTGATGCAGAAACAGTTGATCGTGTGAATAGTGTAGTGACTAAGCAAGTTACTGAGCAGCAATTAATTGGATCTAAAGTTGTACGTCAGATGCCTACGCCTAGTGGTGGTTTGGTTGTTTTGGTTGGTTTAGATCCTGAGCAAGCTGGAAAAGTAGCACAAGATATTTTGCGTACTTCTATGAAAAATGAACAAGCTTTGTACCAAAAATTAGAATCTGAAAAAAGTTTTGATGAGTTGGCGGCAGAAATTGCCAAGCGTCACGCTCAGTAAAATACAGCGATGAGTAGTACACAACTTTATGTGCTGCTACTCATCATGCTCTCTTTCTAACGATTTGCTTCTTCATCAAAAATCGGAGTGGGCTTTTTGTTGCTGTCTACGGCCACAAAATTGAAATGTCCGGTTACTGCCTTTGTGCGTTTATCGCTATCCAATTGCTCTAAAAAAATTGATACTTCTACTTTTAGCGAGGTTCTGCCAACATGAACTACGCGAGCGATTAATTCAACTAAAATGCCTGAAGGTATCGGTTGTTTAAAGTCCACTTGTTCTGTTGAAATGGTTACCATGGTTTTTCTGGCAAAACGGGTGGCAGCAATATAGGCAACTTCGTCCATCCACTGTAGGGCGATACCACCGAATAAGGTATCGTAATGGTTTGTTGTTGCTGGAAACACCATCTTTGCAACGCGTGTTTCTGATATTTCTTCTCGTTTTTGGATGAGTAGCTTGTTCATGTTAATAAAACCTTTTCTTTCAATGATTCTGTTAGGCGGCATTATACTCGCTGGAGTAAGTGGTTGTGATACGCGTTTTAAAGCAGAAGACGTTTTATCTCAATATGTTGTGGATTTAAATCGTTCTCAGTTTTTGTCTGTTTCATCTCCAGCAATTGTAATGCCAGCTAGCTTGCCGTCATCACGTAATCGTCAACAAAGTTTGACTCACTTCGATATTGGTTTATTAGATTTCTTGTCTTTGCAGCGGTGTGATGTTGGTATTGTGGCGGGCAGAAAAAATAGCATTCTTGGTAAGGTTATGCCTGATAGTCAGCGATTTTTATACGAGCTAGACATCATTCGCGCTATAGAGTCGTGTGATATAAAGAATGAGTCTTTGTCTAAAGAATTGTATCAAATAGCCCAACAGAAGCGCCTTGAATTACCTATGGCATTCGGTAATGCTCTTTTTAATGGCGCAGAAAGCGAGGCGTTTTTTAGTTTATCTAATGGTTTTTTACCTCTCAACTATTCTACTGCAGAGCAACAGGGGCTATTGAATTCTTTAAATCGATTGCTTGCCATTGGTGAGAGTCTTGAGGATTTACCACTTGTTGATGCTAATGTTTTTGAGGGAGATTTGAAAATACTAATGGACAGTGAGTACGCTGGCCGACTGTTGTATTCGTTGGCACGTGTCACTAGTTATTTAGATCTTGTTGCGAATAAAGTGAAAGCATTAGATGGTAATATTTGCGGCGCTCCAATGGTTTATCTTAAGCAGCAGTTTGAGACGCATTATGTAAAAGTTGTTCAGCCTTATATGGGGCGAATAACTCGCGGAGCTTATCAGATACTGCCACTTTTGAATCGTTTGTTTGAGGTAAGTGAACCTTTAAGTCGTGATATGCAAACTTTTTCGTATCAATTTTCTCTGAATGAAGCGACTAGTGAATGGCAGCGTTACCAGCTTGTGTCTCAATATCATGCTAAGCAGTGGAGTGCTTTGTTTGCTAAGTGTTCAATATCTATTGGTGGCAAGTCTTAGCATAAAATAGTTAGATACGAGTGTTAATTTGTTGCTCTAAACTCTCAACGGCATCATATTGATACGCTGGGCCTTCTGCTAAAGGCTCGAAGCTTAATGCTTTTAGTAGGGCGATGTTTGCAATGGGGTTTTCTCCAATGCTGTGCGAAAATTGAATGGGTCGTGTAATTGCGTGAGGCTGATGAAAGTTTAATTCATCCTGGGTATCGATAACAGACGGCCCGGGTTGATTGAATAGACTCATTAATAAGGCAAAATGAGCATTGCCAGAAACCGGTTTGCCCGCTTTGCTGCTTTGGGTTACCTGTGTTTCAACAATTTCTCTTAAATTCATTTATGTGCCTATTAAATCATCTACGATAAAGCTATCGGCACAGAGCGATTTTTCTTAAAGAAAACAGGGAATTAATTAAAAATGCTTTTTCATCAGTGATAGGTGCGATGGAATGTTGCTATTTTGACTTTTATCGTTAGGTGAGTATTTTTAAATTGTGATTTTTTGTATATAAGGCTATCAATTTTTGTTCAATGTATAGCCCAAAGTGTTTAAGCATCGTACTATAATGCATTATAGATCAATTATATTTTTAGGGTCTTCTGCTTTTATTTAGAAAAGTGAGCCGCTTAACATCAGTGCGGTAGGGCATAGTGCATGCATGATATTAACGAACTGATCGACAATGTTAGACGTAATGAAGAGATTGCACGCAAATTCTTTGAGATAGAGCGTTGTATACTTTCGATTGGGCGTTGTGATCAGTTTGTTTCAACATTAACCAAGGAAGTGCAGAAGCAGTTTAGTGTGCCTTATGTTTGGGTTAATCTAATTAATGAAGCACCTTTGTCTCATCTAATAGAAAGCCTGGAGAAAATGCCTGATCTACGAGATAGGGTGCTTTTTACAAGACGTCGTTCTATGATTGATATCATCAAGTCCAGTAATAAAACCGTTTTAGTAAATACTAATTTAAGCCGATGCTGGGAAATCATTCCCTCTGTTTATCGCGATATTATTTCTTCTGTCGCTATTTCACCTTTGACTATTGATGGTGAGTTGGTTGGATTGTTTTGTCAGGCCGATTCAGACAGCTCTAGATATGATGCGACGACAAAAGATACTTTTTTACTTGATCAGCTAGCGATTAAAATCTCTATTTGTTTGAGTAATGTGACGGCAAGAGAAAAGCTAGAGTATTTGGCGACACGAGATCCATTAACAGGCTTATTAAACCGTCGACAGCTAGAGTTGATGCTAGATCGTGAGTTTGCTCGCTCTAAAATGCAGGAGCGTGATTTAACTGTTGTATTCATTGATTGTGATGCCTTTAAGTCCATTAATGATACGTTAGGCCATAATTGTGGTGATGAGGTATTGGAGTATATCGCTAAGCGTTTGCTAAAATACGTTCACAAGCAAGGTTTAGCATTTCGATTTGCAGGTGATGAATTTGTGTTTGTTATGCCTGGAAAAAGTTATGAGCAAGCCATTTTGGTGGCGGAATCTATCCAAGAATATCTACAATCTAATCCATTAAGGTATAAATCTAATCTTGTACCTATTACTATTAGTTACGGTGGTGCCAGTGTCATGTCTGATTCGCCTAGTAACTATAAGCATCTGTTGAAAGTGGCAGATGAGCGCCTCTATGACTATAAAAATAACCGTAAACGATTGGTGCCAACAAAGGTCTTTAAATTTTTAAATAGACTAAGATAGTTTTGTAATTTTATTACATTATGGTACTTATTTTTTCAAGATCGCGGTATTTTTCACCTCAATTTTGTTGTAAAATTTCAAAAAAATTAAATAGGGTTCGTTTATGTCCCATGCTTTAATCGCCGATCTTGGTGGAACTAATGCGCGTTTTGCTTTGGTTCCTATCCATCAATACGAGCCTCTAGAAGTTAGAGTGCTTCCTTGTGAAAATTACGATAATTTTTTTGATGCTGCAGCGGATTATATCGAAAACTGCAGTATTGGTATGGATAAAATAGACGCTATTGTTTTGGCGATTGCAGGTCCTGTTAATCAGCCAGTAATACAGTTTTCTAATAATCCGTGGAAGTTTACTCGTGATGAAGTTCAGTCCTATTTTGGTGATAATAAAGCCGTTGCCTTATTAAATGATTTTGATGCCGTTGGACATTGCTTGGAAATCCTTAAACCTGAAGATATGGTTGTCATTGGAGAAAGCTCTACGGTCGATCCAAAAGGTGCTTGTTGGGTAGTTGGAGCTGGCACTGGTTTGGGAATATCCTGCGTTGTTCCTCAAGATAATGGGCCTAATATTGTTTTGCCAGGAGAGGGTGGGCATGTTGATTTATCTGCCTGTAATGATGTTGAAGATGATATTTTAAAATTTCTTCGTACGCGCCATAAGCGAGTTTCAGCAGAGCGTGTTTTATCTGGCATGGGCCTCGAAAATATATACGAAGCACTGGCTCTGCGTGAAGGTGTTGAAAAGCGTTTAACCGCGCCTGAAATTGGCGAAGCGTTAAAGCTTGGTAATGATCCTATCGCAATCGCTACGTTGGAACAGTTCTTTGTATTTTTAGGTAGAGTTATCGGCGATCTAGTATTGTCCGTTGAGTCTCGCGGCGGTGTTTATATTGCCGGTGGTATTGTGCCTCGTTATTTAAAAGATATTCTTAAAAGTGGTTTCCGTGATGCGATGCAAGACAAAGGTCGTATGAAAGAATTTGTTTCCCCTATTCCGACTTTTGTTGTGATGTCTGAATACCCAGGGCTGATGGGCTGTGCATGTTACGCGTCCCATCTTGTGTCGAAAGCCTAGATTAGTTGGAGAATAAAGAATGAAGGCCAGTTTAAAAGCCTGTGATGTTGTAATTTTTGGTGGTGGTGGCGACCTTGCTATGCGTAAGCTGCTTCCAGCTTTGTTCCATTTGGATATGGATGGTTTGCTTGCTCCAACGACTCGCATTATCGGTGCTTCGAGACGTGAGGTAAGTACAGAAGAGTACCAAACTAAAATTCGAGCAGCGCTTGATGAGTTTGTGCCTTCAAGTATTGGCGATGAAAAAACATGGCCACGCTTTAAGGAGCGTCTGAGCTATGTTTCTGTTGACGCCCAGAAAGAGTCAGACTTCTCGCGACTAAATGATCACCAGGTTGGTGGCGATGATCGTGATGTTGTATTTTATCTTGCAACTTCTCCAGACCTATTTGGATCTATCTGTTCGTCATTAGCCGCTCATGGTTTAAATGCGCCTCGTATGCGTGTTGTTTTAGAAAAACCGCTTGGTCGAGATCTGGTTTCTTCTCGTGCTATTAACGATGAGGTGATGAAGAACTTTAACGAGCAGCAAGCTTTTCGTATTGATCACTATCTTGGTAAAGAAACAGTACAAAATCTGTTGGCGATTCGTTTTGGTAACACACTTTTCGAACCTTTATGGGACAGTGCGCACATTGATAACGTACAGATTACTGTGTCAGAAACGGTTGGAGTTGAAGGTCGTTGGGGTTATTACGATAAAGCCGGTGCGATGCGTGACATGGTGCAAAACCATTTGATCCAGCTGTTATGTTTGGTGGCGATGGAGCCTCCTGGCCGAATGGATGCTGATTCTGTTCGCGATGAAAAGATCAAAGTATTAAAAGCGCTACGCCCAATTGCTGGGGCAAATGCTTATACTAAAACCGTTCGTGGTCAATATGCGAAAGGCATGATTAAGGGTAAGGATGTTCAAGGTTACTTTGATGAAGAAGGTAGTAATCCTAATTCAAGAACTGAGACTTTTGTTGCTTTGCGAGCTGATATTGATAACTGGCGTTGGGCTGGCGTGCCGTTCTATCTAAGAACAGGTAAGCGTTTGGGGCAGCGTTATTCTGAAATCGTTATTCAGTATAAATCCGTACCACATAGTATTTTTAGTGATGAAAGCAATCGCCAGCTTCAGCGTAACCAGTTGATTATTCGTCTTCAGCCAGAAGAGAAAATCTCCTTAACTGTAATGAATAAGGTTCCAGGTGTGAGCGAAGGCATGATTCTTCAGCCCGTTGATTTGAACTTGAGTCTGACTGAAGCGTTTAACGATAAGCGTAGCCCGGAAGCTTATGAGCGATTATTGCTTGATGTGATGCGCAACGATGCAACTTTGTTTATGCGCTACGATGAAGTAGAAGCGGCTTGGAAATGGGTGGATGGAATCATGTCCGCTTGGAATCAAACTAGTGAGCGTCCAAAAGAATACGCTTCTGGTTCATGGGGTCCTGCAGCGTCTATGGCGTTGCCAATTAAAGACGGCCGTAACTGGCACGACTACTAGCCCTTAAACAAAGAAGTCTTCAAAAAGGAAAGTAATAATGACCATCTCTTATACTGCCGAACAAGTGATGACAGCAACGCCTGTTGTTCCTGTTATTGTTGTTGATGATGTCGCTCAAGCGGTTGCACTTGGTAAAGCACTTGTTGCTGGTGGAGTACCTGTTTTAGAGGTTACTTTGCGTACTCCGGCTGCCTTGGAAGCGATTACTGCGCTTCGCAAGGAAGTGCCTGATGCTATTGTTGGCGCGGGGACTGTGTGTTCGCGTGCACAATATATTCAAGCGATTGAAGCTGGTTCACAATTTATTATCAGTCCAGGAATGACGGCGGATTTATTAGCTGTCGGTAAAGAGTACGATGTACCTTATCTGCCTGCGGTCGCGACTATTTCTGATATTTTGTTGGGGATGGAATACGGTTATGACCGTTTTAAATTCTTCCCAGCAGAAGTGAATGGCGGTGTGAAAGCGCTGAAGGCATTTGGTGGTCCGTTGCCACAAATTAAATTCTGTCCAACTGGCGGTATTGGTGCTGATAACTTCCGTGAGTATTTAGCATTGCCTAACGTGCTTTGTGTTGGCGGTTCTTGGATTGTTCCAACGGATTTGGTGCGTGCTGGTAAATGGGATGAAATTACTGAATTGGCGAAATCTGTCGCTCGCTAATAAGAAGTAAATAACAGATTTATAAAGTTAAAAAAGAGGAAGAGCGTGTGCTCTTCCTCTTTTTTTGTTTTTCAGTATTGGCTATTGTTATAGGTTTTCTTCGGCAAATTCAGCGAGTCGGCTTCGTTCTATGCCATTGACGTGCATGATACTGGCGTATTTAAAGGACTTAGTTTTTTCGACTAGGTAGGTTAAACCTGATGTTAGTGGAGTTATGTACTTGTTATCGATTTGTGCCAAGTTACCAAGTACGATAATTTTTGAATTACTGCCTACTCGCGTCACGATGGATTTGAGTTGAAACTGAGTTAATCCTTGAGCCTCATCAATAATAATTAGAGCATTGTTAAATGATCGGCCGCGCATGAAGTTCAAAGACTTGAACTGAATATTGGCTTTTTGTTTAACGTATTCGATGCTGCTAAAAGAGTGTTCGTCGGCGCCGTGCAAGATCTCTAGGTTATCATCAAATGCAGCTAACCAAGGTGCCATTTTTTCTTCTTCCGTACCTGGTAGAAAGCCAATGTCTTCTGCCATTGGTGGTGTTGATCTTGCTACGATAATTTTATTAAAGCGCTTTTCCTCCATAGTAACTTGTAATCCATAAGCTAAGGCTAATAGTGTCTTGCCTGAGCCTGCTGGGCCAGTCATTACCATTAAGTCTGAGTTGTCATGGCGTAATAGGTAAAACGCCATAGCTTGCTCTAGATTGCGTGGCAATATGCCCCAGAAGTTTTGGTTCATCAGATGCTGTTTGTTTATATCGAGCAAATAAACGTGTTCTTGATCGAGATTGACAACAAATCCAATGAAGTCTTCATCATCAATCACAAACATATTGAAATAGATGTTGGGTAAGTGGTTCTTGCTAATAACGTGAACTGTGTGGCGGCCATGAGCTTCTGTTTTTACGCTTTCTATAGTGGACCAAAAGCTCCCGCTGAATTGTATATAGCCTTTGCTCATTAAGTCTAGATCATCAAGAACCTTGTCTTTTCTGTAGTCTTCTACGCGCTCTAGCCCTGAGCCTTTTGCCTTGATGCGCATGTTGATATCTTTGGTTACCAGACACACTGCAGATCGTGGGTGGGTTGCTTGTAAGCTTAGGCCTACATTAATGATGCGGTTGTCGTTGGCATGGTCGTGGTTGCCATTTAAAAAGGGAATATTATCAGTGAGGGTGATTTGTTGATCTGGATAAATAGCTAAGGAGCCTTCGCTGCGTTTGTTTTGGTCTTTGTCCACATCGTTACTGACAACTCGGATTGGCACGCCTGCTTGTAATTCACGAGGTGATGCATCACCGACTATTTTATCAATAGTATTAATGGCCACACGCGCTTCACGGCTAACGTCTTTATCTCTTCTGTCTTTAATGACATCCAATTCTTCAAGGACGGTCATAGGAATAACGACCTTATGTTCGGCAAACGCATAAATCGCCAAGGGATCGTGCAATAGCACATTGGTATCAAGAACGTAGATTTTTTCCATAGAGTATTACTCCTGCAATGAACATGAAGTTTTCTTTTGAAGAGCGCATAAACGAACAAAACAAATGGTACTTAGTGTCTTTGTGGAGAGCTGATATTTTTGCGGGGGTGGAGCGTAATGTCGTAGGAAGTGGCTGGCTGAATGTTAAATCCGCCAAGGGTGGGTAGAAAATTGAGCTGTTTTGGTTATGGTTTTGTAGCAAGCTAAACCTCACTGTCTTTATCCATACTCTAATCAGAGTGTATGACAGTTTTGTTGCTTATGCTTGTTCTAGTGGGATTTTTTAACATTTTTTAGTTATAAAAAAACCGCTGTTTATGGCAGCGGTCTTTTTTTGTGTCGACTAGTCTCAATCGTCTAAGAAGCTTCTTAGATGTTCTGAGCGACTAGGATGACGTAGTTTGCGTAGTGCTTTAGCTTCGATTTGACGAATACGCTCACGAGTGACGTCGAATTGTTTACCGACCTCTTCAAGAGTGTGATCCGTATTCATATCGATACCAAAGCGCATGCGTAGAACTTTGGCTTCACGAGCTGTTAGGCCTGCAAGCACCATAGTTGTTGACTCACGTAAACCTTCGATAGTCGCTATATCAATAGGAGATTCAGCGCCATCGTCTTCAATGAAGTCACCTAGATGGGAATCTTCATCATCACCGATTGGCGTTTCCATAGAGATAGGTTCTTTTGCTATCTTCAGTACTTTGCGAATCTTGTCTTCAGGCATGTCCATGCGAGCGGCCAATTCTTCTGGCGTTGCTTCGCGTCCCATTTCTTGGAGCATCTGACGAGAGATACGATTTAGTTTGTTAATCGTTTCAATCATGTGCACTGGAATACGGATGGTGCGAGCCTGATCGGCAATCGAGCGAGTGATCGCCTGACGAATCCACCACGTGGCGTAAGTAGAGAACTTATAACCACGACGATATTCAAACTTATCAACCGCTTTCATTAGGCCAATGTTACCTTCTTGGATAAGATCCAGGAATTGTAAGCCACGGTTAGTGTATTTTTTCGCAATAGAGATAACCAGACGCAAGTTAGCTTCAACCATTTCTTTCTTCGCGCGGCGAGCTCGAGTTTCCCCGATAGAAATGCGGCGGTTGATTTCTTTTAGTTCAGCAATGGTCAGGCCAGTCTCTTTTGAAACCGCACGAAGTTTGCGTTGGCTACGCATAAATTCCGCTTCGTTTTCTTCAAGCGTTGCTGCGTAATCAGCACCAGAAGCAATCTGCTCTTTAAGCCAATCAGGGTTAGTTTCATTGCTTGGGAAGCGCTTTAGAAACTCAGTTCTTGGCATGCCTGATTTACGTACGCACACTTGCATGATAAGACGCTCTTGATCACGTACTTTTTCCATACGTGAACGGACACGATCAACTAAATCATCAAACAGTTTAGGAACAAGCTTGATAGGTGCGAAACTAATGCTCAACTCTTCTTGCTTGCTTTGAACTGCTGGATCTTGTCTGTTGCTGTTTTCTAGCAAGACTTTTAGTTCGTTATAGATGCGTGAAATATCATTGAAACGTAACGCTGTTTCTTCAGGATCAGGGCCGTTATCTGTTTCTTCTTCAGCTGTGTCTGAATCATCATCATCATCGTCACTGTCTACAGTGTCTTCTTCGATGACTGGTTCTTCGGTAACTACATCTTCAAAAACAGGTTCTTCGCCATCACCATCGATGAAACCGCTAAATATATCGCTTAAACGACCTTCTTCTTCCTGCACTTTCGCGTAAGCGTCAAGTAGTACATCTACTGCGCCAGGGAAGTATGAAATGGCCGCCATGACTTCGCGGGTACCTTCTTCGATACGCTTTGCAATGGCGATTTCGCCTGCACGAGTCAATAGCTCAACCGTACCCATTTCGCGCATATACATACGCACAGGATCGGTTGTTCTGGTGATATCACCTTCTACCGCAGCTAAGGCAGCAGCAGCTTCTTCAGCTGCAGCTTCATCTGTAGCATCGCCTTCTTCCATAAGAAGGCTATCTTTATCTGGAGCAACTTCAGAAACCGTAATGCCCATGTCGTTGATCATGGCAATGATTTCTTCTACTTGCTCCGGGTCTGAAAGGTCATCAGGGAGGTGGTCGTTAACTTCAGCAAAAGTTAGGTAACCTTGTTCTTTACCCTTGGAGATCAGCTCTTTGAGACGTGACTGTTGAGTGTCTGGCATTCGACAACCTATCGTTAGAAATTCATTTGGGAGTTTAGCAAGCCGCGGATTATAACAAAATCAATCACTTTTATCCACCGAATACTATCTTTTTTGAATGAAAATTAAACTGGGTTTAATTTTTTTTCTGTCTAATTAAATCCATTAAATTCCGTAGTTCTTGCTTGCTGCTACTATCCTTTATGGATTCATTCCCCTTACTTTTCAACCGTGCGATGCTGCTATTTAATCCAAGATTTTTTTCTAGTGCTAAAACCATATCGAGCACTTCTTGCTGTGCATTAGTGATTTTTTGCTTAGTTGTGGCGTCTTGGTGGTTTAATAGTGCGTAAATAGACGAAAATGTGGTTTTATCTGTTAATTCGCCCAGTAAGTGTCCGGTGTTTTTGTGGGGGTGTTTTGCGAAATATCTCCATATTTTGCAGAAGATTTGTAGTTCGTCATTCGCTTGATTCACTAATGGATCGGGTAAATCGATTTCTTTCGCTATGTGCGGGTGAAGTAAAAGACACAGTGATGCTTGCTTTATTCGGCTGAGGCTTGGTGCTGCCGGTGGTAAAGCTGGTTCGTCGTTGTAAAACTTACCCTTAGAAAAAGGTTTTTTGCTAAAAGGCTTTTTGAACGAGCCTTGTGTTTTGGGTTGAGTCAACGGAGTGCTGTAATCACTATGATGGAAATCATCATAATCGCCATGGGATGACTCGTAATCGTAGTGGCTTAGGTCTGGTGTGTCGCCATCATAATGTTGGATTTGCTGTGTATGGCTTTGAGGTGTTGGCTCATGACCTTCTGTCGGCGTATGTTGGCGGCGAGTTTTAAAAACAGTATTGCCTAATGTCTCGCTATCGATGCCTGACTGATCGCTTAGTTGGCGAATCAAAACCGAGCGAAAGGTTAGCTCTTTGGGTATTTGCTTAATCATCTCCATGGCGTTGCGAGCAAATTGGGCCTCACCTTCTTCATCACCAAGAGTTACCTGATTTCGGGCGTGATCAAACAAGACATGCGACAAAGATGACGCGTCTTCTAAACGATGGTTAAAGGCTTCTTTGCCTTCTTTTCTGACAAGAGAGTCTGGGTCTTCTCCTTCTGGTAAGAATAAAAAACGCACCTGTTTTTCGTCTTGCATGACGGGAAGGGAGGCTTCTAAGCCGCGTATTGCGGCTGCGCGGCCAGCTTTGTCGCCATCAAAGCAGAGTACAACTTTGCTGACCAGTTTAAATAATTTGCGTATATGTTGGCTGTTTACTGAAGTGCCCAGTGTAGCGACTGCATTGGTAATGCCATGTTGCGCTAGCACTATGACGTCCATGTAGCCTTCGACCACAATGATTTGATCGAGTATTGGGGTGTTTTGCTTTGCTTCAAATAAGCCATAGAGTTCTTGGCTTTTTTGAAAGACTGGTGTTTCTGGAGAGTTTAGATATTTGGGTTTTTCGTCCCCAAATGCACGTCCGCCAAAGGCAATAACTCGACCTCGTGAATCACGTATAGGAAAAATAATGCGATCGCGAAAGCGGTCGTAATAGTGGCCAGGCTGATCTTTTTTCTCAATTAACATGCCGCCAAGTAGTAGCTGTTCTTGGCTTTCTGCCCGGGTGCCGATTTTTTTGAGAAGATTGTCCCACCCTGACGGTGCGTAGCCCAGACCAAATACTTTGGCGATTTGACCGGATAATCCACGATCTTTGGATAAATAGTCTGTGGCTTTTTTCTTGTCAGGATGTTGGGTTAATTGTTGCTGATAAAATTGCGAGCTTTCAGATAAACGTTTTAGTAGCTCTGCATTTTGCTCGTATCTATCTGGTGCACCTTGTTCTCTGGGAACTTCCATGCCTGCGTCTTTGGCGAGTGTTTCAATTGCATCGACAAAGTCTACATGGTCATGTTCCATAACAAATGAAATGGCATTGCCACCAGCACCGCAACCGAAGCAGTAATAAAATTGCTTGTTTGGATTTAAGCTAAAAGAGGGGCTTTTTTCATTATGAAAAGGACAAAGAGCACTGTAATTTTGCCCAGTTTTTTTTAGGCTAATGCGAGACGCAACCACATCGGTTAGGTCGGTTCGAGCCAATAGCTCGTCAATAAATTGATCAGGAATGCGCCCCGCCATTATATTAGCCTAGTTGTGCTTTAACTTGTTTACTGATTTGTGCCATATCAGCACGGCCTTGTACCTGTGGTTTTACAATGGCCATAACGGCGCCCATTTGCTGCATGGAAGTTGCACCAGTTTCTGCAATTGCTGCTTTGACAATCTCACCGACTTCATCGTCAGTCAATGGTGTTGGCAAAAATTCGCTAATAATTAACATCTCTTCTTGTTCGATTGCTGCTAGATCTTCACGGCCGCCATCGATGAATTGTTGGTTGGAATCTTTGCGTTGTTTGTTCATTTTATCTAGAACGGCCAATACGCGAGCGTCATCTAGTTCAATTCGTTCGTCTACTTCGATTTTTTTGCATTCGGATAGGATGGTGCGAATGACGGTAACACGCTGTTTTTCTTTAGCGCGCATCGCGGTTTTTAGGGTTTCGGAGATGAACTTTTTTAATTCTGACATGGAATCCTCTTTTAATTCATGGAGCTTTAATTCATTGACGCCGTACTGGGGTCTCTTTGGAAGCAAAAAAAACGGCTAGTTGGTTAACTAGCCGTTTTTTATAAGCCTAAATGTTAGAAACGTCTAGGCAAACATTTGTTTTTTAGCAAATTGCCAAACGGCAGATTGGCCTAGTACAAACGTTGGAATTTCTTCTGCTCACGAGAAACTTTCTTAGCGTGACGTTTAACAGCGGCTGCTGCAGCACGTTTGCGAAGAGTAGTTGGTTTTTCGTAGCATTCACGACGACGAACTTCAGCCAAAACGCCTGCTTTTTCACAAGAGCGTTTGAAGCGACGTAGAGCGATGTCAAATGGTTCGTTATCTTTTACTTTTACTGCTGGCATGTAATTACCTTTAATAATATTTTTCTAAAGTTTAAGCATTCACAAAAACGGCGTGAATCATACCCGTATTTAATGGGCTTTCAAAGCGCGCTTTTGTTGAACAGAGTGTGATCCAGTACGGATCGATTTTTCTAGGCTAAAAAAGCCCAACCCTGAACAGACTATATGTCGCGTCTGTAACTGTATTCATTCTTTAAGAGGGTGTTTGGATCGCCATTTAACTTATATAAGAAGCGCTTACTTCAGAAGCTATGTGCCAAACTAGAAAAATCACCTGCCTTTTAATTTAAACATTTAAAACGCGCGCATTATAATGCTTTTGCCTTGCCATGTCTAATTTCATTTGAGCTGTCTTTCAAGTAAGTGGCTCTTTCCTCTGCAACGGTGGAGATAGATAGGGTACAATGCGCTCAAATTATTGATGAGATTATTCTGATGAAAGTATTGGGATTAGAAACCTCTTGTGATGAGACGGGTATCGCGATTTACGATACTGAAAATGGTCTTTTGGCTCACAAAATTTATTCTCAAATTGCGCAGCATGCCGAATACGGCGGTGTAGTTCCAGAGTTGGCTTCTCGTGATCATGTTCGTAAAACCTTGCCGCTTATTGATGAAGTGTTACAAGAAGCGGGCATGAAAAAGTCGGAATTGGATGCGATTGCTTATACAAGCGGCCCAGGCTTGGTTGGTGCCTTAATGGCTGGCGCCACGATTGGGCGTTCTCTGGCTTATGCTTTGGGAATTCCTGCATTAGGTGTGCATCATATGGAAGGTCATCTTTTAGCACCAATGCTAGAAGAATCTCAACCAGAAATGCCTTTTATTGCTTTGCTGGTTTCTGGTGGTCACACGCAGTTGGTTCGTGTAGATGGCATTGGTGAATATCGTCTTCTAGGTCAATCCCTTGATGACGCCGCCGGTGAAGCATTTGATAAAGCTGCAAAGATGATTGGCTTACCCTATCCTGGTGGACCGCAAATTGCTGCGTTAGCAAAACAAGGTAATTCTAAGTCTGGATTGAAATTTCCTCGTCCTATGACAGATCGCCCGGGGTTAGATTTTAGTTTTAGTGGCCTGAAAACAGCGTTTTTGACGGCAGTCCATGATGCACTAGACCATGATCGTTGTGATGAGCAGTTTAAAGCTGACGCGGCATTGGCGTTTGAAACCGCAGTAGTGGATACCTTAGTTATTAAGTGTCGTCGTGCCTTGGAGGCTGAAGGCTTAAAACAACTTATTATCGCTGGCGGCGTGAGTGCTAATCAGCGTTTACGTGAACAGCTTGAAAGTCAGTTGAAAAAAATCAGAGCTAACGTGTTTTATGCTCGACCAGAATTTTGTACTGATAATGGTGCCATGATTGCTTATGCTGGTGCTCAGCGTTTGGTTAATGGTCAATCTTCTGAATTAAGCTTGTCGATACGTGCTCGTTGGCCCTTGTCTGAATTGCCACCTTTGAAGGAATCTTAATATGAAAGACTTAGTATTTATTGAAGGTCTAAAAACTCAAGCTGTGATTGGTGTATATGAGTGGGAAAAAAAGATTCAGCAAGATTTAGTGTTTGATTTGGAAATGGAGCATGATAATCGTGTTCCAGCCGAGACGGACGATCTAGCTAAGACGCTAGATTACGAAGCTATCTCTAATTATATTTTGGCATTTTGTACCGAGCGTCAGTTTGAATTAATCGAAACGTTAGCGGAGCATTTGGTGGGAGAATTGATCGGAAAATTTAAGCTGAACGCTGTCACGTTAACTTTGCGTAAGCCTGGCGCTGTTCCGTCTGCTCAAGCCGTTGGCGTGAAAATTCACAGAAAATCTGCTGTGACTTATTGAGAAAGTGTTGTTATTTATTAAGACATAAGTGACAGCGTTTTGCTTGTTATAGTTTGATAGCTATTACAAGTTAGCTAATCAGTGGTGAAAGTGTTTTGTCGAGAGCCTCAGCACGTACTTTTTTAAGCGCTTGACCCAATTCTGCACCACTAAAGCCTTGTTTGATTAAAGATGCGGCATTGATCACTGCAATAGTATCCCGTAGCTTCTGCCAGTCCTCAACTTTGCTATTGGTTAAGCGACTTAGAATCTCAATCAGTAAGATAAATGGTTGAGGTTTTTTTATGGCATTGACGGAAATCAACCAGTTTTCCCACGTAGTGGAGTCCATTGGAATGTGTTGGTTCTCTAGGAATGAGCGAGTTTGCTCGGCGAGAATCTTGAACTGATTTGGGCTACGAATACGCTGATGAAGTTGAGTGAGTTCTGCAAGCGGAGTGTTTTTGCAGAGAATGGCCCAGCGCTGAGCAGGTGTTAGCCCAACTTGGTTCAATATATCAGTAAGCGTTTGGTTGTCTTCCAAAATAAATTCTGGAAATAGTTTGTCTAGCGCGTTAGCGTCTTTTAATACTGAAAAGAAAACATTGGCATGGCACGTGTTAAGGGCTTTTTCTAGCTCTTTCCAAATGCGTTCTGCGCTCAGTGTGGATAGTTCTCCTGATGCGCTAATCTCTTGCATCAAAGACATGGTTTCAGGTGCGATAGTAAAGCCAAAATGATGAAAGCGAGCGGCAAAACGAGCAACTCGCAATACACGTAGCGGATCTTCTATAAAGGCATCAGAGACATGACGAAATACTCGGTTGAGCAAATCTTGTTGACCATTATATGGATCGATCAAAGTACCGTTTTCATCTTGTGCAATGGCGTTTATGGTTAGATCGCGGCGTTCTAAGTCTTCTTCTAAAGTGATGTCTGGTGAAAAGTCACAGATAAACCCAGTGTAGCCTTCACCTTGCTTTTTTTCTTTGCGGGCAAGGGCGTGTTCTTCTTTGCTTTTGGGGTGAAGGAAAACAGGGAATTGTTTACCGACTTGTTGAAACCCTTTTTTTTCAAGTTGTTCAGGTGTAGCGCCTGTGACGACCCAGTCATGGTCGATAACTGGGAGTTCAAGTAAAGCATCTCTAACGGCGCCGCCTACTAGATAAACTTGATAAGGGATTGTCATATTTACCTAGTTACCTGTCTCGCATTGTTCTGGGAACATTGCGCTCCATTGACTAAAGCCGCCATTCAAAGAGTAAACCTCTTTAAATCCTTGTGATGCAAGGTATTCAGCAGCACCTTTGCTGCTGTTGCCGTGGTAGCAGCAAACAATGACAGGCTGGCTTTTCTCTGTGCTATCAATAAAATTTTGTACATTGTCATTGGTAAGGCTAATCGCGTTTGTCATGTGGCTGTTTTGAAAACTAACCAAATCGCGAATATCTACAATAGCCGCATTATTTTCAATGATTGGGAGAGCGTCTGATATATCGATACAAGTGTAAGTCATGAGTTCTTCCGATTAATTGTGCAAGGTGTACTGAAGCGTTGTTTATCCTCGAGGCGTAAAGCTGTTAGGCTTCCGCCCCAGACACAACCTGTGTCTAGCGCATGAATGCGTTCTTTTTGGGTTTTACCTTCTAAAGCGGCCCAGTGTCCAAAAACAATATGGCAATTTTCAGGTACTTTTGCTGGGTAATTGAACCAAGGTGCGTAACCTTTGGTTGCTGTGTTTATACCTTCTTTAGACTCTAGATCGAGCTTACTGTTCTCATCACAAAACCGCATTCGAGTTAAATAGTTAGTAATAACTCGAAGTCGATCTAGGCCTGTTAATTTCTCGCTCCATTGATCTGGCTTATTACCATACATGGTGGCAAAAAATTCATCAACACTGTCAGATTTCAGTTTGCATTCTACTTCTTGAGCAAGTGCTTGTGTTTGTTTTAAGTCCCAGCAAGGTGGAATACCTGCATGAGTCATGACGGTATTGAGTTGCTCATCATAGTGAAATAGAGGTTGATGGCGTAACCAATCCATTAGGTCGTCACGGTCACCAGCCGTGAGTATTTCTGTTAGTGTGTCGCCACGCTTTAACTTGCCATAACCATGAGAGACTGCGAGTAAATGTAGATCATGATTACCTAAAACAACAGTCGCATTGCTACCTAGTGATTTGATGAAACGTAGTGTTTCTAGAGACTCTTCTCCACGGTTGATTAGGTCGCCTGCAAACCAGAGCTTATCTTGTTCTGGATGATAATTTATTTGCTCTAAAAGCTGTACGAGAGGCGTGAGACAGCCTTGTAAATCACCAATAACATAGGTTGCCATAATTAGCCTCAGTGAACCTGATTTGGAACTGACAAGGTGAATGGTCTGATAGGGGCTTTGAATTCAGTTCCATCATCTGCCAGAAACTGGTAGCTGCCTTGCATACTACCAACAACCGTTTCCATTACTGTTCCGCTGGTGTAATGGAATGATTCGCCTGGGCCCAAATACGGGTATTCACCAATGACGCCGCTACCTTTTACTTCTTGAACTTGTTCGTTACCATCAGTAATTATCCAATGGCGGGTTTGAAGTTTGGCCGATTCAGTTCCGCAGTTGGTAATAGAAATATGGTAAGCAAACACGTAGCGCGACTCTGTTGGTGTTGATTGTCCTGCTAGGTATTCTGTACGAACGGAAACCACGACGTCATATTTTTGCATTTACCCTTCCTTTTTGAGGACGTAGTTGGTAATTCGAACAAAGTCTTCTACGTCTAATCTTTCTGGGCGTAGTGTTGGGTCAATGTTTAGAGCAGTGAAATCATCATTGTCTAACACGCCTTTGTAGTTATTACGTAGGGTTTTTCGACGTTGCTGGAAGCCGATTCTTACCATGTCTTCTAACATTTTGATGTTATTGACAGGATGAGGCAGCGTTTTGTGAGGTGTCATTCTAACAATAGCGGAATCAACTTTCGGTGCTGGATCGAATGATTCAGGCCCAACAATAAACAGTGATTCGACAGAGCAGTAATACTGCGCCATAACACTTAATCGTCCATATAGGCTGTCACCTGGACGCGCAGCCAAACGATCAACGACTTCTTTTTGCAGCATGAAGTGCATGTCTTCAATTGCATCGGCTTGGCTTAATAGGTGAAAAATAAGCGGTGTCGAAATGTTATAAGGTAGGTTACCTACAACTCGAATGGCTTGTTCTGGAGTACTTAATGACGTGAAATCAAATTTCATTGCATCAGCTTCATGAACGGTTAGCTCAGGGAAGCGGAACAGATTCACTTTTAATATAGGAATAAGGTCACGGTCAAGCTCAACAACATCCATGCGCTCAGTGACACTGATAATACCTTCCGTTAATGCGCCTTTACCTGGTCCAATTTCAACTATACGTTGTCCTTTTTTAGGACCAATGCACGCTACAATGCGTCGAATAACGCCGTGGTCATGAAGGAAATTTTGGCCGAATCTTTTTCTGGCTTTATGGGGTTGTGGTTTGCTCATTTAGAAAACTTTTTCGCGTTATTTGCCATGTTAATAGCATGTTGAATGGCCACTTTAAGGCTGCCGTTATTTGCTTTGCCTGTGCCAGCCAAATCAATGGCTGTGCCGTGGTCGACGGATGTCCGAATAATAGGCAAGCCTAATGTAATATTTACGGCATTACCAAAACCTGAATATTTTAACACAGGTAAACCTTGATCGTGATACATAGCCAAGGCGCAGTCGGCATCATTTAGGTATTTTGGTGTAAACAGGGTATCCGCTGGCAGTGGGCCAATTAGATTTAAGCCTTCTTGGCGAAGTTTATTGAGGGTCGGGATAATAACGTCAATTTCTTCTTTGCCCAAATGGCCATCTTCTCCTGCATGTGGATTTAATCCACAGACTAAGATTTTGGGTTGCGCAATACCAAATTTTTCTTGTAGATCTTTATTAAGTGCTTTAGCGACAAGGCTGATATTTTTTTCAGTGATTGCAGCAGGCACATCTTTAAGTGGTAGGTGAGTGGTTACTAATGCGACTTTCATCGCTTCTGTCGCGAGCATCATAACAACATGTGGTGACTGGCATTGAGCTTGAAAAAACTCAGTATGTCCAGAAAAGTGAACGCCGGTTTCACATAAAATACCTTTATGGACTGGTGGCGTAACGATGGCATCAAACTCTTTTTGAATGCAGCCTTCACCTGCTTGTTTTAGTGTTTCTAACACGTAAGGGGAATTCGCAATATCTAGAGTGCCGGCAGCGGCCTTTTTCGTTAGTTGGATCGGCAAAACACTAATAGAACCTTGCTGATGTGCAGTGACATCTTGTGCACTATTTAGTGTTTGAATATTTACTGTTAGGCCTAGAGTCTGCGCTCTGTCTTGAAGTAGCTCAGGATCAGCTAGGATAATTAAGCGAGCAGGAAATGTCTGCTCGCTTAATGCGCTTAAGATAATATCTGGACCGATACCTGCGGGTTCGCCAGAGGTAATGGCAATAATGGGAAGTGATTCTACCTGATTATGTGCCATTATTTTCTCTTAGTTTTTAATATCAATGAAGGCGTCAGCACGTAATTCGTCGAGCCAGTTGCCAAGAACAATGTCTTGCTTTTGTGCGGTTAAAGCGCGTTCGGCATTGCTGCGTTTCACTTTATCGCTGATGTCTGCTTCGCGACGGCCTTCAACTTGAAGAATGTGCCAACCAAATTGTGTACGGAACGGCTTACTAATGTCGCCAATGTTAGTTTTCTTCATCACATCTTCAAACTCAGGAACCATGGCTCCTAGTGTGACCCAGCCTAAATCGCCGCCTTGTAAAGTTGAGCCTTGGTCTTCACTGTACTCTTTAGCTAATTGTGCGAAGTCCGCACCATTTTCTAGTTTTTTATAAAGCTCATCCGCAAGAACTTTAGTTTGCTCCATATTTCGAATTTCATTGGCCCGAACTAGGATATGTCGAGTTTTAGTTTGCTGTTGTAGCGTTACATCTGGAGAGCGTTTCTCAATCATCCACAATAAATGGAAGCCGGCATTGCTTTGCAATGGACCTATAAGCGGGCCTTTTTCGCTTTCTAATGCCCGTACAAATAGTGGCGGTAGTTGATTTAATGGACGCCAGCCCAAGTCCCCGCCTTCAATGGCAAATTGACCGTCTGAGTTTTCGATCGCTTGTTGCACGAAGTCATTCTCTGAGTGTATTTTTCCTGCAATGGTTTTAATTTTTGCAGCAGCTTCTTCTGGGCTACTTGCTCTAATTATTATATGTCGCAGGTGTACTTGATCTTTTTCTTTGGTGATACTGGTGTCTGAACTGAGGTAATCATCAATTTCTTGGTCTGAAATGGCAATGCGTTTTTTAACGATTTCTCGCTTTATGTTATTAATGAGAATTTCTTGCTCGATTTGCTCGCGATAACGCTCATAATTAATGCCCTTGCTAGCGAGAACATTTTTTAAACCCTGTAAGTCTAGATTCATGTTTTTCGCCACGCCAAGAATAGCATTGTCTACTTCTGAACTAGACGCTCGCATGCCGACTTTGCGGGCATAATTGACTTGTAATGCTTCATCTATCATTTGGTTTTGAATTTGACGATGAATGTTGTCAGTCATGACTCCGCCTGGAACACGGTCCTTAACGATTTGAAAGCGGCTTACAATGTCACTTTCTAAAATAGGACTAGAATCAACGATCGCTGAAATTCCATCAATTTTTGTAGGTGCAGCGTGCAGTGTTTGCAGAGGTACTAATGCAAATAGAATTAAAGAGAAAAAAGAAAATAACTTCATGATTAATATCCAACTTTTCCTTGGTTCCAATAGCTGTCAGCAATATTGTTGGCTTTGTTGTTAGCGCGGCCAGCACTGCTTAAACTACGTAAAATAAATTGTAAAAAGACGCCTCTATCAAACTCATTGTCATCATTGAGCCAATGTTGATAGCTCATCGAAACCTTGATACAGCAGTTTTCATAGCCTAACCCTGCAATTTCTTTAGTGCCATCCTCTCTTAAGAAATCATAGGTATATTGTGTGAACATGGACCAATTTTGATTGATCGGAAAAATAGTTCCTATGCTAGCTTGTTTAGCATCGTCATCTGGATCTGTGTTATTGATCGAGTACAAATAGCTTAGGTTTATTTTTATATCGTCAACAGGCTCTAAAGAAGCGACAAGCTGAGCTAAGTTTACCTCGCTATCGTCTAGGTTGTAATTCAAATTACCCGTTAGACTATATCGGTTACCGTTATAGTTGGCGGACGTCAGTAGGTCACTGCGTTTTGAGTTATCAATGGCTGTGTTCTTATCGGTTCTTCCGTCAATACCAACATAACGGTCCTCTAAATAGAAGATCTGGCCAGCTTTGAAGGCCCATTTTTCATTATTATTTTCATCATATAGACGACTTTCTAAACCAAGAGTTACTTGTTCCGTGTCACCAATACGATCATTACCGTTAAAGCGTGTATGACTAAAGGCCTGAGAGTAAGTCATCGTTGGTTCGCTAGCATCAAAATCAGGAATCTGGTTTTGAGACTCGAATGGTGAATACAAATAATTTAAACGGGGTTCAATCGTTTGTCGCCATACCCTCTGATTATTCAAGAAATTTCGCTCAAATAGTAGTGATGAGTCAACATAGCTAGTGAGATGTCCTACAGATGTGCTGCTATCTGAGTCTGTTGTATAGCTGTGAAGGTCATAATCTCTATATTGAGTTAGAAATCCTGGGGTGAAATTTCCCCAATCGTTACCTAGGTCAAATTTTACGTTTTGATTGAATGCTGTTCGCTGTCCGTCGAAATTGTCTTCGGCTGGATCATAAAAATCTGTATATTGAACGTCAATTTTATAATCTAAAAATGATGTTGCTATACGATAAGAGCTGTCTATACGAGGTAACCATTCAAATGGCTCATCATTTTTGTTATTAGGTGTTTGATAGGTCAAGTAGGTCAGCTTGTTAAGAAAATTACCATTGTTAAAGGCAAAATACGCGCTGCGTTCGTAGTGGTCTTTTTCACCAATTGACGTGCTGTTTGCTTCAGGATATTTATCTTTTGTTGGGTTGTCTTCTAATAAAAAACCAGCGCTAAAGTATTGATTAAACTTCTGCGTGGATTTTAATTTTAATAGCGTCTGCTCGCCTTCATCATTATCAGAAAAAGTAGATTGTTCGTAAACTGTTTCGCCATAAGGGCTTAAATGTCGGAATTCTAAGTCAACCCCTTGACCTTTCTTTTGGATAAACTGCGGTGTAATTGTTGCGTCGTAGTTTGGCGCAATGTTCCAGTAAAATGGTGCTGAAAAACTAACTCCATCTGATCCCGAGTAGCTAAAACTAGGGAATAAAAGGCCAGTTTGACGAGAGTCGTCTATTGGAAATCGTAGCCAAGGAAAATAGAATACAGTTAGGCCTGCAATACGAATCTGTACATGCTTTGCTGTACCAAATCCATTTTTGGGGTCTAGTTTTATTGAGCTACCATATAATTTCCAGCTTTCTTCATTTGGTTCGCAGGTCGTGAAAAAGCCTTCCTCGATAAAAACCACACCATCTTGGTTGCGTGATAGTGATTTGGCTTCGCCGCGAGCACCTGATTGATGGCTAAGGAATTTTGCATCTTTGAAAACCGTTGGTGCATCACCGCTGTTTGCTATGTAACCAGTTGAACTGCGGATTAGCTGATTTTCGCTGCGTAATGTGACGTTTCCTGTAGCGAGATAATAATCGTCTGGAATACCTTCAATGTCATCTGCAGACAAGGTAGATTGAGGCTGAATGATCTCCGCCTCTCCTTGAAGATGAATTACACCATTCTCGTCACGAACGATGAGGTCAGCAGCGAGATTTGTTCCCTTCGTATCTGTCGCTTTCCAGTTGCTAATATATGAACCCTGACAATATCGACTTAGCTGCGCTCGCTGCTCAGTCGTCAGGGATTCTTTGGGAGTCCAGTCCCATTGATCAACTTGCGCTTGTGCAAGAGGCAATATGAAAAGACTTTGAAAAAATAAGGCGTAGGTGCGTAAATGCTTAACCATGCAGGGTATACTTGCCACCAATAATTATTGTCCTAAATCGGATACTGCCAATAAGCGGTTCCACGTAATAAGACAAATGATAATCTAAGCAGGCCCATAGGGGCTACCGATTCTGGAGAAATATCTTTATGTGGAAAGTTGTTTGCGCGATTTTAGGCTATATTTTGGCTGGTTTTTTAGGCGCTTTACTGGGCTTTATCGTCGGCGGAGTCGTTGATAGAGCCCAGACTGGCGGCGCTTTTAGTGGAATTCGTGGTCGTGCGGATATGCGCCTTCAACAAGAAACTTTTTTTCGCACATTATTTCTTTTAATGGGGCGTTTGGCCAAATCAGATGGTCAGGTATCTGAAGCAGAAATTCAATTGGCGCAATCTGTTATGCAGCGTCTGCGTTTATCACCTGCTGCTCAAGAGCAAGCGAAGCAGTTGTTTAACGAGGGTAAATCTGAAAATTTTGACCTTGCTGCTGTCCTTAATACTTTTAAGCAGACCGTTGGTCCTGGAGATTTGACACGCACTTTATTGGAAGTGTTGTTGGTGTCTGCTTATGCGGATGGTCATTTTAGTGTCGAAGAAAAGTCATTTGTGTCTCAGGTTTGTGCGTATCTAGGGGTATCTGTTGCTGAATTTGAGGCTTTGCATATTCAGGTTAAGCAGCAAGCGCACTTTAGACAGGGCTACCAGTCTTCTTCTAACTATTCTTCTAGTAATGTGGGATCAAAAGATCTTCTGAAGGCGGCCTATGATGTACTGGGGGTGACACCAGAAATGAGTGATGCTGAAATTAAAAAGGCCTATCGTCGTCTGATGAGTAAAAATCACCCTGATAAATTAAGTTCACAGGGGTTGCCGGATGAAATGATTGAATTGGCAAAAGAGCGCACGCAAGAAATTCAATCTGCTTATGAAATGGTTAAAAATGCTCGTAAATAAGAGCTTAATTTAATATCTAATTGATTATAGGGCTTTCATAGAAAAGCCCTTTTTTTACGCTAGGTAATGATTTTAGTTGGTTTATTTGATTGGTGTTTTGCTTTAAAAAGCCACGAACTCTCTGTATTAATAATTGCTTGCTGTTTTTTCCTGTGACTCTATCAGGTAAGGCGTTTACTTGGATAAAATCGCCAACTTTATCTGTTCTTTGGTTAGCGGCTTGTTTGCGCCATACTGCAAATTGGTCGTTCCCAGTCTTATCGACATAGTAATCTAAGATAGGCTGCGCGATTTGACGAATTTGTTGTGCCACTTCGTAGTCTGATAGATTCGGAGGGGATTCTATATCGATAAGCGTTAATGCTTTGCCTGCGTCTTTGTTGGCGGCTAGGAATGCTAAGGCATAGCTGGCGCCAGTACCGTAGCCAAGAAAAGTGAATTGTTCTACTCCTTGTGCTTTGGCGTAATCGATAGTTGCCTGTATGCGAGCGAAAACCAGAGTTTGGTTAGGAAGTTCTTTAGGTGATGATGTGTTTTCTGCTGTCGCTGTGGTTATTTTAACAGGCTCGGCACGTTTAATAATGTCTGGGACTTCAAGGGATAAAGTACACCAGCTGTGCTCCGGCATGGCATCGCGTAATGGTGCGATGGCATCTGGCCAATCAGGGTGTTCGTTGTCTGAATGCAGCATTATTACACAGCCTTGAGTTGAGCTGGTGAGAGATGGTCTATAAAGGGCAAGGAAAGGCTCTGCATTCGCTTCTAAGGTTTGAATTTGGTGATCTAAACGTCTTATTGTTAGCGAAGCTTTCAGTGCATCAATTCGAGAAGCCTGCGGCTTGGGGATAATGTATTCTTTAGCGTTTTGTGTTGGTGTTGTTTGCTGTGGAGTAGTTGTACTGCCGGGGGCTGCTTGTGATTCTTCCGCGAAAAGAGCGGTATTTGTGCTCAGGGAAAGAAGTGCAATGATAGCGTGGCGCAGTGCAGTAAATTTCTTCATTGTTTTCAATACTTCTTTTAAAGGCCTTGTTAAAATACGGTCTAAATTTTCACTATGAGACCTTTATTGTGTCACTGCTGGAGTCAGATATGAATGATTTTATCATTGCCCCTTCGATCCTTTCTGCCGATTTTGCTCGATTAGGTGAAGAGGTCGACAATGTCTTGGAGGCCGGAGCCGACATCATACACTTTGATGTGATGGATAATCATTATGTTCCTAATTTAACGATTGGTCCTATGGTTTGTAAAGCATTGCGCAAACATGGCGTGACCGCTGATATTGATGTACATCTGATGGTGAAGCCAGTTGATCGCATGATTGGAGACTTTATTGAAGCGGGTGCTTCTATTATTACTTTTCACCCAGAAGCCAGTGAACACATTGATCGTTCTTTGCAAATGATTCGAGACGGCGGTTGTAAGGCTGGTTTGGTATTCAATCCAGCAACCTCTCTCGAGCATTTAAAATATGTGATGGATAAGATCGACATGGTGTTGTTGATGTCAGTTAACCCTGGGTTTGGTGGGCAATCTTTTATACCTGGTACTCTGGATAAATTACGCGAAGCTCGTGCATTGATTGATGCCAGCGGTTATGACATTCGTCTTGAAGTCGATGGCGGTGTGAGTGAAAAGAATATTGCTGAAATCGCACGCGCAGGCGCAGATACTTTTGTAGCTGGTTCTGCTATTTTTGGCAAAGATAACTACAAAGCCGTGATTGATGCGATGCGCAAAGAATTGGCGAGTGTACGTTAATGAAAACGCCTAGCTATTTTTCAAAGTGGTTTGATGGTTGGCCTGAGCTAGTTTGCTTGGATCTTGATGGTACTTTAGTAGACAGTGTGCCTGATATTACTGGAGCGGTAGATGCTTTCTTAGCCGACCTTGGGGCGCCACTTGCGGGTGAGGAACTTGTTAGAGGTTGGGTTGGCTTTGGTTCTGCTAAATTGATCGAGCAAGCGCTTGAGTGGGCAAGTATTGATTCAGCTAAACACGAAGAAGCGTATCGTATTTTTCTAACACACTATCATGCGCATTTGACCGACGGCACGACGCTTTATCCAAATGTGAAAGCCTTACTGAAAGCCTTTAAGCATAACGGTGTTCCTGTTGCATTGATTACCAATAAGCCAAGTGTGTTTGTGAAACCTATGTTAGATCATTTTGAGCTGACTGAGCAATTTGGTTGGTTGTTGGGTGGCGACACACTAGAAGAGAAGAAGCCATCTGCTATGCCTTTGTTGCATTGCAGTGAGTCAATTGAAGCTTTGCCTGAAAATTGTCTGATGATAGGTGATTCAATTACTGATTTTAAAGCTGCAAATAACGCTGGTTTCAAATGTGCCTTGGTGACTTATGGTTACAACCAAGGTGTTGATCTTAAAGGGCTGGGCGCTGATGCGATAATTGATGATTTAGCTGAGTTGCTTGTCTGATTTTATTTATGGCGTGAGAGATGTAAAAAAGGCCAGACTATTTCTAGTTTGGCCTTTTTTGTTATTAAGTTTTTAAAAATTGAATATATTACTTTAGCTTTTGTCCTTCTGCGATGGCTCTTTCTGAAGCTGCTCTTTTACAGGTTGCTCCGATGAGTTCACCTGTTCCGATAATAGTGTCATTTGGCTATCGTCAGCCATGTGAACTGTATGGGTTGGGAAGGCAACTTCTGCATCATGTGATTCAATAATTTGCATAGCTTTGAACAGCACGTCTTGTTTGACGTTATGGTAGGTTCGCCAGTCTACGGTTTTTGTATATGCATAAATAAAGAAGTCTAGAGATGATGGACCGAACTGATTGAAATTCACCATATAAGTCTCGTTTGTGTCTAAATCTTCATGGTTGGCAACCATGTCTTTTATATCTGCCAGAATGGTTGGTAGAAGACTGAAGTCTCGATAGCGTACTCCAATAGTTTCATTTATGCGGCGATGGGTCATACGGGATGGGTTTTCAACCGAAATCAATGAGAAAGTGGAGTTGGGGACATACAGAGGGCGTTTTTCGAAAGTGCGAATGCGTGTTTGTCGCCAGCCAATATGCTCTACTGTACCTTCAATATTTTGATCTGGTGAGCGAATCCAGTCGCCAATAGCAAATGGTCGATCTAAATATACCATCAAACCACCGAAGAAGTTGGCGAGTAAATCTTTAGCTGCGAAGCCTACGGCAATACCGCCTATACCACCAAATGCCAATACGCCGGAAATGCTATAACCTAGTGTTTGCAAGATAACTAAAACTGAGGTGATGATAACGGATGCACGTAATAATTTACTGATTGCGCTGGCCGTTGTGTAGTCAACGTTAGTGGTTATTTTGCTTGAGTTGGTAAGTGTTCTTTCGCTTTCAGATATACAGCGCAATACGAACCAAGTCAGTATAACGATAACGCCGACTTCACGAATTGCATGGATAAGTGATGAAAAATTAGGGTCAACTTCTGTGCCGGAAATTTCAGCGGCAATGCTCAAACCAGCCAACCATACAAAGACTCCAACAGGTTTTTGTGCTGCATGAATTAAGACATTGTCCCAAGGCGTTTTGGTTTTTTCGAGTTGTTTGTCTATACGCATTAAAATGCGGGTGGCAATAAAATTAACAATTAGTGTACCAAGTACAACTAAAAATACTCGGACAACCCAGTGCATTTTAGTGTCGCCCAAGCCTAAATATACTTGCATTGTTTCCCAGTTCATTATGCTTCTCTATACCTTTGTCTTGTTCGTGAATGGCTCTGATTAGAAGTTATGCTAGTTGTGTTAGTTAAATAAGTAATAAAGTGCCCAACCCCAAGAAGGCAACAAAACCAGCTATATCTGTCACAGTGGTTAAAATGACTGATCCAGAGAGCGCTGGATCAATACGTAATTTATCTAGTAATACTGGTATTAGAACGCCAGACAGGGCAGCCATTATAATGTTGACGATAATAGCTAAGCCGATCACCATGCCAAGCATTGGGCTTTCGAACCACCATAAAGTCACCACACCAATTACAATGGCCCATAATATGCCGTTTAATCCGCCTACTTTTAATTCTTTTGATAATAAAGATTTTAAGTTGCTGCGAGTTATTTGTCCCAGGGCTAAGCCTCGGACAATTAGCGTCAATGTTTGACTGCCTGCGATACCACCCATGGAGGCAACAACTGGCATTAATACCGCTAATGCAACGACTTGTTGAAGTGTCGCTTCAAATAGCCCGATAAACGCTGAGGCTAAAAATGCCGTTAGTAAATTTATGCCAAGCCAAATACCACGAGTTGCTGCACTGCGTTTTACTGGTGCAAATAAATCAGATTCTTCATTTAGGCCAGCTGTCGACATTTGCTGAGCTTCGTGCTCTAAGCGCCATGTTTCCATGGCAAGTCCTGCGTGGAAACGACCTAATAGAATTTGATTGTCATCCACCACAGGTAGTGCTGATAGCGACGATCGTTCGAGTTGCTCTGCAGCTTTTGTTAGTTCTGTATCGGCGTGGATAAAGGAGCAACCCTCATCTATCAAACTTGAAATTGGTTCATGGCCTTGAGCCTTGAATAGACGGTCAAACTTCACGCAACCAACCCAGCGGCCAGTTCTGTTCACCAAATAAACCATATCTGTGTAATCTGGCGTGTTCTTTTTTAGCAGTCTAAGAGCTTCAGATGCGCGGATGGATTGAGAGGCGATTAATAATTCGTGGTCAATCCAACGGCCAACAACATCATCGTTGTAAACAATACCTTGTTGGTAATATTCGCGTTGTTTGTTGTCCATCTGCTTTAAGGCGATGTCGACAAGGCGGTCTGGTAGCGAGTCCGTTATTTCGAGTAGGTCTTCGGCATCGACATCAGTGAATAAAGCTTCTATTTCTGAGTCATCTAGCTCTCTTAATAGTAGCTGTCGAGACTCTCCACGCATTTCAACCAAAATATCAAGTCGGTTGGCCTGTTTGATATTTGCCCATGCTTGCCGGCGTTGGGTAAGCGGAATGGATTCAAGCGCTAATGCCACATCATCCGGTGTTAACTCTGAAATGGCCTTGTTAATGGACTCTGGAGAGTGCTCGTCATGTATGAGGGTTTCGATGAGGGCGGCGACTTGGCTATGCACAGGGCATCCTTAAAACACTGAATAATGACGGTAAAGATAACATGCTTTCTAGTGTGCGGTATAACTGCTTGTATATCAAACAAGGCTTTGTTTTTACACGGTATTATTTAAAACCTTCCAAAACGCTGAAATAAAAATGGTAAATTATGGTGTCATTTGATGGGGAGATTAGTGATTAGTGTATGCTATTTGAACTGTTAGGATCTTATGAAGTGTAAGGTCTGGCGAGACAGAGTGTTCCTGACAGTGTAGAATTTAGCGCACTTTAAAATGCATGTTTTTATTATTCGTCAATGCATTTCGTTTTTTGTGTCAGTTTCTGCGGATTCTAACATTAGTAGATCAATATTGTTTTATAGGCGCGCCCCTTCTTTATGTTATTGATGATTGATAACTACGACTCTTTTACTTACAACCTTGTGCAATATTTTCGTGAGTTAGGGATGGATGTACAGGTGTATCGTAACGATGAGATTAGCATTAAAGATATTGAGCGCCTTGCTCCATCGCATTTAGTGATTTCACCGGGGCCTTGCACACCTAACGAAGCGGGGATTTCTCTGGCTGCAATCACGACATTTGCAGGGAAAATTCCAATATTGGGTATTTGCTTAGGCCATCAAAGTATTGGTCAGGTCTTTGGTGGAGAGGTAATTCGTGCTAAAAATGTCATGCATGGTAAAACCTCGTTAATTTATCACCAAAATACCTCTGTGTTTTCTGGCTTGCCAAACCCGCAGACTGCAACACGCTACCATTCCTTGGTCGTTTCAGCAGACTCATTGCCTGATTGCCTAGAAGTAACCGCTTGGAGTCAAAATGCAGAGGGTGATAGAGAGGAAATTATGGGAATTCGACATAAAACACTTGCCGTTGAAGGGGTGCAATTTCATCCTGAGTCGATTCTGACTGAAGCAGGTCATGCTTTATTGGCCAATTTCTTAACACGATAGTTTTAATACGATAGGAGAGGCTGGTGGATATTCAAAAGGCGATTGCTGCTGTTGTTGAACGCCAAGATTTGAGCGGCGACGAGATGCAAATAGTGATGCATGACATCATGACGGGAAAAGCCACGCCAGCACAGATAGGCGGATTTTTAATTGGCCTAAGAATGAAAGGTGAGACGGTCGAAGAAATTACCGCTGCGGCGCAGGTGATGCGAGAGTTATCGAGCAAGGTACATTTGGATCTTGAACATGTGGTTGATACATGCGGCACTGGCGGTGATGGTGGCAACTTGTTTAACGTATCTACAGCGTCTGCGTTTGTTGTTGCTTCAGCGGGGGGGAAGGTTGCTAAACACGGCGGGCGTTCCGTGTCTTCGAAATCCGGTAGTGCAGATGTGCTGGAGCAAGCGGGTATTTACCTTGGTCTTGATGCTGTGCAGGTTTGCCGATGTGTTGAAGAGATAGGTTTAGGTTTTATGTTTGCGCCTAATCATCATTCAGCTATGAAATATGCAGTTGGTCCTCGTAAGGAAATGGCTACTCGAACCATTTTTAATTTGCTTGGTCCATTGACTAACCCTGCTAATGCAAAATGTCAGGTCATGGGGGTTTTTCATCAGAAGTGGGTTCGTCCTATTGCTGAAGTATTGAAAGCTCTGGGTAGTGAGCATGTTATGGTTGTTCACTCTGAAGATGGCTTAGATGAGATTAGTATCGCTGCACCAACTTATGTGGCGGAGTTAAAAAATGGTGAAATTTTAGAGTATAAAATTTCACCAGAAGATTTTGGCATTCCATTGCAATCTATTGATACGATTCAAGCTGCTGATGCATCTGAAAGCCTTGCTTTAGTAAAAATGGCACTGGATGGTAAGGGGAAAATAAACCCTGCCAGGGATATTGTTGCTTTAAATGCTGGCGCGGCGATTTATGTTTCAGGTATTGCTGATACTTTAGCAGAAGGTGTGAATATTGCGGAAGATGTGATTGGCGGTGGTACAGCCAAAGTCAAGATGTCTGAATTAGCTAGTTTCACGCGTTGTTTTATGAGTCCTGACTCACTGTAATTATAGGAGCAGTAACCTAATGCAAATAGAAACACCGACAATTTTAAAGAAGATTGTAGCGCGAAAGTATGAAGAAATTACCGAACGTAAATCTCATACACCGTATGGAAATTTAGAGGTTGCAGCGTCTGTAGCTAATGTTCATAACGCCCCTCGTGGTTTTGCTCATGCATTAAGACATCAAATAGCTATCGGTAAATCTGGTGTTATTGCTGAAATTAAGCAAGCTTCCCCTAGTAAAGGTGTATTGCGCGAGCCTTTTATCCCAACTGACATTGCTAGATCCTACGAAAGATCAGGTGCGGCTTGTTTGTCTGTTCTAACAGACAGTGATTTCTTTAAAGGTCATGAAGATTATCTAGTTGAGGCTCGTGCAGCATGTAAGTTACCTGTTATTCGCAAGGATTTCATTGTCGATGAGTATCAGGTGCTAGAAGCTAGGGCGATTGGTGCAGACTGTGTTTTATTGATTGCTGCGTGCCTAAGTGGTGATAAATTGCGAGAGCTAGATCAAATTGCTCGTGATCTTGGTATGGATGTTTTGGTAGAGGTACATAATCGTCCAGAGTTGGATTTGGCTTTGGAATATACTCAGACTGAATTGCTTGGTATCAATAACCGAAATCTTCATACCTTTGAGCTTAGTTTAGATCATACGTTTGAATTGATGGACAGTGTGCCTTCCGACCGCTTGATTGTTACAGAAAGCGGGATTCATACTCGTGATGATGTGGCCTTGATGAGGCAAAAAGGTATTCATGCGTTTTTGGTTGGCGAGGCTTTTATGCGCGCCGATGACCCAGGTGAAAAATTGGCTGAGTTGTTCCAGTCGTAATGATGATAGTTTCAGTCATGACAGAATCAAGTAAGGTTGAATGATGAAGACAAATGTTAGTTGGCAAGAAGATGTGCATTTTACCGCTGAAACCGGTTCTGGTTTTAAAGTGGAAATCGATGGAAATCAAGTGGCCGGCCCAAGACCTATGGAGCTTTTGCTTGCAGGCTTGGGTGGTTGTACTTCTTATGATGTGGTTGGGATTTTAAAGAAATCTCGTCAAGATGTGGTTTCTTGTGTTGCTCAAATTGATGCTGATCGAGCTGATAGTGTCCCTGCGGTGTTTACTGAAATTCGAGTGCACTTTGTCGTTACTGGTCGTAACTTGAAGGAAAGTGTTGTTGCTCGAGCAGTTAAATTGTCTGCAGAAGAGTATTGCTCTGCTTCTCTAATGTTAGAGAGAGGTGGTGTGAAAATTGTTCATAGCTTTGAGGTGATTGAGGCGGAATAAGGTATTGCTTTATAAAAGTATTTAAAAAAAGAGCTAAGAGGCTCTTTTTTTAGTTTTTTGCAGTGCTTAATGTGTTGGTGTCCCCACCAGGACTCGAACCTGGAATAGCTGCTTAGGAGGCGGCCGGTATATCCTGTTTACCTATGAGGACGTGCTGCAAGTTGAGATTTATACATTAATTACGACTGAAATACAAATGACAACTAAGTATGATGTTGATTCTTATGGTTTTTTAAGCTCGGCCTAATGTATGTTTGCTGCTTATTGGGCGTGTAGAGCCTCTGGCTGTATAGACTTTGTTTTTGCTGCTATGGCCTTGGAGTAATTCGAAAAGATGCTTGTTACGCTTTTGTAAGGTGTTAAGGATTCGAGCGTTAGTGTTGTTTTGTGTTTTACATTTTTTGAGTAATGTTTCGCACTCTTGCATCAATAGGCGAACGTTGTCCATTGAGCTGTCTTGTAGGCTTAACCAGTTTTTGAATTCTGTTTCAGTAGGTTTTTTTCGGTCGACAATATCAAATTTAATGAGAATGTTGACTCTTTTCTCATTAAGCTGATTCATTTCATCAAGAAGGGTTTGTTTTTGCTCGGATAGGCTGATGATTACTTCGCTGTTCAGTTCCCCATAAGCTAAACGCTCTTCATCAAGAAGCGAAGAGAGTTTTTCTAATATCTCTTTGCTTCTGATAAATATAGGTGCGATAGGAATCATAAGACAAACCGTTTACAAACTGTATAGGAGTTACAGTCTAGAATAGCGAATCCATAGAAGCCATATTATTTGCTAGCTTCTGGGTATCTATTTTGTACTCGCCTGCTGCAATAGCGTTTTTAATTTGTTCCACTTTATCCATATCAACATCAGGTAAGCTGCTAATTTTAGACTGCTGACTTTGAAGAGTTTGTGCAGTGCCACTTAATTTCACGGTGTCTTCTGCCAATGTGCCACCGCTTTGAACTGAGCTTTGTTTGTCCGTTGCGCTATTTGTCGCATCATCTTTTTGCGATCGTTCACTTTTGTTGATCGTGCTCTGGTTTGATAGACCTGTAAAATGTATTGCCATTGGGTTTTCCGCCCTTTAATGATTTGCCTGTCTATGTTGTCGGCTGGGTCTATAAGAACTTTAATAAAAAGCCCCAGAAAAGAGTATTTATTCATTGCCGATCAGTCTGTACTCAATAGTTTACAAGAACCTCACTGTCAGTTACAACTTTGGCGTATATAATTCGTTCAGAACTTGTGTTTTTGACTCGAATTTGTTGGCCTTTGACACCATTTTCTAAAGCAACACCGTTCATTCGGACTATAATGGTACCACTGCTTGCTGTTATTAGTACTGAGTCGCCTTTTTTAACTAAGGTTGGCTGATTGGTTAGATCGTCAGTGATGACTGTGTTTATGCGCAAGTTGCGTGAAGCAATTAGGCCGTAAGGTGGTTTTTTTTTAGTGTAAACATGTCCTCTTAGGCTGGAAATGTCCACTTCTCCCACATCGGTGTTTGATTTGCTGATGGCTTGGCCTCGGTTGATTGGGGTGATGGTTTTTATTGCTGGAATCATTATGGACTGAGTTACTGGTACATAGGACTTCCAAGTTGGTGAGTCACAGCTGACTTCATAGTTTGTGCGTTTGGTAGCGTCTGGTCTTTGATTGTTGATCTGAATTGATTCGTTTTCACAATCAGGTAAGTAGTTGAGTGCGGCAAGATTGTTTAATGTGATGCTTATGGCTGCATCAGGGTATATTTCTGATAACCGAGGAATCTCTACTTGATTTATGTAGTGGTTAATTTGTTCTTCAGTCGTTATGGCAAATGTAAAACCAGTTTGGAAACAAATGAAGGCTATGCTTAGCCTTATGATTCGCATGATTTGTTCTCTTTGTTTATTATTACGTTATAAATAAGATAGTTAGTAAATTATTTGAATTCACTTTATCATTGGATGATACATTTTAACAATTTTGAGGTGATACCTCAGTATAATGTTTACACATTTTGGAGGCGTTTATGGCTGGAGTTCTGGATACTGTTAACCAACGTACACAGCTCGTAGGGGAAAATCGACTTGAATTGCTGTTGTTTCGCTTAAATGGTAAGCAAATTTATGGCATCAACGTTTTTAAAGTGAAAGAAGTGCTGCAGTGTCCTAAATTAACCACTATGCCTCATAGTTCTCCTGTGGTTAGAGGTGTTGCTCATATTCGTGGCGGTACTATTCCTATTTTAGATTTAGGACTGGCTACAGGTGCGAGTCCAATCGAAAATATTAGTCAATGTTTTGTGATTATTACTGAATATAATCGTCGAATTCAGGGTTTTTTAGTGCGTGGTGTAGAGCGCATTGTAAACATGAATTGGAGTGATATTCAGCCACCACCAAAAGGATTGTCGAATGATAATTACCTGACAGCCGTTTGTCAGGTTGACAAAGAAATGGTGGAGATTATTGATGTTGAGCAGATTCTTTCTGAAGTTGCTCCTACTCGTCAGGATATCTCAGAAGGTATTGTGAATGCTGGTGTGACAGAGAATGCACAAAAGCATCATATTCTTATCGTGGATGATTCTTCTGTTGCTCGTAAGCAGATTAAACGTTGTATGGAACAGGTTGGTTTTGCTACGACAGTTTTATGTGATGGTCGTGAAGCGCTTACTTATCTTCAAAATATGGTTGCAGAAGGTAAGGATGTAACTAAGGAGTTTTCTATGGTTATATCTGACATAGAGATGCCTGAGATGGATGGTTATACGTTAACAACTGCGATTCGTAATGATAGTCGGTTGCAAGATCTATTTATTCTTCTTCATACCTCTTTGAGTGGTGTGTTTAATGAAGCAATGGTTAAAAAAGTAGGAGCTGATGGCTTTTTGGCGAAGTTCCAACCAGATGAATTGGCTCGATTGGCTATAGAGACAGTGCAGGTGCAATCAGAGTAATGTTTAGGCCCTTTAATGGGGCTTTATTTATTGAACCTGTCACTTATGGAGTTTTAATGCTCAGTAGTACAAATGCAATTACACCTAATGGTTATATAAGGTTTAGAGATTACTTGCAGAAAGTGTGTGGGATCTCGCTGAGTGATAATAAGCAATATTTGGTCGCCAGTCGCTTGGGAAAAATTTTAGAGAGAGAAGGTTTTTCTAAAATTGAGCAGTTAGTAGATGCTTTGGAGAGGTTGGGGGGATCTAAACTAAAAGAAGAAGTCATTAATGCAATGACGACAAATGAAACTCTTTGGTTTAGGGATACGCACCCGTTTACGATTTTAAAAGACAAAGTGCTGCCTGAAATGACAGTGGCACCTCTAAGAATCTGGTCAGCTGCATCTTCTACCGGTCAAGAACCTTACTCTATAAGTATGGTTATAGAGGAGTTTAAAGCGTCTCGACCTGGCGTTTTGAAAGCGGGTGAAAAAATAGTAGCGACAGATATTTGTACTAATATTTTGCAGCATGCTAAGCAGGGTGAATATGACAGCTTGGCTATTGCTCGTGGACTTGGTGCGGATTTACAGCGTCGGTACTTTGATAAAGTGAATGATTTGACTTGGAAAATTAAGCCGCACTTGAGTGCGCGTGTTGAATTTAAGTACTTGAATCTTATTGAATCATTTTCGATGCTAGGTAAATTTGATGTGATCTTCTGTCGTAATGTGCTGATTTATTTTACCGTTGATCTTAAATTGGATATTTTGAAAAGAATGCATGCCTCTTTAAAGCCTGGAGGTTATTTATTTCTTGGTGGATCTGAAGCACTGAGTGGTCTATCTGATTATTTTGAGATTGTTCAGTGTCACCCAGGTATTGTATATAAAGCTAAGGCTTTATAGTGTAGGTGTCGCTTAGTTAAAGTTAATCGTAGTAGAAGGGCCTGTCTAGTGTTTGTAGATGGGCTTTTTTGTGGGTGCTTACTTTGTCTTATAATCGGTGATAAGTAAGGTGTCTTCTTCTGCTGTAGAGTGGGGGAGGTGGCAATTCGAGGCTGGTTTCGTGTGTGGGATAAATGTAGTAGGTTAAGTAGCCAGTGTGTAAGTCACGCTGGCTCTATGTGAAATTATAAAGTGGTGGTGTTATTCTTTTAAAGAGGCGAGTTTTTGCGCAAACGATGGTGAATGTGAATTCGATAATGTAGCGACTACCTGCTTTGCATAAGGTAGATAGTTTTTCAAATCGTTTTTAGGCATTGGATCGTCATTTGGTAATTTAACAGTTACTGGGTTTTTATGGGTTCCGTTTATTCTGAACTCATAGTGAAGGTGTGGGCCTGTCGCCCAGCCTGTTTGTCCTACGTAGGCAATTATATTGCCCTGCTGAACTCTGGCGCCACGTTTTGTCCCCTTTGAAAAGCCTTTCAAATGAGCGTAAAGGGTTTGGTAACCTTTACCGTGATCGATAATCACAACATTGCCATAACCGTTTTGTTTTCCCGCAAAGGATATTTTGCCATCTCCAGCCGCTTTTACTGGAGTTCCGCTTGCGGCTGCATAATCAACACCTCTGTGCGGACGACTGGTTTTGAAAATAGGGTGTAATCTGTTTGGATTGAATTTTGATGAAATCCTTGTGAAATCAACAGGTGTTCGTATAAAGGCTTTGCGCATTGCCAATCCATCAGGGGTATAATAATTTGCTCCTTTTTCTGTTTGGTAGCGAATTGCCTGATAGGTTCGGCCATTGTTGATAAACTGAGCAGCTATGATGTTTCCATGTCCGATTTTTTCACCATCAAGATACTTTTCTTCATATAACATGCTTAAACTGTCACCTTTTCGAATGTCCAAGGCAAAGTCTATATCCCAGCCAAAAATATTTGCTAACTCAATTAATAAGGGTTGATCGATTCCTGATCTTAGTCCGTCAACAAATAATGAGTTATTGATTTCTGCCTCTTTGTAGGCTTGGACAATTTCTGGTGTTCTGGAGGATTCTGTTCTATTGAATTTATCATCATTTCGCTCAAAGGTTACGCTATCTAAGCGGTTAAGGATAAGTGTTAACTGAGTGAGTTCTCCAGATGTTTCATTAGTCGTGAAGTTGATTGTTTGTCCTGGCCTCATTTGCAGCAAGGTTTTTTGTTTTTTGTCAGCCAGAGATACTTTGTAAATGTCTTGTGCTGATATACCTTCGTTAGCTAATAGTTTTGATAGGGAGTCGCCAGATTTTACTTCAACAGATTGTTCTTTAAATGTTGCTGGGCTGCTCTTTTTTACCAAGGTGTCAGGTGCAGGAATATCGTAGGTAGAGTTTGTATTGTTGGGCGAAAAGGTTGTTAAAGGGATTGTGCTACTTTTGGGCGTGAGTTTTTGCAAGTCCTGCAGCATAAGCTGAGACTGGTCTATCACCTCAAAGTTTGCTTCGAGGGAAATTAGATTGTTATCGATGGTTTCCTCGTCAGGGAGTGCTATAAGTACTATGGCGAGGAGTGCGCTTATCCCTGAAATTAGGAGTAAATGCTTTGTTGGTAATAGCTTGATCAAAATGCGTACCTAAAAATCTTTAATAAAAGCCTTATAATCCTACCAACATTACTTTTATAATTGAATGCTTAAGTACGATAAACTAACTAGGATATGGATCAAAATAATGACTGTAAGCAGTAAAGACCTTTTGAATGACTTGCAAGCTCGTGGACTTATCGCCCAAATGACGGCAGAAGATGAGCTAAAAAAACATCTTGATGGTGGAAGTCGTACTCTTTATTGTGGTTTTGATCCAACCGCAGATAGTTTGCATTTGGGGCATCTTGTTCCTCTTCTTGTGCTAAAACGTTTTCAAGATGCTGGGCATAACCCAATTGCTTTGGTTGGTGGTGCGACAGGCCTTATAGGAGATCCAAGCTTTAAAGCGGCTGAACGTCAATTGAATACATCCGATGTGGTTGCAAGTTGGGCAGAAAAAATTCGTGGCCAAGTAAGTCAATTTGTAAAATTTGATGATGTGTCTAATCCTGCTCGAGTTGTTAATAACCTCGATTGGGCTGGCGAAATGAGTGTGTTGGATTTCTTGAGGGATATCGGTAAGCACTTTTCTGTTAATGCAATGATCAATAAAGAATCTGTTCAGCAGCGCCTTAACAGAGAAGGCGCTGGTATTTCTTTTACTGAATTTTCTTATGCATTGTTGCAAGGAATGGATTTTGCTGAATTGAATAGAGCCTATGATTGTACCCTTCAAATAGGTGGCAGTGATCAGTGGGGGAATATAGTAGGTGGTATCGATCTATCTCGTCGTCAAAATCAATCTCAAACATTTGGTTTAACTGTTCCTTTGGTTACAAAATCTGATGGAACCAAATTTGGTAAAACGGAATCTGGTGCGGTTTGGTTGGATTCTTCCAAAACAAGTCAGTACGCTTTTTATCAATTTTGGATGAATACTGCCGATGCCGATGTTTATAAATTTTTGAAATTCTTTACTTTCTTAGATCTTGCTGAGATTGATGCAATTGAAAATGCAGATAAAGAAAGTGGTGGCAAGCCTCAGGCGCAAGCTATTCTTGCACGAGAAGCGACTAAACTTGTTCATGGTGAAGAAGGTCTGCAAGCAGCGGAGCGTATTACTAATGCTTTGTTTAGTGGTGAGGCTGATCAATTAAGTGAGCAAGATCTTGAGCAAATTCAGCTTGATGGTTTGCCGAGCAGTTCTTTGGCGGGTATTGATCTTGTTGAAACGCCCCTTACTAGTCTAATGGCGGATGCCGGATTAGCTGCTAGTGGCAAGCAGGTCAAGGATGCTCTTCAGCGAGATTCTGTTTTTGTAAATGGCGTGGCTAAGGGGTTGAGTGACAATATGACAGCTGCTGATATCTTCACTGCTGCAAATGGTTATTTCGGGAAGTACTTCCTCGTTAAATTAGGTAAGAAAAAGCATCACTTGTTTGTGTTGTAGCTGTTGATGGGCGATGCCTAAGTAATTGAGATAAACAAAAAGACACTCCGGTGTCTTTTTGTTTATCTGTGGCTTGTTAGGTTTAATTTAAATTTA
>NZ_NHTT01000010.1:0-183393 GCF_002806845.1 Marinomonas sp. ef1 | reverse complement strand
AGCCTGCTTCGTAAGCTCAACGCGTCGACTCGAATAACAATGTGAATAGAATCTTGCATGAGGCTTCGGTCTTATAAGGACGCGCTACTTGGATTATTTCCGTAAAGTGTTAATCTAAGCATCGGACAATAAAAAAGGTCGCTAGGCGACCTTCTTGTTATTAACTTGTGATGTTATGCACTCAAAGCAAAATGAATTTTAACTTGAGTGTTAATAACTTAGGCACTTATCCACTTCGTTCGCAGCACCCAGTATGACGGCAACGCGTTGGTGAATAGCTTCTGGTTGAATGTCCAGAATGCGTTGAGTGTGCGTATGAGCTTTGCCACCGGCTTGTTCTAACAACATTGCCATCGGGTTGGCTTCATACATTAGACGTAGTTTGCCAGCTTTAGATGGGTCTTTGTTATCCCAAGGATAGATGAAGATACCACCGCGACAAAGTATACGGTGTACGTCACCCACCATAGCTGCTACCCAGCGCATGTTAAAGTTCTTTTCACGTGTCCCTTCTTTTCCTTTTACTAAATCATTCACATAATTTTGCATGTTAGCAGACCAGAAACGCTGATTAGACATGTTAATAGCGAACTCTTGAGTGTCCTTTGCCACTTGAACGTTTTCGTGCGTTAGTGTGAACACGTGCTTAGTAGGATCGTAGGTAAACATATTAACGCCATCGCCAGTGGTAAGAACCAACATGGTTGATGGGCCATAAAGAACATAACCTGCAGCAACTTGTTCTTTACCAGGAATCAAAAAGTCAGCTTCAGTTGCTGGTTTGTCACCTGTTTGACGATAGATTGAAAATATAGTACCAACCATAGCGTTGATATCGATGTTAGAAGAGCCGTCTAATGGATCAAAGGCAATGAGGTATTCGCCATCAGTGTTGGCTGGCACTATGTAATCTTCTTCTTCCGAAGCAATCGCTCTAACTGATGGGCAAGCAGATAGTGCTTCTTTTAGCATATCGTTAGAAATGACATCCAGTTTTTTTTGTTCTTCGCCTTGAACATTTTCATTGCCAGCCATGCCTAAAATACCTGCAAGCGAGCCTTGTTTTAGCGCATCAGAAATTGCGATGCAGGTATCAGTAGTGACCGCTAACACATCTTGTAATGTTTTCGGTGTCGCGCTGGATGCTAAAACATCAGGTAGATTTTGCATGATCTGGCATTTCCTTGTTATTTGAAGTTGCTTAAATTATGCCACTCTAGGCATTGAGTGTCAGCCAAGGTGGGAATATGAAGGCAAAATAAATAGGGAAAGCCAACGTTTTCAGATAATCTACGCAAAATGTTAAGAGGAATGAATATGTCTGTGTTTGTTGTACACAATTTAGAGCTTGATGGTCAAGGCGGCGCTACATCGTTACCTGTTTCGGAGTTACCAAAAATCTTGCCCGATCAAGGTTGTCGCTGGGTGCATTTGGATGCTCTCCAAGAAGATGGCTATGATTGGTTATCTAGTTTAGAAGGTATACCTGAGACGGCTGTAGAAGCTTTATTTGCGGAAGAAACTCGCCCTCGTACGGTAAAAATGGGTAAGGGTTTATTACTAACTCTGCGTGGGGTGAATTTAAACCCAGAGTCTAATCCTTCTGACATGGTGTCTTTACGTCTTTGGGTAACGCCTCATTTTATTGTTTCTAGTCGTCGTCGTAAGTTGTTGTCTGTACAAGATGTCGTAAAGGATCTGGCTAATAACGAGGGTCCAACAAATACAGGGGATATTGTTGCAACGCTGACAGAAACCCTGACTGGTCGCATGGCGAAAATCATTACTGGCTTAGAAGATGAGCTAGCGGATTTAGAAGAAAGTATTGGTGAAGGCATAGAAGCTGGCCAGCGAGATTCACTTGTTCAGCGCCGTCTTGAAACCATTCGCCTAAGACGCTTCTTGGTTCCACAAAAAGAAGCCATTAATAAATTGTCGCAAGAATCTGTTACGTGGATGACACCGGAGCAAACAGCACAAGTACAAGAAGCTGCCAACGATATCACTCGTTATGTCGAAGGCTTGGAGTCGTTGCGCGAGCGTTGCTTGTTGATGCAAGAAGAGTTTGCAAATTTACAAGCTGAAAAAATGAATGCTCGAATGTATGTACTTTCGATTCTGTCAGGTATTTTTATGCCGTTGGGCTTCTTAACTGGCTTGTTTGGTATCAACATTGGCGGTATGCCTGGCACTGATAGCAGTGCTGCTTTTTGGTTGTTTTGCGTAGTTTTGGTGGTGTTAGGCGGTGGGCAATTTGTGTTAATGAGAAAAAGCCGCTGGTTTTAATTTAGCGGCTTTTTTTATATCTTATGACTTAAAACACTGAAGATTATTTTTTCAGTGTTTTAACGCCATCTTTCGTGGCTAATAGCAAAATGTCCGCAGAGCGTTTTGCGAACAATCCATTCGTCACTACACCAACAATACCGTCGATGCTTTTTTCTAGCGCGATTGGATCAAGAATTTCTAAATTGTAGACATCAAGGATATGGTTGCCGTTGTCAGTAACAACGCCTTCACGATAAACCGGATCTCCGCCTAATTTTACCAATTCACGCGCTACATGGCCGCGTGCCATTGGAATGATTTCAACTGGTAGTGGGAAATCACCTAAAACTTTAACAAGTTTAGACTCATCCGCGATGCAGACGAATTCATCACTGCATGCTGCAACGATTTTCTCGCGAGTTAGTGCCGCGCCACCGCCTTTAATCAAATGCAGATTGTCATTCGATTCATCAGCACCATCGACATACACGCGAATGCTGTCAACGCTGTTCAAATCATAGACAGGAATACCATGTTTTTTTAGACGTTCTGCAGAAGCTTCAGAGCTTGCTACTGTACCGTCAAATAAGCCTTTGTGCTTGGCTAATTCATCAATGAATAGATTTGCTGTCGAGCCTGTGCCAACACCGACAATAGTATTGGCTTCTAACATAGGAAGAATGTAAGCCACCGCGGCTTCTGCAACGGCTTGTTTTAATTCGTCTTGAGTCATGGTGATGTTCACCTTCTATTATAATTTTACTAGGGGGCGGTATTATTCGGCTTATTTTTTATGATAAGCCACCTCTGATGGTGGCGATATTATAGGCGCTTCAAGATGTGATTGTTACCCCGTCTGATCAAGCTAATTATCGATTTTATGCCTTTTTGATGTGGATTTAGACGTGATCTGTCTTTGCGCCAAGAGAGGTGAAAGAGTATATTTCCTACTCGGTTTTTTTTGACTAGCAGTCAGCGTAGATGTCGTTAAGAACATCGTGTTGTCGATTTATATTCGTTTAGGAAACACTATGCCTCATACCATGATTAAAAAGATTCTACAGGCGCGCGTTTATGACGTTGCCGTAGAAACACCACTGTCTCGTGCCAATCAATTGTCGAATCGATTGGGCAACGAGATTATTTTGAAGCGAGAAGATTTGCAGCCAGTTTTCTCTTTCAAAATTCGTGGGGCATACAACAAGATTTGTCAGTTAACACCAGAAGAACGCGCTCGTGGCGTTATTGCAGCATCGGCAGGTAATCATGCGCAAGGCTTGGCTTTGGCTGCGAAAAAGCTTGGCATTCAAGCGACTATTGTGATGCCAGCGACCACGCCAGAAGTGAAAGTTAGCGCTGTACGTAATCACGGTGCAGAAGTGATCTTGTTTGGTGATGCTTTTGATGAAGCTTCCGCAAAATCTCGTGAAATCATGGAGAAAACGGGTCAAGTTTACGTTCATCCATTCGATGATTTGGATACTATTGCGGGTCAAGGTACGATCGGCATGGAAATCCTGCATCAGCACGAAGGTAACATCGACGCGATTTTCATTCCTGTTGGTGGTGGCGGTCTAATCGCTGGTGTATCGGCTTATATCAAGTACCTTCGTCCAGATATTAAAATCATCGGTGTAGAACCAGAAGATGCCGCTTGTCTAAAAATTGCCTTAGAGAAAGGCAAACCAACTCGCTTAGCGACAGTGGGTATTTTTGCCGAAGGCGTTGCCGTGGCTGAAATCGGACAAAACACCTTTGCGATTGCCAAAGACACGGTCGACGAAGTGATCACTGTTACCACCGATGAAATGTGTGCGGCGATCAAAGACATTTACGATGATACACGTGCGATTACTGAACCTGCTGGTGCGTGCGCCTTGGCTGGCTTGAAAAAATATATCGAGCGTGAAGATGCAAAAGGCCAAACACTTATCGCCATCAACAGTGGTGCGAACGTGAATTTTGATCGCTTGCGCCATGTATCTGAGCGCGCGGAATTGGGTGAAAAGCGTGAAGCTATCATTGCGGTGAAAATTCCAGAGCATCCAGGTAGCTTTAAAGATTTCTGCCAAGCCTTGGTTGGTCGTAACATCACTGAGTTTAACTACCGTTATGGTGATGATCAACAAGCGGTTATCTTTGTTGGTGTTGCACTAGGTGGTAGCCCGCATAGCCGTAAAGAGCTACTGGAAGATTTAAAAGAATATGAAATCGTTGATTTAACCGATGATGAAACCGCTAAGGTTCATGTTCGTCATATGATTGGTGGGCATTTGCGCAGCGACAAGGGTGAATTGTTGTACAGCTTTGAATTTCCTGAGCGTCCGGGTGCCTTATTGAAATTTTTGAACACTCTTGGCGGACAGTGGAATATTTCTATGTTCCATTATCGCAATCACGGTGATGCTTACGGTCGAGTCTTGGTGGGTTTACAAGCTGTTGGAGAAGAAACAGACGTAACTCAATTCTTAGATGAGCTAGGTTATCCATATCAAGACGAAAATAACAACGAAGCTTGCAAGCTGTTCTTTCGCTAAAAGCGCGAAAATCGTTTATCATTAGTGCAACTATTTTTTGAATTCAGCCCTCTGATTGGTCACAGTCAGAGGGCTGTGTGATTCTAATGTGTCGCCATTATTAGCGGCATATTTACTGTTTAAAGGTCTCCCTTGTGAATATTCAAACTCTTCTAAATCAACGCATTCAAGCGGCTATGGTTGCGGCTGGCGCGTCTGATACTGCGCAAGCGTTAGTTCGTCAATCAGCAAAAGTTCAATTTGGTGATTACCAAGCCAACGGTATTATGGGCGCGGCAAAAGCGCTAAAAATGAATCCTCGTGATTTTGCCCAAGCCACACTAGAGAAATTGGATCTGTCTGATCTTGCCGATAAGGTGGAGATCGCCGGACCAGGTTTTATTAATATTTTCTTGAAGAATGTTTGGTTGAGCAAAGAGTTGGTGCAATTGCGTACCAGCGAGCGTCTTGATGTAAACCATGTTGAGGCTCCAGAAACCGTTGTTGTCGATTACTCTGCGCCAAACCTTGCCAAAGAAATGCACGTTGGTCATTTGCGTTCTACCGTTATCGGTGACGCTGTTGTTCGCACACTTGAGTTCTTTGGTCATCACGTTGTTCGTCAAAACCACGTAGGCGATTGGGGTACGCAATTCGGTATGCTGTTGGCTTACATGGAACGCTTACGTGCGGATAACACCAAAATCAGCATGGCGCTTTCCGATCTTGAAACCTTCTATCGTGCGGCGAAAACCTGCTTTGACGAGGATGAAGCTTTCGCTGCTCGTGCTCGTGAATTGGTTGTGGCGCTGCAGTCTGGTGATGAAGAATGTTTGGCGCTTTGGGATGAGTTTATCAATATCTCTATGACTCACTGTGAAGAAACCTACAAGATGTTAGGTGTTTCTTTAGAGCGTCAGCACGTGATGCCAGAAAGTGCTTATAACGATGACTTACAGAACGTTATCAATGAGCTAAAAGATCAAGGTTTGCTGCAAGAGTCCAATGGCGCACAATGTGTTTTCATGGAAGAGTTCGCCAATAAAGAAGGCGAGATCACACCTATTATCGTCCAAAAAACCGGTGGTGGCTTCTTGTATGCTACAACGGATTTAGCGGCGGTGCGTTTCCGTCAACATACTTTGAATGCCAACCGTGTGTTGTATTTTGTGGATGCACGCCAGTCTTTGCATTTCCAACAAATTTTCACCTTGTCTCGCAAAGCGGGCTTTGTGAAACCAGAAACACAACTGGAACACATGCCGTTTGGTACAGTAATGGGCAGTGATGGTAAGCCATTCAAAACTCGTTCTGGTGGTGTTGCGAAATTGTCGTCTTTATTGGAAGAAGCCCAAGAGCGTGCTTATAAATTGGTGGCGTCGAAGAATCCAGAAATGGGCGAAGAAGAGTTGCGTAACATTGGTCGTGTGGTCGGTATTGCTTCGGTGAAATACGCTGATTTATCAAAAAATCGTACCAGTGATTACGTTTTCAACTGGGATACCATGTTGAGCTTCGAAGGCAACACAGCACCTTACTTGTTGTACGCATATTCTCGCGTAGCGAGCATCGTTAAACGCTCTGAAATTGATGTAGCTAGCTTGACCGGCGATATTTCTGTTGAAGAACCACAAGAGCGCGCTTTGGCAGTTAAGTTGTGTCAGTTTGAAGAAGCAATTCAACAGGTTGCTAACGATGGTATGCCGCATTTCTTGTGTGCTTACTTGTACGACTTAGCGGGAACCTTTATGACTTTCTACGAGGCTTGTCCTATTCTTAATGCTGAAGACGAAGTAAAACATAGTCGTTTACAATTGGCTTTGAATACTGCTTCAACCCTAAAACTTGGCTTGTCTTTGCTAGGGATTGAAACCTTAGAGCGTATGTAATTTCTCTAAGTTTCTAATGAATAAAATAAAAGGCGCTTTTCTAAAGAATAGCGCCTTTTATGTCTTAAGTGTCCCGTCCTGAAATAGGATTAACAAAGAGGAATAATCAGCAGATGAAGATTTATATTGCCTACACAGGTGGCACGATTGGGATGGTGCCTTCGGATCAAGGCTTGATACCCGATGCGGCCTTTGCTGATCATCTTACCCAACATTTAAACGAATCCGATGAACTTGCCCACGATTTTGTGATTGCAAGTTATCCAACCTTAATCGATTCCTCCAATGCGACGCCAAAAGACTGGCAAACCATCGCCCGTGATATTGAAAGCAAATGGCATGACTTCGATGCGTTTATTGTTTTGCATGGCACAGACACCATGGCTTATACCTCGGCGGCGTTGTCTTTTATGTTTGCTCACAGCGACAAACCTATTATCGTGACTGGCTCGCAAGTGCCCATGTATAAGGTGCGTACCGATGCGATGATAAATGTCATGGGCGCCATCTCCGCTTGCGAAGAACTTAACTGTGAGAAGAATAGCAGTGGCGTGTTTTTATTCTTCGCAGGGCGATTGATAGAAGGCGATCGAGCTCATAAAGCTCACACCAGTGATTGGCAAGCTTTCAGCTCGCCCAACTGCCCAGAGCGAGGCGTATTAGGTATTGATTGGCGCTGGCGATCTACGGATGTTGTGAAGCAACCAATGACTATTCAAATCCCAGAGATGGACGAAGGCGCGGTTACTATTCTGCCTGTTTTCCCAGGTTTGCAGGTCGCTCACTGGCAAGGCTTGTTGAGTGAAAATGTAAAAGGTGCTGTGTTATTAAGCTATGGTGCTGGTAATGCTCCCGATAAAGATCCTGATCTTTTAGCGCTATTAAAAGCTGCGACAGATTGTGGAGTTGTTATTGTTAATGTCAGCCAATGTGGTGCTGGAAGCGTCGCCGCGGGCGCTTATGCTGCAGGTTCTGCATTGGTAAAATCGGGCGTGATTTCTGGTAAAGATATGACGTACGAAGCCGCATTTGTGAAATTGAGCTTCTTGATCGGTTTAGGCCTTTCGAGCGAAGAAATTAGAGCCGGCTTCTTAGAGAACGAGTTTTGAAATTATTTGGGTAACGCTTAGCGAATGCCTATTGCTAAAAAAAGAAAGGGAATTTGAATGGCATTTTTATATGTACTTTTAGTGGTTATTTGGTCGACAGGCTTTATCACAGGAAAATTCATTGTCGGTCTGATTGATCCTAACGTATTCTTGAGTATCCGCTTTGTTTTAGCTGGATTACTATTTCTTACCATTGCCTTGTGGCAGCGTCGACGCTTTCCCTCATTGAAAGAGTTACCTAAACACATTGTTGCCGGCATGCTGATGAATGGTTTCTACCTTGGCTTTGCCTATGTGGCCATCGCCAAAGGCTTGCCTGCTGGCATGATGGCGTTGATTGGCGCGTTACAACCAGCTTTAGTTACCTTGCTAGCCTTCTTGTTGATCAAAGAAAAAACGTCCCTTAAAGGAATCATCGGGATGCTGGTTGGTATGGTGGGTTTGATGCTGGTAGTGAGTCCTGCATTGGAATTAGATATGAGCCATGGCGGCGTATCCTTGCTGACGTTTACCTTGGCTTGCGCAGCGATATTTGCTTTGTCTCTTGGTGTCACGTACCAGAAAATGTCGATTTCATCGTCTGATATTTTTAGTTCTATGGCAGTGCAAAACCTAGCTGCGAGTGTCGTATCTATTGGCTTTATGCTACTGCTGGGTGAAACCTTGTTCGAAGTACAGCTGGAATCTTTCTTACTCATTATCTGGGGCGTATTTATTTTATCTGGCGGCGGTGTTTTCTTGATGGTGTGGTTATTAAGAAAAGTCAGAGCGTCACAGGTTTCGACTATGTTGCTATTAGCGCCACCTTTGGCGGCAGTAGAAAGTTATTTCTTATTCAATGAATCCATGACAACCATTCAAATCATCGGTTTTGTGATTACGATTGTCGGTGTGTATTTTAGTCGAACTAAGGCCGGATAATTAACTCAAATAAAAGGTTTTTTTAATTTAATTTTTAGTTTTGTTATATGCATATTATAAAAATAATAGTGGATATTAACTGTTAGACCTATAAATATAATCATTAAAAATGATTATATTGCTGGTTTTTTTTGATCATTTTGCTTTGAGCGATGATCCTATAAGGGATTTTTATAAAATTATTGTCAGACATATATGTTAAAAATTAAAGGGCTGTATTTTTATTATTAATAAATAGACTTTAAAAATGCATAATATGTCAAGAAAACAGTCTTTTTCTCTTGCTTTGTAAATATTTATTGGTGTTTAATACGCTTTCTTTACAAAAGCCTTTGGAATTAAGTTAATCACATGGATAATGTGCCCTCAGAAAAACCACGTTTCATTAAGCGTGTTCAAAGTTTAATCTTCACAATCGCTGCTGTTATGCTTTCTATTGGTCAGTGGTCTGATACTAAGCAAATGTCTATTGAAGCTTATGAAGGTTTTATTGCTCAATTTACAGATAAAATTGAATTAGAACGCCTTAGTAAGGTGAAAGTCGGTGGAAATCTTAATTTTATCGAGCAGACATTCGGTATTGCTACTGTAATAAAATCATCACAGACAATAAAGAATTTAGAGTATCGATATTACCCTGATTCAAAATATATTTTAGCAATTGCTGCTCAAAATAATTCTATTAAAGGTTATCAAGTTATTAGCTTGGATAACTCTTTTTATCCTGTACTACCCTTTTCGGAAAAGAAATTAGGCGGTTTTGTCTATTCAGAATACTCCCCTTACTTTGATGAAATTCGTTCTGATGACGTCAATTTAACTTATTACCTCGAAAGTCATTCATTAGGACGCGCTGGGTTGTTTTTTAACCAATTTATCACCTATGTGGGCTACGGTGCGTCGTATAGTGAATCTGTGGCGAGCGGAAACGAAATCTCATTATTGAATGAAAGTATGCTTCAAAAAGGACAGGATCAATCTTCTGAAATAATCAATAAGTTGCGAGCAATGATTAAGCCAAATGTCTTTTCGATAGGTGATATTGATGCATCTACTGCAGCAGATATGCTAGTCACTCGATACGAATACGCTGCTTATTTCAAGGGCGAGTAATGAAAAATAGACTGATTCTTGTTTTTTTAACTTTGCTTTTATCCGCTTGTCAAAGTATACCGGGGCTTGAGCCTAGCATGCCTGATTGGTGGGTATCACCGCCAGAAGATAGCGCTAAGTGGCTGTATGGCTTGGGAGAAGGACCAAATCTTAATGCCGCAAATCAGCAAGCATTATCTAATATAGCCGGAAAGCTTCAGACTAAAATTAGCTCCTCTCTTTCTCGGCGTACTCAAGAAACGACAGTTTCATCATCTGATTATATTGATCGCCAGTTATCCTCTGAAATTGAAAAGGTTTCTTTAAGCCATTTTGAAACTCTTAAAACAGAAACCTTATCTCATCGGGTAATGACTTTGGTAAGAGTGGATAAAGAAGCTTTGGCCAATGATTGGTTTCGTCAGTTACAAGTTATAGAAAATGACTTAGAGAAAATATTATCTGATAAACAAAGCGGTCGTTTTACATGGTGGATGGGAGCTCGCTCTTTTACCTTTCGTGCTGCAGAAGGCGATAGGTTAGCGTCTTTAATATCTGGTTTAACTGGTGTAGACCAAGGTGCGCAATTTTCTCAGCAACTTAGTAATGCGATCTCTAAAAATAAGCCATCTGTGATTATAAAAGGTGACCAGACAGTTATTAATCGAGCCATAACAGCAGAGCTTTTATCCCAAGAATTAAGAGTCGGTGGCTGCAAAAAATGTGATCTTGTCATTAATTATGACACCAAGTTTAGTTCAAAAGTATTATTCGGCGAGAGCATAGTCAAAATGGACTTCTCTGGCACTTTAACTGATAACTCCGGTGATATTTCTTCTGATCACTGGAGCATAAGTGCATCTTCTGTGTCCGGCTTGGATGTCGGAAAAAAAGCCACTCTTTCAATGGCAGTACAGAAAATAAAGGGTGAAGGTCTTTGGAAGATCTTCGGTATGGAAACTAAATAAATAGAGTCTTAGTCATGTTCAAAAAAAATATCTTATTAGCCGCTGCACTTGTTAGCACAACTCTGCTTACTGGCTGTATTGGAGGTAATTTAAAGCCAAAAGATACTACGCCAGTTCCTGCAGAGCACGCAATAATGGCTCCCACACCGGAAGAGCTAAAAGCTCAAATGAGCGGCCATGGCTATAAAATCATTCTCTCTCCTGTAGAGTATGCTAGCAGCTACGATAAAGTATTCGCTAACGAAGTTTATGATGATATATCTCAGCGTCTTTTAAAGTCGGGTAATACCGTAGTAGATCGCACATTAGCCGCTAAATTGAAAGATGAGTTGCTAGCTGCTGAAACATCTGGGAAATTCCGTACTTCTGGTCCAGCAGTTGCTGATATTGTGATCATGACAAAGATTGCGAGTGTTAAATACGGTTCGAAGTTCAGTGAAGCGAGCTATTGGACTGATAAAAAAGGCAAAAATCATAAAACTGATGCATCGTGCTCTTTCTCTAGCAAAGCGCAACTGTATGTCCGCGCGTATAAAATTCCATCAATGGAGCTAATTAATACGTACGAATATGAAGGTTCATCTAGTTTTTCTACTGATACCAATCGATCTAATTGTCCAATTACTGAAGCTTCAGCAAATGGATTAATGGCTAACGCATTGAGTGATGCTGTTAAATCTGGTTCTGGTGAGACATTGAATGACTTGGCTCCAGAAGCTTATGTTGTTGAACGTAGAGACAATACAGATGCTTCAAAATCTCTTTTCCGTGTCACGATTGCTAAAAAGTCTGGAGCAATGAAAGGCGCTGCAGTTAAATTTTACCGTAAGAAAAGCCACATAACCCCAATTACCAATGAAGTGCGTATTGAAAAATCTTTGTTAGGTGAAGGTGAAATCATTGCTGAAGGTATCGATGCTCAAGGTGCTTATGTATACGTCGATGATAAAGAGTTGATTAATGAGTTGAAAATCGGAGACATCGCGAAACTTGATCATGGTAAATGTGACGTTGGCGAATATGAAGTTTTTGGCTCATGCGTAAAAGTGCCGAGCTTTTAAGATAGGGATACAATGATGAATTTACTAACAGTAAGTGTTTTGACTTTTTCTATTGTTGCTCTAGTTGGGTGTTCTTCTATCCAATCTACAAAGCTTAGTTATGAGGAATGTAAATATCCTGATAGCCCTAGTAATACAGCACCGAGTTGGGTTTGTAATCAACCAGTAGATGAACTTGAAGTTCAAGCTGTTGGCTACTCTAGAAAGTTATCTTCTGGACCTGGAATGATGACTGATGTTGCGACGACAGAAGCTCGCTCTCGTTTAGCGGGATATTTTTCTTCAGAAGTAAACACTCGTTTATCTAGGCTTACAACTGATAGTCAGACAGAAGAAGGTAATACAAACGCTGATATTTCTGAACGAATTCAGAAAACATTAGCAACAATGACGTTAACTAAGTCTCGTATTTATCGCACTCAAACAAGTCCAGAAGGCAATATGTATGTATTGGTTGGGCTGAATAAAGCAGCCTATGGTGAAAACATAGATGCCCTAGTTAATACCGCGTTAAATGACGATTCTCCTGAGTTATATCGCCAGTTTTTAAAGGATGAGAGTGATAAAACACTTGAACAAATCCGTAAAGAATTGAGCGGTAAGTAAAATATAAGGGGCTATTCGTAGCCCCTTTTTTTGGTGCCTAACATGAAAAAATTTTCTAAATTAGTATTATTTTGTCTGTGCTTTAGTTCCTTTTCTGCTGGAGCAAGTAGCTATGAAGAGTGGAAAGCAAGCCGTCAGGCAGGTTATAAAGACTTTAAAGAGCAATACCAAGCCCGTTACATGGCGTTTAAAAATAAGGTAACAGGTAAGTGGGGAGATAAAACAGAACTCTCCGGACAGCACCAGTATGTTGTTTACAGTGATGATCTTGAGCAGCGAACTGTCTTGGATTACGAAAACAATGAAATCATTGTTGAGTCACTTGGTGATGAGTCTCCAAATGTTGAGAAAGCATTACTAGCGCTACAAAATACCTCGGTTAATCAAGCGTTAGCAAATGACCCAGTTTTGTCTCAAGTAAAAATTACTCAAGCATCCAGCTCTTTGCTAGACAGCATAAGTGATAATAGTTCACTTGATAGTCTTACGAAAAATGAAACCAAAGAAACAGATGTCGCTATTATTTCTCCTATATCCAATCCAATAGAAAAGAGCAAGACTAAGTCAGAATTTCAAGAAAGTGCCACAAGCAAACGTATAAATCGAGTGCGCATTGGTTTGCCTGAGAATGTTTTTTTTAAACGGGCATCACCATATATTCCCTCTGCAGTTACGATGAGTGAAAAATACGATGTAGATAAAAACCTTATTCTGGCTATTGCACAGACAGAATCTAGTTTTAATCCACTTGCTCAGTCTCCTATCCCTGCATTTGGTTTAATGCAAATAGTACCGAGTTCTGCGGGGCTTGATGTGAACCAAGCGCTTAATAATAAAGACCTTAGTCCAGAAGCTTCCTTGCTATTTCAACCTAAGGACAATATAGGCTTTGGGGCGGGTTATCTTCATTTACTTGATACTCGATATCTTAAAGATATTAAAGATGAGAAAAGTCGATTGTATTGTATTATCGCGGCTTACAATACAGGAGCAGGAAACGTTGCGAGTGTGTTTCATCCACAGCGTCGTAAGGTAATGAATCCTGCCATCGATGTAATTAATACTTTGTCATCAGATGAGGTTTACCAACGTCTAGTAATCGATTTACCTTACAACGAAACTAGGGTATATCTGAAAAAGGTAACAAAAGCATTAGCGCAGTATCAGGTTGCGGATCAAAGCTAACGTTTAATGATTTGCTCGTTAACGTTATGAAGTTGACGAGCAAATCATGTTTTATTTGATAATTATTTTAACTAATCTTCAGCACGATCAATCAAGGTGCCGAAGCGTTCCATTTCATCGACGAAGTTGTCTAGTTCTTTGCCCCAAGACCATTGAGCGCGAAGTCGGCGAGCCAAGGCGGCTGCAGATAAGTCGCCAATGTGATCTGCGAGCAATCCTTCCCAATCAAACTCAAAGTTTCTTATGACTTTATTCTTTGTCATTAAGGTTTGAGCATTGCCCTGAAAGAGCAAGCTGCAACTAAAGAAATTATCGCCTTTTAACCATTTTCAATACGCGTTGCTTGATTCTTGTACAAGCGTGCCTAACGTCAGCTCTATCAGATCTATACGGCCACCTTAAATGGTAATGGGTTCTATTATCATTTTATTTATGTAAGACTATCGCAATTGATAGGATGTCATTAGTAAATAGTATTTATGGATAAAACAAATAATCAATCAACCCCTTCTCTATTCAGGCAAGAAGTACTGAATGAAAAGCATCGCTCTCATATGGGGCAAGTGCTTATTCATCAGCCTGCCAACTACATCTGGATCGCATTCGTCGCTCTATTGCTAGTGATTCTAGTCATAGCGTTTACGTTATTTGGTACTCACACTCAGAAAGCGAGTGCTCCCGGTATTTTAGTCCCGAATTATGGAGTGCTTAGAGTCCTTGCACCAATACAGGGGCAGGTATTAGCTGTGAAGGTTCAAGAAAATCAGCAGGTTAAGGTTGGCGACCCCTTATTTACAGTATCTGATGAACGCTTTTCTAGTGTTGGTGAATTACAAAACCTTTTAGCGGAAACGTTGGCACTACGAGAGTCTTTAATACAACAAGACAAAGAGCAGGCCAAAGCCAGGTTTGCTCGCCAGAAAAAAATACTCGCTCTTCGGCTTTCTTCGATGAGATTGGAAAAATCGCAGTTTGAAGCTGAGATTGATTTACTAGAGCGAAGGGTGATGTTAGCTGAAAAGAGTTTCAGCCGTTTACGAGTATTACATGATCAAGGGCATGTTGCGGATTTCGAACTACAAAATGCAGAGGCGGAGCTGCTGGTATTAGCTAGCCAGAAACAAACCCTTATACGAAATCAAGGCAAGCTAGAAAATGATCGCTTGGTTCTAATGGCTGAACTGCAAGATCAAGAAGAGCAATATCAACGTCAGATTACCGATGCTGATCAAAGGCTAGCTTTATTGCAGCAGGACATTGCTGAAAACGATGTGCGATCAAAGCAAATTATACCAGCACCTTTTAGTGGAAGCATTACCGGCTTAAATATCCAAGTTGGTCAGCAAGTCGCGATTAATACGTTAATGACAAGTTTGGTACCTCAAAACAGCCAGCTGCAAGCCCATTTATATATCACTCCTAGCCAAGTCGGATTTATTGAACTTAATCAAAATGTTTCGCTGCGTTATGCGGCGTACCCATATCAGAAATTTGGAATAGCACAAGGCCGTATTATGAATATTGCCAGTAGTCCATATTCACTCCAAGAGCTGCCCACTCACATTGCTAGCATTCTACAGAATAATGGAATTTCTCAGGATCAAGGGCAGAACTTTTATAAAGTAACTGTGGCGATAAACTCCCAATACATAAAAATTCATGGCAACTCTCAGTCATTACTCCCTGGGATGCAACTTGAAGCCGATATTAAACAGGACACACGAAGAATCTATGAATGGATACTCGATCCTATTTATTCAGTAGTAAGAAAAATTTGAATGTATCAGTGAGAAAGTAATGAATCTAACAAATAGGGAACAGGAAGTTCTACAGATTTTAGCTGAGGGAAAGAGTAATAAACAAATTGCCTCTGAGTTAAGTATCAGTCATTTCACAGTGAGAGATCATGTTTCCTCACTACTTCGAAAGAAGCAAGTTTCATCTAGACAGCAGCTGGTATCAGTTTATTACTGTGAATCTTTAAAATAATGATACTTTAGATCCCCTACATTTGTAGGATTATATGAATATGATTTTAGTGGTATTTTTTAAATATAGAATTAATGCTGTGTTTTATTTTGGTTTTGGTTTTATTTATGATTATGTTTAACTCTTTAATTGTTAAAGTCTCGGGTTGGCTCACTGGGGTGGCTTTGGTTTTTTCTTTTTTGGATTATTATTCTATTTTTAGATCCTTCCATCTCATTTTTATTTTTGAGGTGGTTATTTCAGTATCGTTCTCTTTATTTTTGATTTCCTTCTCTTTTATTATAGGAAGGGTGGCGTCTAATTTTGATGAAGGGATAAGCCGTTCTGGTAAAAAAATTCCTGCGTTTATTTTTATATTATTTTTATTGTTTTTGGGTATATGGGTTCTATGGGAGCACTTTTTATATGATGGGAGGAGGCTCTTAAGTTTTTTTGTAGGAGTTGAGCTTGTTGTTGTTAGTGTTTTTATTTTTTATTTTTGGTTGTGTTCTTTTTTTAAAATAGGCGAAAAATGAGAACTTTAAGTATTAATGAACTTTCGTTAGTAAGCGGTGGAGATAGTGCGGCTAGCGCTAGCGTTGTTGGAGTTGCTGGAGCAGTGGGAGGAACTGTAGGTTCAGCGACAGGCAGTGTTGTCGGTGGGTATGTTGGTGGTGTGGTAGGAAGTGTTTTTTGGACCACCAGGCGCCATTGCGGGAGTTGTTGCAGGTCGTTACGCAGGGAAATATTTAGGAGGTGCCATTGGAGCTGGTTTGGGTGGATTTTATTCCACTGAGGCAATAAGTGGTACGAATTATGCGGATGGAACAGGTTATTGATTTTAAATAATTTTCCCTAGTATTTATGAGGGTTAATGATGTTTATAAGACTTGTAATATATTTTTTTGGTTTTTTCATAGTCTTTTCAGCGGCTTCTTCATTGTATTTTTTATATTTAGGAGAGTCAAATGATTCAATTATATCAACTCAAAGCATGTTGATTTCTATAATTATTTATAGGGAGTTTTATAAGTATGAAAGTGAGCTGAAGTGAGGTTTTTTGTTTTTATATTCTGTTGAACCCATTATGAAAGATGTTGTTTTAAAATAATTTTTTAATTTTTTAATTTATTTTTTAGGTTTTTATATGCGTCCTACTTTAATGATTGAAAAATTTATATATTTTTAAAGAATAGATTCATAGTTTTAATGCACACTTTTTAAGTGGGCTAATAATATTTATTAACGAGCTGATGAATATTATTATAGTTTAAAGGTTATGGATTTGAAAAATAAAATTTATGAGTTTTTTAAGTTCTTTTTTAAGGCAATCATCGGTGGTGTTATAGGTGGAATTATTTTAAGTGTTATTTTATATGCTGGTAGTTTTTTTGATTTTTTAGGAAGGTTTTAAACGAGAAGAATTAGTATTGAGGTGTTAGAATTTGTAAGTGAAGGTTTGTTCCTATTTTTGCTGCAATAGGTGTTGTTGTAGAGGGATAATAATTAACCGCCCTACATCTATATGGTTCTCATTTTTATATTAGTAATAATATATAGTTTATAATTTGGATTCATGATTTTTCGTAAAATATATAGGTTTTATCTTTGAAAGGTATCCTTGAAAATAAAAAAATAGTTTTTTTCAAATCGATGTTAAAGGTTCTTTTAAGAATTGTTTTGGTGGGTGTGATTAGTGGATTTTTAGGGGGTTTTATTATTGATTTTTTAGACTTTTTATAAATGTTTTTCTTGATAGGGGGGGTAAATGAGAGAGCTTAATATAGCTGAGTTGGGGTGTATTTTCGGAGGTGTTGGTCCATTATTACGATTCCTGTAAAAATGGCTGTAGATGGTGTGTCTAGTGCTTTGGATTATATCAGAACTAATGCAATTCAAGGTCAAGAGATAAAAAAGAATGGCTTTATTACATCTTTTTCCGTTAGAGCTTTGTCAGGAGGTGGGGCTAGTTCTCTTAGAACTTCCGTGCTTTCTTCTACTGGTGGTACGGTAGCGGGAAATGTTTTGGACTCTATGTATTGCTCTGATTATTGCTCTGATAATACAAACTATAATTAGCATGATTTTGTATTTATTTAAAAAAATAGATTTATTTTATTAGTCAGAAATTAGTATTATTGAAAGGTATCGATGAAAAATGTAAGGAACTAAGAAAATAGTATAGGTGGTTTTTAATGGTAAGGTGGCGAGTTTTGATTTTAAATCAGATCAACAGGTAGCAATTAATTCGCTAATAGCGAGTTTTATTCCTTAAGATAGAAAGTTACAAGCAGGTTTATATTTAGCATCTTATCAAGTTGACTTTATAGAGTATGGCCAAGAAATATTATCTTTGTACTCTGCGTGCTCTTACTATAAATATTGTATGCAGAAAAGTTGTGTAATTATTTTTGCCAGTAGTCCATATGCCATAAAACATATACTATCCCGTTTATAGTAATGCTTATGTATAAGGTGAAGAGGATGGTTTCTATGAAATTTTAGTGAAAATAGAAGATCAATAGATGGTTTTTATGGTGAATATCGTTCGCCTCTTCCAGGTATGAAAATAGAACTGTTTATACAGAAAGATACTCTAAGGAATATGAGTACTTAATTTTCCTACTGTATTTAGTTGCAATAAAATAACCTATAAAGGTTGATTTTTTGGAGGTTTTTTTGAGAGAAAAAGAGAAAATAATTGATTTTTTAGTGGTTGGTTTTTTGGTTTTTTGGTTGATTTATAATGGTGTTTTTTTTTCATATTATCAACATGTAGGAGAGAGAGAGTTACAATTAGAAGCTAGAATTAATATATATGAGCTTGCATTTATAATGCTATTTTATAAATGCTATAGGTCTAAATATAAAGAGATATAGTTTTGAGGTATAGGAGGTATAGGAGGTATTATATGAGAGAAATTAGTATATTTGAACTTGAATGTGTTTCTGGCGGAACTGCTACTGAAACCAACAAAGAGATAAGAGAGTCAGCTACAGCATGGGGGGCTGTTGGTGCTACTGTATGGGGTGGCTTGAAAGGAGGTGTCAAAAATGCCGGTAAAGGAGGTGCTTGGGGAGCCATAGGTGGTGCAGCATATGGAGCTGGCGCTGCTTTATATGATTACTATAGTGATGGCTCCAACTATTGCTCGGATAAATAAAAATATTAAAAATCAAATATGATTTTATAAAAATGTCTGATTAATCATTTGTATATAAAAACCTATCAATAAGTTTTTATAAGGCGTTTTATAGTTATTATTTTATCATAATAAATATAAAGTTTGATTTTTAAGATGTATTTTAGTGATTTTAAATGATGTTTTTACGAACTTTATATATTTATTTTTTGAGGTAGTGATATGGTGTATCTATAATAGAGGTTTCTATCGAGATATTAGATTTTACTAGCGGGTGAGTGTTTTGTTTTTTTAATATAGGATTAAGGTCCTTGTCACAGTTTAGTAAGAATATATCTAAATCGGCAGTAGTATAGTTGGTGTAAAAGGATATGATATTACTACTTTAATACAAGGTGGTGATCCAACTTAAGAAGGTGTTTTTACGTCTGAAACTACTTTTGGTGGAGGTTTTTTGTTTTCATCAAGTGCTCTTTGAATTGCTTTGTCTGTAGCTATTAGAGCAGATGCATTAGGAAACGCAGTGGATGGTTTTGATTATTGTTTGATAGGATAAACTATAATTAGCATGATTTTCTTATTAATTTCAAAAGGAGTTTGATTTTGTTTGACACATATAAGGATGAGTTTTTTTCTAATCATATTTATAAAAAACCTTTTCTTTTTAAAAATATCGTATCTGATATTGAGTTGTCTTGGAAAGATATTAGTGAAATATATGAGCGGGCAGACGCATCCGATCCTAGCTTTAAACTAATGAATGGTCATGAGGTACCAAAGTTTGAATATCTGGAATCCTATTTAAATGTAGGGCGAGTTGAGTGTCGTTATATAAAACCTATTATTTATGATTATATGCGTAAAGGTGCAACCCTAGTTTATAATCGTATCCGTAATGAACCCTTTGTTAGCAATATTTCCCGACAAATAGCTAGTTTCGCTCAAGCACAGGTCATTACCAGTGGTTATGCTGCATTTAGTGCTAAGCCTTCTTATCGTTGTCATTGGGATACTCGTGACGTTTTTGCGGTTCAGTTAAAAGGCCGTAAACGTTGGATTTTAAAAGAGCCAACCTTCGAACTTCCTTTGTATATGCAGCAAACGAAAGATATGCCCGATGCTGAGGAGCCGGAAAAGGTTTATTTAGATGTCGTGCTTGAAGAGGGCGATATTCTATATGTACCGCGTGGTTGGTGGCATAATCCGATTCCCATGGGAGAAGAAACGTTTCATTTGGCTGTTGGAACCTTCGCGCCAACGGGTTTTGACTATATTAATTGGCTTATACGAAAAGCTCCCAATATTATCGATGGTCGTCATAATTTACATGGTTTTCAAGAAAGTAAAAAATCATTAGATCGATTCGGAAAAGAGTTTGCCTTATTAATGTCTGATGAGGCGACTTATGAACAGTTTATGGAAGATTATATAGGACAGCATCGAGTTGATTCGCCAATATCACTTGGTACTCTTGCTAATGGGAAGATAAGTCAATTGGAAATGACTCAAAGAATTAGACTTAATGTGAATTTACTATATCCGTTTTCTAATAACTTTTTGATAGTTAATGGTAACAAAATAAACTTAGATGAGATTAGTCAGAAGCTTATTAACTATATAAATAGGAATCAGACTTGTACCGTCAGCGATGTTCTATCTATCTTCTCAAAATATCCTAAAAATAAACTTCACGAGTTATTATTTCAACTTGCATTGAATGATGTACTAGAGTTGATTTCAGTTTCTGACGGTGTGGTTATTGGTTCGGAAAAGAATAATGCTACCCTAAACATGGTTTGATAAAATGAAAGCTATTCTTCAATCAGAAAGCCATGAATGCGGACTTGCTTGTCTTGTTATGATTGCCAGTGCTTATGGCTCGCATTTAGATCTTCCAACCCTACGGCGACGCTTTTCTATCTCAGTTAAAGGTACCAGTCTTCCACAAATCCTTCATTATGCGCAGTCATTAGATTTTTCTAGTCGCCCAGTTCGGTTGGAATTAGATGAGTTGAAGCAACTTCGTCTGCCTTGCATCCTCCATTGGAGCTTGAATCATTTTGTTGTACTAGAAAAGGTAGGGGCGCAGAAGGTGACGATTCTGGACCCTGCAGCGGGACGAAGAACATTAACAATGGACGAGGTCTCTCGTTGCTTTACTGGGGTTGCTTTAGAACTGACGCCAAATTCAAGATTCCAGTCTGCAGAAAAGAAGCCTCGTTTACGACTTCGCGAATTAACTGGACATGTTCTTGGTTTAAAACGGGCTCTGGTAAATATCCTTATGCTTGCTTTGGCTTTAGAAGTTGTTGCTCTGTTATCGCCACAAGTTATGCAATGGGTTGTTGATCATGCCTTGGTTTCGGCTGATTATGATTTATTGTTGTTAGTTGTCATCGGTGGTTGCCTTTTGTTGGTGATTGACTTTGTCTTGCGTATGGCAAGGGGATGGATGGGGCTCAGGCTAAACCAACAGCTGACTCTGCAATGGACCAGCAATTTCTTTCACCATTTATTGAGACTACCTTGGTCTTTTTTTGAAAAACGGCATTTGGGTGATATTACGGCCCGCTTTCAATCCTTAGATGCTATTCGTGCCGTTATTACAAATGGTGCTGTGACTATCTTGCTTGATGCAATGGTTGCCTTGATCACGCTTACACTGATGACACTCTATAGTAAAATGTTGACTGTTATCGTTCTGACTGCGGTTGCGTTATATGTGCTTCTTCGTTGGGCTTTTTATGTACCCTTACGAAATGCTATGGAAGAACGTATCGTTTTAGCGACAAGAGAAAATGCGTATTTTTTAGAAACTATTCGTGCTGTCCAGCCTCTGAAACTCTTCAATTCAACACCCTTACGATTGGCTACTTGGCAAAACTTACTGACCGATGTGCAGAATCGAGATCTTAGAACCCAAAAAATGTTGTTGGTATTTGGTGGCTGCAATACGTTGATTTTTGGTTTAGAGGGAATGTTGCTTCTATACGTCGGTGGGGTTGCGGTTTTAGGTAACACCCTAACGTTAGGGATGTTGTTGGCGTTCCTTGCTTACAAAAGTCAATTTACTACTCGCGCAAGCAAGCTGATCGATCTTGGGATTGAAATCAAAATGCTATCTTTGCATGGGGAGCGCTTAGCAGAGATTGCTCTTGAAACGCCTGAGCCTAATATTGCTATCGAAACGGACCTTAGTCGGATAGAGCCACGTATCGAGTTTAAAAATGTGTCTTTTCGATATGCTGATGGCGAGCATTGGGTAATCAAAGACCTATCCTTCACAATTGAAGCTGGCGATGCGGTTGCCTTAATCGGCCGATCTGGCTGTGGCAAGTCTACGTTATTCAAACTTATGTTAGGGCTGTTAGAGCCAATTGAGGGCGACATTCGTATTGGTGGTACTTCTATTCGTCAGCTGGGACCAACAGCTCTAAGGAATATGGTTGGTGTAGTGATGCAGGATGATCAGCTAATGGCTGGTTCTCTTGCTGAAAATATAGCTTGCTTCGAAGTTGGCGCAACCCAAGAGCGTATTGAAGCCGCTGCACAGCAGGCCAATATACATAAAACCATTATTAACATGCCAATGGGTTATCAGACTTTGGTAGCTGAAATGGGGAGTGGTTTATCCGGTGGACAAAAGCAGCGGCTGTTATTAGCAAGAGCGTTGTATAAGCAACCTAGTATTTTGGCATTGGATGAGGCGACCAGCCATTTAGATTTACATGGCGAACAGCATGTTGTGAGTAACTTACAGTCATTGTCCATGACACGAGTCGTTATTGCCCACCGTAGAGAAACGGTTGCCATGGTTTCTCGGATTATTCATCTCGAGCAAGGAAAGATAACAGAAGACATTCGTCTAGATGCAGACGAAGTTGCATAATGGCTAATAAGGATAAGCTAATGTTGCGGTATATAGTGTTTGTTTTATTCGTTTTTGTTTTTTCTCAAACAAAAGCCTCACCCGAACTGATCAGAAGTTGGGATGGAATTTACGAGTACCGGTTAAAAAATGGCATGAGCATTTTGTTAGCCCCTGATGCAGATCAGAAAGTTATTCATGCCGACCTTGTGTATTTGACAGGCAGTTTAGCTGACCCTGAAGGCGCTTCTGGTACGGCGCATTTTCTTGAGCACATGATGTTTAAGGGTACAACGCAGCGCACAGGGCCGCAGCTTCTGGCAGGTTTGCAAGAGCAAGGTATTCAGTTCAATGCAACGACCAGTTTTGATCGAACTCGTTATTCAGCTATGTTCAGTGCAGACCAGAGGAAGTTAGATTTTTTGTTAGAACTGGAGGCGGAGCGCATGGTTGCGCCTGTATTTTCGGAATCGGACATGAGTGCTGAATTAGAGGTAGTTCGTCAAGAGATTACCCGAGCACAAAATGACTCATTAGCGATGTTTAGTCAGCAGCTGCTGGCAGAGGCGTGGGATGGAAAGTTCTATGGTCGCTCTGTTATGGGTAGTTATGATGAATTGAGTAACGTAACACTTAAAGATTTACGTCAATTTCATGACCATTATTACCAACCTAATAATGCCGTACTTGTGTTGACTGGTGGCTTTGAAGTGGGCCAAGCACTTTCATCCGTGAATGATCTATTCGCGAAGATTAAGCCTTCTTTCCATGTCATTAATCGCATCGAATATATGTCCCCGAAAAATACTGGAAGTACCATTCAGGTTCAGCAAGGAGAGATTAACATATTGGCTTTAGGGTATGAGTTACCGCCTAGTCAGGATAATCGTAATGATGCGGTAATTATACTCGCTGAAATGTTAGCGGGTGAGCCTCATGGACGGCTTTATCATTCGCTTGTGACATCAGGAAAGGCCCAATCTGTTTTTGTCATCCCCCAACTTTTTCGACAAGGCGGGCAAGTTATAATTGGGGCAGTATTAGGGCAAGGCCAGTCAATGCAGGTTATTCAGCAAGAACTGATGGTCGAGATAAAACGGCTGCAAGAGGAGCCAATATTAGCGGAAGAGTTAGCCCGTATTCAGACAAGCAGGCGCCCACTTAAAGATTTAATTTTGAATGATACTGCCAGTTTATCTGACGTACTCTCTGAAGCGGTCGCACAGGATAATTGGTTGCTCCATTTTCAGCGCCATGATCAGGTGGAAAAGTTAGTACCATCGCAAGTTCAGACTGATATTGAAAAACTATTTGCGGATAAAGTACCTGTTGTAGGCATGTTGCTAACAACATTGGCAGAAGAGCTAGATAGTTTTTCGGATAAAACTCAAGAATTATCGAGAAATGACAGAGATGTAGCACTAGTAAAAGCAGACTTAACAGCTTCTGCTAGCGAGAAAATAATGGCGGAGGTAGAGATACCGGATGTCGCAGAGTTTAATGCTTACATTCGAACCATAGAAACAAGTATTCAGCGTGGTGAACTGAGTAATGGAATGAAAGTAGCTTTGCGTTCGTTGCCTGAAAGTGAAGATCTGGTTCGAGGACATTTAAACCTACGCTTTGGTAATATAGAAAACTTAAAGGGTACCCAAGCATTATCAGATCTAGCAGGTACTTTAATTATAAGAGGCACGCAAAAGCGTAGCTATCAAGAGTTAGTGGATAAAGTGAACCAGTTAGGTGCAGGCTTTCAAATCATGCCTAAGCAAGGAATGCTCAGTGTGAACTTTGCGAGTCCAAAAGAAAATGTAACTGAAGTATTACACTTAATCTCTGAGGTATTAAGAGAGCCAGCCTTTCCTAAGAGCGAGTTTGATTTGGTTAAAAGGCAGCAAATGCAAGCTTTAATGACCCCAGTATACCAACCTTCTAATGTTGCAAATAGAGCTTTGCAACGCTACACAGAACAGGATTATCCGCAGTACGATATTCGACGTAATATTGAGTCCAATGACATGCAGCAGCTTCTAAAAAAAGTGACTATGGAAGATGTTCAACAATTTCATCAAGACTACTATGGTGCTCAGTACGGAGAGGTCGCTCTAAGTGGAAACTTTGATTCTGAGCAAACTAAAGAAACGTTGGAAACTTTATTTGGCAGCTGGATGAGTCCTTCTCCTTATCAGTTGGTCATAGCTAAACATCGTCATCAATCCCCCGTTAGGCAAGAGGTTCGAGCCGGGAAAACTGGCGGCTATTACCAAGGGCGGATCTACTTTTCTGCTAATACTGATACAGAGGAGAATGTGGAGCTATTTATCGTTGAACACATACTCGGTCGAAACCCGTTAGCCTCACGCTTGGGCAAACGCCTGCGTGAGCAAGAGCAGCTTACCTATGACATTCGTTCGTCTATACGAGTGCCAACTCAAGGTGACCATGCTTTCGTTAGTATTCGAGGAGACTTTTCCGCAGGTCAAGGTGTGCGGTTAGCGGATATCGTTAAAGAAGAGGTGAATCGTATAGCAGAGTTTGGTATTTCCCAATACGAGTTGGATCTCGCTAAGTCGACCATTCTGGGCAAGCGACGTCGTGCTTTAAACGACGATAAAAAGATTCTTGGATTACTGCCGAAACAACTGGCTGAAGGAACGAAAATGGAGACATGGGCTGTTCGTAACAAGGCGTATGCTGAGGCAAGTCTAGAGAAAGTTAATGCGGCTGCTAGGCGTTATTTTAAAGCGAATGAGATGGTTGAATTTATCGCTACACCTTAGTAATAAAAAGGCTCATTTTTAAACTAACGTATCATCAAAGTCAGAATCGTTAGACATTCTGACTTTGATTTATATTTTTCTAAATACGGCTACGCTCAGCCAGTTTTAACTTGGCTTCAGCACGATCAATCAAGGTGCCGAAGCGTTCCATTTCATCGACGAAGTTGTCGAATTCAATTTTGCTTGGCAGTAACTGACTGTCGGTTTGTAGGTGATGAACCATCTGCATTCTGGCATTAGTAGCGAATTCTTTGCTCCAAGACCATTGAGCGCGAAGTAGGCGCGCCAAGGCGGCTGCGGATAAGTCGCCAATGTGATCAGCAAGTAACCCTTCCCAATCAAATTCAAAATTTTCCATCACTTTATGCAGAGTCATTAAGGCTTGAGCATTACCTTGAATGCGTAAATCGCCATCAAAGAAACCATCGCCTTCAAGTAATTTTCGGTACGCTGCGCTTGGGCCTTGCACAAGAGTGTCTAATCGTGGATCTAGTTCAATCTCGTCTAGGCTTTCTGGGCGATTCAGCATCACGCCTTGTTCGAGAATATGAATCTGTAAAATAAAGGAGAAGTCTTCCACATAAAGAAAAACTTGTTGCCCTGCTAATTTGCTTAGGCGATCTTGGGAAGGTGTGTCTTGTTTTAGGGCGAGATTGATTGCATTTTCAATAGCGCTGAGCGCCGATAAACTGAGTGAGCCCATAAAAATCTTCCCGATGATTGCTTGAATGCGGTTAAAGCTAAAGCTGGTGAATTTGAATCACAGAAGTGTCACGCGTCTGGCCTTCTTTTTCAAGGCGATCTAGGTACATTTGCCATAGTTCGTCGTGATTTTTGCCAATATTGTAGAGATATTCCCAAGTATAGAGGCCAGTATCGTGACCATCATCGAAGGAAATCTTCAGCGCATAATTGCCCGCGCCTTCGATATTATTGATGGCAACGTGTTTTTTGCCGTATTGCAAAATTGGCATTTGCATACCGTGACCGCGCACTTCGGCAGAAGGCGAATGAATTCGTAAGAACTCTGCACTGAGACGAAATGCTTGGCCATCGGCGAAAGTGAGCGCCAATTCACGGGATTGCTTGTGGTAATTAATAGTCGTAGGCGCTGGCGTTGCCATGGTTTTTTCCTATAAAAGCCCCTTCAATAAAGGGGCTATTTTTTAGAAGAGCTTTTTTTGTAAGAAGGATGAGTCAATTACAAAATGTATTGGCTCAAGTCTTCGTTTTCAGCGATTTCTCCAAGCTGTTCATCAACGTATTCAGCGGTAATGTCGACAGTTTGATCATTCGGCATGTCGCTGGCGGAATAAGACACTTCCTCAAGCAGGCGCTCAAGTACCGTATGTAATCGACGCGCACCGATGTTTTCTGTGCGCTCGTTCACTTGAAAAGCGATCTCTGCAATGCGTTGAATGCCTTCTTCAGTGAAGTTCAAGTTGATGTGCTCTGTTTTAGCGAGCGCCACATATTGCTTGGTTAAAGACATGCTTGGCTCTACCAAGATACGTTTAAAATCGTCTACGGTTAGCGCATCTAGCTCAACACGAATTGGTAAGCGACCTTGTAGCTCAGGAATCAAATCCGATGGCTTAGACAAGTGGAATGCACCAGAGGCGATAAATAGGATGTGATCGGTTTTGATCATGCCGTATTTGGTGCTGACCGTACAACCTTCGACCAAAGGCAATAAATCGCGCTGCACGCCTTCGCGGGATACTTCGCCGCCAGAGCGTTCAGAGCTTTTCGCTACTTTATCGATTTCATCTAAGAACACGATGCCGTTTTGCTCAACTGCTTCAACAGCTCGGGCTTTTAGCTCTTCTTCATTGACTAGTTTTGCGGCTTCTTCGTCACGAACTTGTCGTAATGCTTCTTTGACTTTCATTTTACGCTTTTTGGTTTTTTGTGAACCAAAGCTAGAAAACATGTTTTGCAGTTGGCTGGTCATTTCTTCCATGCCTGGCGGTGTCATGATTTCTACACCCATTGGCGAATCGGCAACGTCAATATCGATTTCTTTGTCATCCAACTGACCTTCGCGTAATTTCTTACGAAAAGTTTGGCGCGTGCTGTTGTCTTCTAGTTCCGGATCGCCGCCACGAGCTGGTGGTAATAGCACATCTAGAATGCGGTCTTCCGCAGCGTCTTCGGCTTTGTGACGCAGTTTTGCGGTTTCTTGTTCACGAAACATCTTGATAGCCATTTCTACCAAATCACGGATGATCGACTCAACATCGCGACCAACATAGCCAACTTCGGTGAATTTAGTCGCTTCGATCTTGATGAAAGGCGCGTTGGATAGCTTGGCCAAACGACGCGCTATTTCGGTTTTACCAACACCGGTTGGCCCTATCATCAAAATATTTTTAGGGGTGACTTCCGCACGCATTTCTTCAGGAAGTTGCATGCGACGCCAGCGATTACGCAGTGCGATAGCGACCGCACGCTTTGCTTTTTGCTGACCAATAATGTGGTTGTCTAAGGCGTTAACCGTCTCTCTTGGGGTCATGCTGCTCATTATCAATTCTCTTCTATGTTCTTGAATGATGTGTTCTTGAATGATGGTTGTGTCGCTTGAAAGTCTGCTTTTCTATATTGATAGAATGTTACTTAGACTTATCTTCAAGCTGTGCATCTATAGTGATTTCTTCGATAGTTAAGCTGTGATTAGTGAACACACAAATATCAGCAGCGATGTTGAGGCTTTTCTCAACGATTTCTTTGGCGGATAAGTCAGTGTTGTCAATCAAGGCGCGAGCCGCCGCTTCTGCGAAGTTGCCACCTGAGCCAATGGCTAATGCGCCGTGTTGTGGCTCGACCACATCGCCAGTGCCGGTAATGATGAGGGTACTATCTTTGTTGGCGACAATGAGCATAGCTTCTAGCTTGCGTAATGCCCGGTCTGAACGCCAGTCTTTGGCAAGATCCACCGCGGCACGCACTAGATGGCCTTGGTGTTTTTCTAGCTGACCTTCGAAGCGTTCGAATAGGGTAAAAGCATCCGCTGTACCGCCAGCGAAGCCAGCAATCACTTCACCACGATATAGACGACGTACTTTACGAGCGTTGCCTTTCATCACAGTGTTGCCTAAAGATACTTGTCCATCGCCGCCTACGACGACTTGGTTGCCTTTGCGTACAGTAAGAATCGTTGTCATGGTCTACTCCAGTTTCGATTCTAACGAAATGGGGGCAAGCGATAGGATTTCAAGCGATGATTGCATACAGTGGAAGCTTTCACTTTCTGTATGCAATCTATACGAGACGGTAGAAAAGGCTATTACTCTTTTTTGACTTTATAAGAGTAGGGCGATATTTCCATTGAAACGAGTTTGTCTTCTGCTCGGTTCATTTTTGAGCGTGACTCATAAGGACCAAGTACAACACGATACCAAGGTTGTTCGCCTTGGCCGATAGTTTTGCGAACACTGGCTTCTACCATGCCTGATATAATCAGTTTTGCGCGCATGCGGTCGGCATCTTCTGGGCTACGGAATGAGGCCGCTTGCAGCATGTAATAAAAATCTTGCTCGCCACGAGGTGTCGACTGATAAGCGTCTACATGACTGGTATCTACTTCGCTATTCTGCAATATTTGGTAAAACTCAAAGGTGTCTTTTTTCGGTGCTACTGGCACTGGTATAGGCGCTTTCTCTTTTACCTGTGCAGCTGTTGGCTTGGGTTTAGGTGCTGCGGCTTTGGGTTTTTCTATTACTATCGGTTTTGGTTTGGGAGCGACTTGATTTAGTTGCGTTAACCCGTAAATAAAAGCCACGAGGATAGCGGGGACCAGAAGCCATAACCACCACGCAGTTTTGCGTTTCGGCGGTGGCGGTGTTCGACGTGTTGCCCCTTTCTTTGGGCGACTTCCTTTTGCTGCAATTTGAACGGGATTAAACATAATTTGGGCTTTTTGCTTTTAGCTTTAGCGTAAATAAATAAACAGAGTGTGAGTTGCGCACATTATGCGTGCAAGATCAGTAAGTTTCCAGTGGATCGACGTCAATTGCAAAACGAATTCTATGTTGTTTTGTGGATTGTTCTAACCATTCGGTCATCATTTGCGTCGCTTGATGCAAAGGCCCACGCTGAGCGGCTTTGATCGAAATCAGAGCGCGATGCTGTCCTGCTTTGCGAACAATGATGGCAGCATACGGACCAACCAGATAAACGTCTTTGGCAAAGTAGGGCTCAAGATCATTTCTCATGGCGGATAAGAGCTGCATGGCTTCTTGTTCATTACCCGATTCGGCGCGAATGATGACTTGATGATAAAAGGGCGGAAGCGAAAGAGATTTACGTTCGGCCAAACCATCAATAGCAAAGTGTTCGTAACCGAGATTGCATAAACATTCGATAGCCGCATGGTCGGGATGATAGGTTTGTAGTAATACGTGCCCCGGTTTCTTGGCACGACCAGCACGACCTGCGACTTGAGTGATGAGCTGAGCGGTGCGCTCCATGCCGCGAAAATCGGAAGAGAACAGACCCGCGTCAGCGTCCATGATAATGACGAGTGTAACGTTAGGAAAATGATGGCCTTTCGCCAGCATTTGTGTACCGATTAGAATCGCCTGATCATGCTCATGGATTTTTTGAGTCAGCTTTGCCATAGCAGATTTTCGCTGAGTGCTATCACGGTCTATGCGTAAAATAGGTACTTCTTTAAAAAGTGTACTCAGTTGGGTTTCAATTTGCTCTGTACCTTCACCGACGGTAAATAGCTCTTCAGACTCACATTCAGGGCAAGTATGAATCAATGCCTTTTGCGTGTCGCAGTGGTGACAGTGCAGTTTGTTAGCGCGTTTGTGAACGGTTAGGTTGACGTCGCAATGATCACAGGCGGCAATCCAGCCACACTGGTGACACATTAAGGTTGGCGCGTAGCCACGGCGGTTTAGGAACACCAAGACTTGTTCTTTGCGTTCTAAACACAGTTTCATACTGGCAAGAGCATGTTCGCTAAAACCATGAATGAGAGTCTTGCCTCGCAGGTCCACTCTTTCCATTTCGGGAATGTGCGCGTTGCCGGCTCGTTGACGCAGCTTGAGCCAAGCGAAGCGTTTTTGCAGAGCGTTAGTTAGGCTTTCATAAGACGGTGTAGCCGAGGCGAGTAGAACAGGAATGTTCAGCGCTTGAGCGCGTTTAACGGCAAGATCACGAGCGTGGTAACGGAAACCTTCATGTTGTTTGTAAGATGTATCGTGTTCTTCGTCAATCACTATCATGCCAAGGTTTGGTGCGGGGATAAAAGCCGCAGATCTTGTACCGATAATGATTTTGGCATGGCCGCTTGCAGCCAATAGCCAAGCATCCAGGCGTTCTCGGTCGCTCATGCTGGAATGCATTAAGACGATGTCTGTATTGAAGCGAATTTCAAAACGTTTCAGCGTTTGAGGTGTCAGGCCAATTTCCGGCACCATCACTAGAATTTGTTTACCTTCTTCGATCAGGCGTTCCATGACGCGCAAAAATACTTCGGTTTTGCCACTGCCTGTCACACCGTCTAACAAAGCGACGTTAAATTGATGTCGATAATCCAATAAATGTTCGGTGGCGCGCATTTGTTCAGGATTGAGTGTCGGAGGTACTTGAGTTTGGTGTGCGTGCTTTTCACCTCCTTTGTTGAAGGAGCGTGGCTCTCGGCGTAATAAACCTTTTTCTTCCAGACTTTTTCCTGCCGCTGGAGCAAGATCTAACACAGATGCAGCATGTTGGCTTAAACCATTGGGGTGCTGTTGTACGGCTTTTAAAAAATCTTGTTGGCGTGGTGCCCGGCTAAGTTGTTCTAGAGGCAGTGATTGCCCTTCAGGTGTGGTTAGCCACCAGTTTTCCGTACGGAATTCAGCACTTTCACCTTTGCGCAGCAGAACAGGCAAAGCATGAAAGATGACATCGCCAATCGGATGATGATAGTAACGTGCGGCCCATTCACATAATGCCATCAGCTCTTCGGTAATCACTGGGCTTTGATCGTGCATTGATGTCAGTGGTTTGACTTGCTCTGGATCCCAGTCACTGGTTTCGCTTAGTGCGACAATCACTCCAAGACGACTACTTTTACCAAAAGGAACTTTGACACGCATTCCAGGTTTCAGCTCGTGTCTTAGGGCAATCGCTTTGGGGACTTTATAGTCAAACAGTGTGCGCATTGGCACAGGCAAAGCGACTTTGATGAAAGAATAAGGAGTAAGAAGCGCCTCGGACATGCGTTAGGTTAGACCTTGTTTAGTAAAGCAAAAATAGGATGTCTTGATCATTTCTTAAGTGTACGTCAGAGTAGTGGGTCGGTGCGAGTCACAATTTTATGAGAAAAGCATGAAAAAAGGTTGCTGATTTGGCAATAGATCCCTAAAATACGCGACTCTTGGCTCCACTGTACAATGTCTGTACAACGAAACGTGCGGTGCTTGACGCGGCAATAGCCCATTAATATCGATCAAGTGGCGGCACACCAAACCTAAAGGTAAATACGATGAAAAAAGATATCCACCCAAATTACTCTGCGGTTACTGCAACTTGTACTTGTGGTAATACTCTAAACCTAAATTCTACTTTAGGTAGCGACCTTCACGTCGACGTATGCAGCAACTGTCACCCATTCTACACAGGTCAACAGAAAATGGTTGATACTGGTGGTCGTGTTGATCGCTTCAACAAACGTTTCGGAGCACGTCGTACTACTAAGTAATTGGTGGCATGATAGTGATCGCTTTAAAAAGGCGCCAAGTTCTCTTGGCGCCTTTTTTGTTTTTGTCCCTTGCTGTTCAAGCCAATGAAGCCTGTACGGCAACAGGCGAACTTGAAAAAGCTCAGATCAAACGAGTGGTTGATGGTGACACCATACATCTTACCGATGGCCGAAAAGTTCGGCTGGTGGGTATAGATACACCAGAACTTGACCACAAAAAAGGCAATCATGAGCCTTATGCTGTAGCTGCGACAGATTTCGTTCGCTCCCGCCTCGATCAATTTGTCTACCTACAAAGAGCTAAAAATGATCAAGACAGATACGGTCGTTATTTGTACTACCTTTTCGATAAAGATCGTATTTCACTGACGAGTCAGTTACTATCCGAAGGACTTGGTTATCGTATTGCTGTCCCTCCAAACTTAGCCTATCAAGACTGTTTTGAGGCGGCTGAAAACGCAGCTCGCAATGCGCATAAGGGATTATGGCAGCAAAATTTGCAATGGCAGCCAAAAGCTGGATTTGCAATCTCTCGTGTCAACATCACTTCAATTACTCAGAACCGAGGAGGTTGGTGGCTAGAAACCGATCAGGATCTAGTAATCAATTTGCCATCTTACGTCACAGATTATTGGCCTTCTCAAAAAGTATTTTATCTTGAGGGTAAGGAAATTGAAGTGCGTGGTTGGCAACATCAAAGGAAAAGTCGCCATTCAGACTTTAAGTCTTGGGTACTTTCTGTAAGACATCCCAATGACTTGCTTGAAATCAAAGCTTCTCTCGATCAGTGATTGATAGAATATTCCTATGGTTTTACGCTTTAAAGTATTGAGTAGATCGATTATTCTGACGACACAAAATTATAAGGTGCCACTTTCGAAGCTTTTGTAGGCTTGGGAACAAGGCCCAGTTTGGCTATGATAAAACTAATTAATTACACCAAATAGACGGAAACATCATAATGGCAGAAGATATAAAGCAAGCTGCACTGGACTACCATGAGTATCCAGTTCCAGGAAAACTGAGCGTAACTATTACTAAACCAACAGCGACCGCTCGTGACCTTTCTCTAGCTTACAGCCCAGGTGTGGCTGAGCCTTGTCGTGAAATCGCAAAAGACCCAGAAGCTGCATACCGTTACACTGGTAAAGGCAACTTAGTAGCTGTTATTTCTGATGGTACGGCGATTCTTGGATTGGGTAATCTAGGTCCATTGGCAAGTAAGCCAGTAATGGAAGGTAAAGGTTTATTGTTTAAGCGTTTTGCTGGCATTAACTCTGTTGATGTGGAAGTTGAATCTGAAAGCCCACAAGCATTCATTGATACCGTTGCTCGTATTGCAAACACTTACGGCGGCATCAACTTAGAAGACATCAAAGCACCAGAGTGTTTTGAAATCGAACGTCAGTTGATTGAACGTTGTTCTATCCCTGTTTTCCATGACGACCAACATGGTACTGCGATTGTGACAGCAGCTGGCCTTTTGAATGCGCTTGAGCTTCAAGGTAAAGACATTGCTGATGCTAAAATCGTTTGTCTAGGTGCTGGTGCAGCAGCGACAGCTTGTATGAAGCTGATCATTGCTTGTGGTGCACAGCGCGAAAACATCTTCGTTCTTGACCGTAACGGTGTTATTCACTCTGGCCGTACTGATTTGAATCAATTCAAAGCAATGTTTGCGATTGATACTGACAAGCGCACGCTTGATGATGCAATGGAAGGCGCAGATGTGTTTATCGGCGTATCTGGTCCAGATCTATTGTCTGCTGATCAACTTGCTAAAATGGCGGCTAATCCAATTGTTTTTGCTTGTTCGAACCCTGATCCAGAGATCAATCCAGAGCTTGCACGTGCAACTCGTGATGATTTGATCATGGCGACAGGCCGTTCTGATTACCCTAATCAAGTAAACAATGTACTTGGCTTCCCTTTCATCTTCCGAGGTGCTTTAGACGTTCGTGCGACTAAGATCAACGAAGAAATGAAGTTGGCTGCAGTTCATGCACTTAAAGATCTTGCAAAAGAAGAAGCGCCTGCAGATGTTGTTGCAGCTTATGGCGGTATACCTTTGAGCTTTGGTAAAGAGTACATTTTGCCAAAACCAATGGATACTCGTTTGCTTAACGTTGTTTCTGCAGCCGTTGCTCGTGCAGCCGTTGATTCTGGTGTGGCTATGCTTCCATACCCAGATTTTTACCCACTTGAGAATCTTGATCATTTCGGTGCTTAATCGAATAGTATCTTGCTAAAAAGGCGACTCCTGAATAAGGAGTCGCCTTTTTTATGTGGATCATTTGATGGCTTATTTTTTGAAGACTAAATTGACGTTAGTTAAATAGAAGCAAGGAGCGTTAGTATGAAAGTAGCAATATATTGTGGTTCTGCTGAGGGAAATTCTCCTGAATACGCCAATGGAGTTAAAGCCTTGGGCGTGTATCTTGCCAAGCAAGGGATCGACATTGTTTACGGTGGCGGAAACGTCGGCTTAATGGGCGTAATCGCGAACGCTGCTTTGCTGGCTGGTGGAAACGTAATTGGCGTCATTCCGGCCCATCTTGAGTCCAAGGAAATTGCTCACACAGGTTTAACCGAGCTGTATGTGGTTGCCGATATGCATGAACGTAAGGCTAAGATGAGTGAATTGGCCGATGCCTTTGTGGCGCTTCCTGGTGGTGTAGGGACGCTAGAGGAAATGTTTGAAGTGTGGACTTGGGGACAACTCGGCCTACATGGTAAACCTTGTGCTTTTTATAATATAAATGGTTTTTACGATTCATTATTTAATATGGTAGAAAGTATGCAGCAGGCAGGTTTTGTGAAGCAGTCTTATATAGATATGATCATCAAAGTTAACACGCCGGAAACACTTGTGTCGGCTTTTCAAGCTTATCAAGCGCCTAAACCTAAGTGGAGTTAGCTACTTTTTGGTAGGGCTTTGGATTTGACTGCTGTAATAAAAACGCCAGCGTTCAAGCTGGCGTTTTTGGTTAGAATAATAGAAGCCCAGATCAGAATAAGTTTTCTAACACGTTATTTTCTTGTTTCTCTTCTTGCGCTTCGTTACCAATATTGTTGTTAAATGTAGGTAAGCTCAAATCGCGCTGTGGTGGCACATGGTCTTTTCTGAATATCTCAAAAATCGCATTAGATTGTCCCGGTAACGCACGTTCACCTGTATTCGGATCGATTCTAACTGTTACCAAAGAAGACGGTTTAGCCACGAAATCAGGAGGTGTATCTTTTAGCGCTTCACGCATGTAATCAATCCAAGGCGGCAATGAAACCGAGCCACCCCATTCGCCACGTCCTAGAGGTGATGAATTATCAAAGCCGCTCCAAACAGACGTTACTAGATTACCGTTGAAGCCCGAGAACCAAGCATCACGGCCATCGTTTGTTGTACCTGTTTTCCCCGCGAGATCATCTCGCTGAAGTACTCGTGCTCGTCGACCGGTACCGTATTTAATAACATCTCGCATCATATCGTAAGTTATGTAATTCACTTCTGGATCGAGCACTTGCGGTGCAATTGGCAAGCTACGAATGCCTTCAGTTGTATTAAATAGTCCCATTTGTTGTTCGCCATCCGTCGTTTTTTCTAACGGAGTGCACGTTACGCAGACTGTCACAGGGTTGGCTTGGAATAGAGTTTTGTTATTTCTGTCTATGACTTTGTCTATTAAATAAGGTTGTACTTGGTATCCGCCATTCGAAAAAACGGCGTAGCCAGTTGCGATTTGCAGTGGTGATAAGTTTGCGCTACCTAAAGATAGAGACAGGTTGTGTGGCAACTCGTTTGGATCAAACCCAAAACGGCGTAGAAAATCCAGTGTTGGTCGAATACCCATCTCGTCAAGCAAACGAACGGAGACGATATTTTGTGATCGGTAAAGTGCCTGACGTAAACGGGTTGGGCCATAGAACTTGCCTCCGTCATTAGTTGGTCGCCATGCAGACGCTAGATTGGTATCGTTAAAGACAACCGGAGCATCATTGATAATACTGGCTGCAGTATAACCTCGGTCTAGTGCACTCGCGTAAACGAAGGGTTTAAAGTTGGAGCCCGGTTGACGTTTAGATTGAGTAACTCGGTTAAATTTGTTTTCGTAGAAGTTAAAACCACCCACCAAAGCTTGGATTGCACCATCTTTACTGTTCAAAGAAATGAGTGCGCTTTGTACTTCAGGCTTTTGCGCGAGTAGCCATTTTTTCTGGTTGTCTGGGCGCAAACGAACAATATCGCCAGGTACCAAAACATCCGCAACGGTGGAAGGTGAAGCGCCTTGGGAGTCCTCATTAATATAAGGTCTTGCCCATTTAACTGCGTCCCATGGCAATGTGGCACGTTCGCCATTAGCTAAACGTACATCAGCGGTGGTTTCTGTCGTTGAGATAACCAATGCTGTTTGCCAATTTTTGAAACGCTCTATGTCTTGTAGGGCTTTTTCTTGTTCTTCTAATGGTGCGTCAATCAAGTCAACACGAGTCTCAATAGAACCTCGGTAACCATGACGCATGTCGTAATCTAAAACGCCATTGAAAACAGCTTCGTTCGCGGCTTTTTGGCGTTCAGAATCAATGGTCGTATAGACTGTCATGCCAGTACTATAAAGATCGTCTCCAAATGTGCTGTATAGCTCAGAGCGAACCATCTCGGCGATGTAGCCAGCTTCGATATCTGGCATGACACCATGGTTCTTAGCAGTGATTGGCGCTTCAACAGCATTTTGGTATGCGCTTTTATCAATCATGCCGAGCGATAACATACGTTGCAGAATCCAGTTACGACGAATTAGTGCACGAGAAGGGTTTACGACTGGGTTAAAGCGAGAGGGCGCTTTTGGTAGGCCAGCAATCATAGCTAGTTGCGCAAGATTAAGCTCAGCGAGATTTTTTCCATAATAGACTTGAGCCGCTGCTTCGAAACCATAGGCACGATTACCCAAGTAGATTTTGTTGACGTACAGCTCAAGAATTTCGTGTTTAGATAACTCTCGTTCCATCTTTAGGGCAATAAAGATTTCTGTGAATTTACGGGTGTAGGTTTGTTCAAATGAGAGGAAGTAGTTACGTGCTACCTGCATGGTGATAGTACTGCCGCCACCTTGTTTTTGCCCAGTAGTAATTAACTGTACAACGGCTCGGCCTAAGCCCAGAATGTCAACGCCAGGATGGTGATAAAAATTGGTGTCTTCTGCAGCTAAAATTGCATGCTCTAGATCTTGAGGGATTTCTGCATAATTGATAGGGGAACGGCGCTGCTCTCCAAACTCACCAATTAATTTATTGTCGGCGGTGTAGATACGCAGTGGGATTCTTAACTCGATGTCTTTTAGTTCAGCGACAGTTGGAATACGGTCTTTTACGTTGTAATAAACCGCATAGGTAACGCCAACCGCGCAAAGTGTTCCAAACAGACCGAGAAAAAAAAGTATTTTGAGTGTCTTAGCCATATAAATTCAATTAATACAGAGTGAGAAAATGGCATTATACCTAAGATGGCCACAGAATAGGCGGTTAACTTTGCATCAAATCGTGTTATCTTGGTAAATATTTGGCATGGAAGCCAAACCGAAAACAATACTCTGTTGCTTACTATTTCAAGGATGAATGATGAAGCTCATGCATGCCTATTCTATAGCCGTTTACTCCGCTCAAGAATGTACATTTTATGACTCTAGTAAAACCGCCAACTTGGTGGATTTCTCTTTATTAAATAACGAACCTCTACCCAATTCCTCACAGTTAGAACTGATTCAGCGGAGCTTAACGCTAGACCGCTCGATTGATGCCTGTCGAATCATTATATTAGTACCTGATGCTTGGTTATCTGTGTCACAGCATAGGATTGATCACCTTATACCTTCATTGTTACTACCTTTGGCTGCATTGAGTTATGCCGTAGAAACGACATTTTCACCACCCGATAGTTTGCTGTTTAGTTATCAATACGAGTTACTGCCAGAGCAGCAGTCTCAACTTACGACTTTTGCTTGCTCAAGTGAGTGGGCGCAACAACTGTGTTTGCCATTTCAGTCGATTGCACAATCTTGTTTACTTATGCCGATAGGGCAATGGGAAGTAATTCATTCGCGTAATAGGTCTTGGTCATCTTGTTCACAGCGTGCTTTGTCAGTGTATCAGCCAGAAAAAAGCAAACGTTTAAAAGCTCGACGGCTTTGTTGGTCTTTAGTCGTTTTTAGCCTTCTGGTTCACAGTGTGGCTTCTGTTTATTTTTTCTTCTTACATCAAGAATCGGCACAAGCGTTGATTGCACGTCAAAAAATACAAGCAACTCAATCGGCATGGTCGTTGATTGATGACTCCAATGAATTTTCTGCGTCAGTATTGAACTTGGTTCAGGCTTTGCCCATGTCTGCTCGACTCGGATATTTTGAAAGTGAAGCGCAACGAGCTTCTCTCCAAATGACATTGCCTGCACAAGATTTGGAACTTTTACTGGAGGCGTGGCATCAACAAAACCCAGACTGGCGCTGGGAAGTCGAGCAACAGCCGCATCGCTTTGCTTCTCCAACGAATCAGAAGGAGGTGGTGGATGTTTCTATCGAAGTATTTAAAAACTAACGGTGTGTTATTAAAAAATATCAACGGTTCCGTGGTGCTGCTTTTGCTTCTCTTGCAAGTTGCCGTTTGGTATCCATTTTTATCACAGGCTCAAGATGATTTAAATCGACAATCTAAGTTGAAAGCCCTAGCTGAGAATGATTGGAAAAAAACGCAGCAACAAGCGAATCAATTACACGACATGCGCTTGCTTGACGAGTCTTGGCTACAACATAGAGTGGAAGACACTAAAAATGGAGTGCCAACGCAATGGTCTATCAATGGCTCAGCTTCTCTTATCGAGTGGCAAATAGTGCTGGAAAAAATTGAAACACAGTTTGCTTTAGGTTTGCTTGCCGCATCTTGGCAAAGAGAAAGCAATGGATATTGGCAAGGACACTTGTTGTTTGCGATTAAGATTCCTAAGGCGAATCGGGAGTACCATGATTGGTTACCCACTAAGTTATATATGAATCGTTTTGAGCAAAAAGATTGGCAGCTATTGTCGACTATGCGAATAGGCGATAACACATCAGCGTTAGTTGTATACAAAAATGCTCGTCATTGGGTTAGTGAGGGCAGTTGGTTGCCAGATGCAGGTTTAACCGTGAATGATGTATCTTTTGATCGAGTAACCTTGATGGCAAAAGATGGTTCTGAGCAGGCATTAGTTGTGCGTAAAAAGGGAGCTCAGGATGAATAAGCTGCGGCTTCAATGGCTATTGGTATTTTTTCTGATGATGCCACGTACCTTATTGGCAATGGATGTCTATTTTGAATCTCGTTCGCTACAAGAGGTATTGCCTTGGCTAGCGTCGCAAATGAATGAAAGCGTGGTGATTAGTCCTGAAATTGATGATGTATTAACACTTTCGATCAAAGATGCAAGCTGGAAAGATGTGATGGAGGCAATTGCACAGCCGCCACATATTCAGCTTGAGTGGCAAGGGCGTGTGGCGGTGCTGATGCCCGCAAAAACACCTTTAGCAGAAAGCATCGAACGTACATCCGTTGTGTGTCAGAGATCTTATTGGGTGTTGAAACATGCTAAAGCAAAAGATGTTGGTGTACATTTACGAACCTTGCACCCATCTATTTCTTTAGTTGTGGATGATCGAACTAATTCGATCATTGCCCATTCTTGTGCTTCTTTAGAAGGGGTTCAGGAAACACTTGATTGGTTAGATACACCATTAAAACAAATTGAAATCAGTGCGCAAATTGCTCAAGTAAGTCGAACAGCTCAATCGCAGTTTGGGGTGAACTGGCAAGCTAAGTTATCTGATGGTGTCCGATCCTCTATCGGAGGTGCAGTTGATTTAGGCGCGTTGACGCCAACGACGAATTTGGATTTTTCCAGTATCGGTGGTTCTAGCTTATTGGCACTTACTTTGGATATGATGGAAAGCGAGGGCTTAGCTAATGTAGTTTCAAAGCCCAAAATTGTCACTTCCGAAGGGCTGCCTGCTCGAATTGAATCGGGAACCGAGGTCCCATATCAAACGGTTAGCGATGATAAGGTGAGTATTGAGTTTCGCCAAGCGGCACTCATGTTGGAGGTGACTCCTTTTGTAAAAGACGGCGGGCACATTTTACTATCGTTAACGATTCATCAAGATTCTGTGGGGGACTTGGTTAATGGTGTACCTAGCTTAAAAACCAATCGTTTAAAAACACAGGTTGTAGTGAAAAACCAAGAAACGCTTGTTTTAGGTGGGGTTTTTCGAGAAGAGCGTTTCGAATCCGAGAGTCGGGTTCCTTTCTTTAGTGACATTCCTTGGTTAGGTGAGTTGTTTAAAAGACAATCAGAACAGCAAGAAAAGGTTGAATTACTTGTATTTATTACACCAAAGCTGCTACAAATGTCAGTCAACTAGGCCGCAGTCTAAATCTGCTTAATTCCGACGTAATTGAATACAATGATAAAAGCCCCCAATATTATTTTAGTAGGCCCGATGGGCGCAGGAAAAACGACGATAGGCCGTTTGATTTCTCAATCGATGGGCAAAGAATTTTATGATCTCGATAAAGTCATAGAAGACAATGCCGGCGCAGACATTCCTTGGATTTTTGAACGGGAAGGTGAAGACGGTTTTCGTAAGCGTGAAACTCAAGCGCTGGCCTCAATAGCAGAATCGGACACTGGTGATTGTGTGTTAGCAACCGGTGGCGGCATCGTGATGCGCGAAGAAAATAGAGATATTCTTCGAGAAAATGCGCTAGTGGTGTATTTGTACGCTTCTGTTGCTCAACAATTATATCGCACCTCAAAAAGTACTCATCGACCTCTTTTACAAACTGGTGATCCGCGAGCAACGTTAAAAAAATTATTTGAAGTACGTGATCCTCTATATAGAGAAGTAGCTACTTTAGTTATTGAAACAGATTCTCGTCACCCTCGTTCTGTCGCTAATAAGGTGCTAGATGCAATCAAGCGCCATCTTAAAATGGAGATAACTGTATCCTAATGCGCACGTTAACCGTTGACCTTGGCGATCGTAGCTACCCTATTTTTATTGGTAGCGGTATTCGTCAGCAGAAAGCCCTTTTTGATGATGCGATTCATGGCAAACAAGTCATGATAGTAACCAATGAGACCATTGCGCCTTTATATCTAGAACCCATTGTGTCAATGCTATCAGTAGATTATAAAGTTGATACCTGTATTTTGCCTGATGGTGAGGTATATAAAACGCTAGAAACTTACGGCATGATCATGTCTGCTTTATTGGAAGCAAAGCATAATCGAACTACTACCGTTATCGCTTTGGGCGGTGGTGTAGTTGGTGATATGGCTGGGTTTGCAGCCGCGACGTATCAGCGAGGTGTGCCTTTTATTCAAGTGCCAACGACTTTATTGTCTCAAGTTGATTCTTCTGTCGGCGGAAAAACAGGTGTGAATCATCCGCTTGGAAAAAACATGATAGGTGCGTTTTATCAGCCTCAAGCTGTGATTATCGATACTGAAACCTTGTTGAGCTTGCCGCAGCGTGAACTGTCAGCAGGCATGGCGGAAGTCATCAAATACGGTTTGATTTGCGATGTGCCATTTTTTGATTGGTTAGAGCAAGAGATGCCTCAGTTAATGACGTTGGATAGCGATAAAATTAGCGATGCTATTTATCGTTCTTGTTTGGCTAAAGCCAATGTGGTTGCACAAGACGAGAGAGAAGGTGGCATTCGTGCTATTTTAAACCTAGGCCATACGTTTGGTCATGCGATTGAAACAGAAATGGGCTACGGCAATTGGTTGCACGGTGAAGCTGTTGCTGCTGGTAGTATGTTAGCGATTGATCTTTCTTGGCGTATGGGGAATTTAACGGAACAAGATATCTGTCGTTCCGTAGCGCTATTTCAAGCGGCAAATTTACCAGTCTTACCGCCTGCCGAGATGACGGTCGAGTGCTTTGTTGAACGCATGGCGTTAGATAAAAAAGTATTGGATGGAAGCTTGCGTTTGGTTCTGCTTGGTGCATTGGGTGATGCGATCGTAACATCGGATTTTCCGATGGAAGACTTTAATTCCTGTCTTTTGGATGCACTTGAAGCGAGTAAACAAGCTAGCCTTGCTTAATCTTGTTAGTTATTTAATGTTGAAGGACGACTATGTCTAAGCCAGACTTTCAGTTTGATCTAGAGGATGCGCTTAATCAGCCCCCAAAAGCAACGCTGAGGGATCCTTTTGGCTCGAAGGATGCATCGCTTTATTTTGCGTCTGAAGAAGGTAATCAGCAACTGGCTTTGCTTGAGCATTTGAGTCGCTACAGTAGTTTACTGTCTGTGGTTCAAGGGCCACAAGGCAGTGGCAAAAGTCGTTTTTTGATGGAATTTGCTCGTCATCAAGATGACACCACTGTTGTTAGTCACGTTAAAGCGACTATGCTGATGACGGCAGGGCAATTGCTACAAGCTATATATGCTGGTTTTGCTAGTCATTTCACACAACCTCCGAATGAAACCACCTTCGGCCCTTTGCTTAAGTTTTCTCATGATTTAGATGAGAAAGGCCAAGCGGCATTGGTGTTAATTGATAATGCCCAAGAGCTAAACACAGATGCGGTGAGCATGCTGTTAGACATGATGTCATTGGCGACTGAAAATCAAACCGTTCCTCATATTGTGTTGTTCAGCGAATACTCTTTATCACGTAACCTTGATGCTTATCAGCGCTCTCGTTATGAACAACTAAGTCATTCATTTACCTTAGCGCCTTATTCATTAGAGCAAACACGTGCTTACTTATTGCATCGTGTACGCGCGGTTGGCGGTGGAATTAATTTGCCGTTTAATGACAAGCAAGTGAAACAAATTTATCAAGAGTCTGGTGGTTACCCCGGTCGAATTAACCAGCTTGCTCAGACCATGATGGGCAATGGTAATAAACCTGCAAAATCTGCCATGCGTTTTAATCTGGCTGTGGGATTCCCTTTGGCGCATATGGCGCTGCTTTCCGTGGTTATGCTTGGCATTTTAGTTGCGGTATTATTCTCTGATAAACAGTCTGATAAGCCTTCGACATCGACGGCCGATAGAACCAGTAATGTTATTCCTTTAAGTTCACGGCAGGGGCAATCCTCAGCGGAGACGATTGCGCGCATTGATGCCATGCAGCGTAAGATCGGCCAAGAAGGTGAAATTATACTTCCACCTATCCCAGCTGGTACTTCTTCATTGCCTGCGATAAGTATGTCTAATGCTCCATCTACTGAGCAGCCGAATGCTACATCTATGATGACCCCAGCTATTTCTACTGCACCTATTCGTGCAGAGGCGCCTTTAGCGCAAGCCGCTCCTACTGTTGATGCACCAACTGAAATGGTGCCAACTAAAAATGAACAAACCAACCTAAAAGTCTCACAAGACCGTTTTGATAAGACGGAATGGTGGCTATCCCAGAATCCAAACCGTTATACCTTACAGCTATTAGGAACACACAATAAAGGAACCGTGCAGGACTTTATTCGTGATCAAGGCGGTGTGGATGCCTTTGGTTATTTTAAGTCAAAACATAATGGCAAGGATTGGTTTGTCGTGGTTTATGGTTCTTATCGTAATCGTAGCGAAGCGATAGCTGCAGCGGAATCTCTTCCTAAAGATATTCGTGACCTTAATCCTTGGGCGCGAAGTGCTCGTGGTATTCAGGATGATATTAAGAAAGCCCAGTGATATCTGCTGAGACCTTTGTCTAGTCTTTAGCTTCGTTCGTGACTTTGTGCAAAGCATCTCATGCTATTTTACGTTTGCAGTTTATGTTTTATCTCGACAATACCGAGTTTTCTTCTGATTCAACGCGTATAAAATGCCATCAAATCCTCTTTTTGTGAGGCTTTTGTATAGCAAACCTCTCAATTTAGTAAAAATCACTGTAATTCCCTGAAAAACATGAATGAACAGTGGAATTTTCTGTTTGGAAAAACTCCAGCCATAGATAATTCTCTAAGTCCTCGCTATTTGCCGCTAAAACTCCTATAAAAAGCGCCAAAATAACATAAGTCAGGCCTATGCTCGTTTGAGTAGTGCTCTTCGGCAGAGTAGTATGATCATCCATTTCGGTGGTATTTTGGGTAGATGATAGTCATTCTCGAAGCGAGTTCTTTCACGCTTTCGCTTTTTAGCCCAGCCACTTGATAATCGAATTTATATCTAATTTTATTTTTTACGTTTCAACTGTGGGAGTTGGTGTATGAATGCAGGCCTTTATCGTCCTGGCGAGTTCAAAGACAACTGTGGCTTTGGCTTAATTGCTCACATGGAAGGCAATACTAGCCATGAATTACTTAAGACAGCCATTGAGTCTTTGACATGTATGACACACCGTGGCGGCATCGCCGCTGATGGCAAAACAGGTGACGGCTGTGGTCTTCTTATCCAAAAGCCGGATCTATTTTTACGTGGTGAAGCACACGCTTTATTTAATCACACCTTGTCTGACCTTTATGGCATCGGCATGGTGTTTCTTGATCAAGATGACGCGCTTGCAAGTGAGCAACGTGAAACTTTGACGAAAAAATTGACTGATGAGGGTTTGAATGTAGTGGGTTGGCGTGAAGTGCCAATCGATGCGTCTTGCCTTGGTGTTATCGCGATGGATTGCTTGCCTCGTATCGAGCAAGTATTTGTTGATAGCAACCGTATGGATGCCCGTACTTTCGCAACACGTTTGTTTGTCGCTCGTCGCCAAACTGAAATCGCGTTAGCGCAATACGAAAACTTCTACATCTGTTCTTTGTCTGACAAAGTATTGGCATACAAAGGTTTGATGATGCCAGTGGACTTGCCTTTCTTTTATAAAGATTTGGGCAACGAAAAAATGCAAACAGCGATTTGTGTTTTCCACCAACGTTTCTCTACTAATACGCTTCCTAAGTGGCCTTTGGCACAACCGTTCCGCATGCTTGCTCACAACGGTGAGATCAATACCATCGAAGGTAACCGTAACTGGGCATTGGCTCGTAGCAGCAAGCTACGCACGCCTTTGATTCCTGAACTACAAGACCTTCAGCCTATTGTTAACTTAACGGGTTCTGACTCTTCTTCCATGGATAACATGTTGGAAGTTTTGGTAACTGGTGGCGTGGATATTTTCCGCGCTGCGCGTTTGATCATTCCACCAGCGTGGCAAAACGTTGAAAACATGGATCCAGAGTTGCGTGCTTTCTACCAGTACAACTCTATGCACATGGATCCTTGGGACGGCCCAGCTGGTTTGGTAATGACCGACGGACGTCATGCTATTTGTATGCTTGATCGTAACGGTTTGCGTCCTGCTCGTTGGGTCATTACTAAAAACGGCTTTATTACGCTTGCTTCTGAAGTCGGTACTTACGGCTACAAGTCAGAAGATGTTGTGTCAAAAGGCCGTGTAGGTCCTGGCCAAATGTTGGTAATTGATACGCAAAACGGCAAAGTGCTGCACACGGATGACATCGATAATCGCCTTAAATCCATGCACCCATACAAAAAATGGTTGAAGCAGGAAGCGATTCGCATCGAATCTTTGTTGGAAGAATCTTCTCTAGAGTTTGAACCTTTCACCAAAGAAGAAATGCTGACCTATCAGAAGATGTTCCAAGTGTCTTTTGAAGAACGCGAGCAAATTTTCCGTCCATTGGCAGAAAGCGGTCATGAGGCAGTAGGTTCTATGGGTGATGACACGCCGATGGCGGTTATGTCTAGCCAGACTCGCCCAGTGACAGATTATTTCCGTCAGAAGTTTGCACAGGTAACTAATCCACCAATAGATCCATTACGTGAATCTGTTGTCATGTCGTTGGAAACTTGTATTGGTGTGGAACGTAACTTATTTGAAGAAACGCCAAAACACGCAAACCGTATTATCTTGTCATCGCCTGTATTGTCACCACGTAAATACAGCCGTTTGTTAGCGTTAGATGATCATCGTTTCCGTTTGGTTCGTCTAAATACCAATTACAACCCAGAAGAAGTTTCTCTTGAGCAAGCGATTAAAAACTTGCGATTGAAAGCGGAAGAAGTGGTACGTAATGGTGCCGTGATTGTTGTATTGACTGACCGTGATATAGCAAAAGGCCATTTGCCTATTCCTTCGCCTATGGCGGTAGGTGCGGTGCATCATTATTTGTCTAAGCAAGGTTTGCGTTGTGATTCCAACATCATCGCTGACACCGGCTTTGCCCGTGATCCTCATCAATTTGCTGTACTATTAGGCTTTGGTGCAACAGCGGTTTATCCGTATCTTTCTTATCGTTTAATCAACGACATGATTGATAAAGGCGAAGTCTTGGGTGACCCAATTGCTTGCCACGTTAAATACCGTAAAGGTATTAACAAAGGCCTGATGAAAATTATCTCTAAGATGGGCATTTCGACGATTGCCTCATACCGTGGTGCGCAGTTATTTGAAGCAGTTGGTTTGGACACGAAAGTAGTCGATCTATGTTTCAAAGGTGTTCCAAGCCGTATTAAAGGCGCACGCTTTGAAGATTTCCAAAAGGATCAAGAATCCATCGCAAGCAATGCGTGGAAATTGCGTAAACCTATTCAACAGGGCGGTTACCTAAAATACGTCCATGAAGCGGAATACCATGCGTTTAACCCAGACGTAGTTCGCAATTTGCAAACTGCAGTGGGCAGTGGTCGCTTTGAAGATTTCACCAAATACACAGAGCTAGTGAACAACCGTCCAGCGTCTATGTTGCGTGACTTGTTTACTTTGTCTGACAAAGCGAAAGCCATTCCGTTAGACACAGTGGAATCTATTGAAGAGATTCTACCTCGTTTCGACTCAGCGGGTATGTCATTGGGTGCTTTGTCTCCAGAGGCACACGAGGCTCTAGCTCAAGCGATGAACGAATTAGGCTGTCGATCTAACTCTGGTGAGGGTGGTGAAGATCCAGCTCGTCACGGTACTGAGCGTCGCTCTAAGATCAAGCAAATCGCGTCTGGCCGCTTTGGTGTCACACCAGAATATTTGGTTAACGCTGAAGTGCTACAGATTAAAGTCGCACAAGGTGCAAAACCGGGTGAAGGTGGCCAGCTGCCTGGCGGTAAAGTAAACGGCTTAATCGCTCGTCTACGTTATGCAGTTCCAGGTGTTACCTTGATTTCGCCGCCACCACATCACGATATTTATTCTATCGAAGATTTGGCGCAGCTGATTTTCGATTTGAAACAAGTTAACCCAGACGCTTTGGTGTCGGTGAAACTGGTTTCTGAACCGGGCGTTGGGACGATTGCCGCGGGTGTTGCGAAAGCTTACGCGGATTTGATCACCATCTCTGGCTATGACGGTGGTACTGCTGCATCGCCTATTACCTCTATTCGCCATGCGGGTTCGCCTTGGGAGTTAGGTTTAGCGGAAGCGCAACAAGCACTTCGTTCTAACGATCTTCGCGGCAAAATTCGTCTGCAAACCGACGGTGGTCTAAAAACTGGTTTGGATGTGGTGAAAGCGGCGATTCTTGGTGCTGAAAGCTTTGGTTTTGGTACCACGCCAATGGTTGCCATGGGTTGTAAGTTCTTGCGTATTTGTCACTTGAATAACTGTGCGACTGGTGTGGCAACTCAGGATCAAATGCTACGTGATGAGCACTTCATCGGTACGGTAGAAATGATCAAAAACTTCTTCCGCTTTATGGCAGAAGATACGCGTCTATGGTTAGCGAAACTGGGTGTTGCCAGCCTGCAAGATTTGATTGGTCGTACAGACCTATTAGCTATCTTGCCGGGTGAAACGGATAAGCAACGTAATTTAGATCTTTCACCGATCTTGAAAAACGATGCGATTCCAGCGAACAAAGCACAATACTGCAATTCACCATTTAACCCACCACATGATAAAGGCCTATTGGCTTTGAAAATGTGGGACACAGTTAAAGACGTGATTGAAGAAAAAGAAGGTGGAGAGTTTACTTTTGAAGTGACCAACTGCGACCGTTCTATCGGTGCTCGTTTGTCTGGTGAGATTGCCAAACGTTACGGTAACCAAGGCATGTCTGATGTCCCATTAACATTGAAGTTGACTGGTACGGCAGGTCAAAGTTTCGGTGTATGGAACGCGGGTGGTTTGAACATGTACCTAGAAGGCGATGCTAACGATTATGTTGGTAAAGGCATGACAGGCGGCAAATTGGTTATTCGTTCTCCAAAAGGATCTGTTTTCAAATCACAAGATTCTGCCATTATCGGTAACACTTGTTTGTATGGCGCGACGGGCGGTAAGTTGTTTGCTGCAGGTACGGCAGGTGAGCGTTTTGCTGTACGTAACTCAGGTGCTCATACGGTTATCGAAGGTGCAGGCGATCACTGCTGTGAATACATGACTGGCGGCATGGTAACTGTGCTTGGTAATACGGGTTACAACTTTGGTGCGGGTATGACTGGCGGTTTCGCTTACGTACTCGATTTAGACCGTACCTTCGTAGATAAGTACAACCACGAATTGGTGGAAATTCACCGTATCGGTACGGAATTGACGGAAGAGTATCGTTCACACCTTCGTTCTGTGATCGAAGAATACGTCCGAGAAACTGACAGCGAATGGGGCCATGAGATCTTAGAAAACTTCTATGACTACATTGGTAAGTTCTGGCTAGTCAAACCAAAAGCCGCGAGTTTAGGCGCGCTATTGGCAAACACTCGTCAACGTCCGGAATAAAACACGCTGTTATGGCGCTTGGTTTGTAATGAAACAAACTAAGCGCTGTGAACGAATCAGTCTGACCCATTTGAGAGAAGCGCTGTCTGTTTACAGGCGGCCGAGGAGATAGCAGCTTATGTCTGAGCGCTTGAACAACGTATTTCAATTCGTCGAAGTGGACCGTAAGGATCCTAAGAAAAAGCCTTTAATTACTCGTAAGGCGCAATTCGTCGAAATTTATAAACCATTCGAAGAAGTGGGTGCGAAAGATCAAGCACACCGCTGTCTAGAGTGCGGAAACCCTTATTGTGAGTGGAAATGCCCAGTACATAACTACATTCCAAACTGGCTGAGGCTGGTGAGTGAAGGTAGCATTTTAGAAGCGGCTGAGTTGAGTCATCAAACCAACTCTTTGCCAGAAGTCTGTGGTCGCGTTTGTCCACAAGATCGTCTTTGTGAAGGCGCTTGTACGCTTGGCGAAGGTGGCTTTGGTGCGGTGACGATCGGTTCTGTTGAAAAATACATCACAGATACGGCTTTTGCTTTGGGCTGGCGTCCTGATATGTCTAACGTAGTACCGGTTAACAAAACGGTTGCTATCGTTGGTGCGGGTCCTGCAGGTCTTGCTTGTGCAGATGTTTTGGTGCGTAACGGTATCAAGCCTGTGGTATTTGATAAGTACCCAGAAATCGGTGGCTTGCTGACGTTTGGTATTCCAGAATTCAAACTGGAAAAAAGCGTCATGACACGTCGTCGTGAAATTTTTGAAGAGATGGGCGTTGAGTTTGTTCTCGGAACTTCTGTTGGTGATGACGTGCCATTCGAACACGTATTGGCAGAGTACGATGCAGTGTTTTTAGGCATGGGTACTTATAAATACATGAAAGGCGGCTTCCCAGGTGAAGATCTTCCGGGTGTTCACGATGCCTTGGATTACCTGATTTCTAACGTTAACCATTGCCTAGACTTCGAAGAAGATGCTGCTGATTACGTGAACCTAAAAGGCAAGCAAGTGGTTGTCTTGGGTGGTGGTGATACAGCGATGGACTGTAACCGTACTGCGATTCGTCAAGGCGCGAAAAGTGTTACTTGTGCTTACCGTCGTGACCAAGAAAACATGCCGGGTTCTCGTAAAGAAGTGCAAAACGCGAAAGAAGAGGGCGTACAGTTCCTTTTCAACCGTCAGCCAGTGGAAATCATTGGTAACGGCAAAGTGGAAGGCATCAAGGTTGTTGAGACTCAAATGGGCGCGCCTGACGAAAACGGCCGTCGTACCGCTGAGATTGTTGAAGGTAGCGAGCAGATCATTCCTGCAGACACCGTATTAATTGCCTTTGGATTCCAAGCAAGCCCTGCGCCTTGGTTCGAAAAATTTGGTATCGAAACAGACGCTCGTGGTCGTGTTATCGCTCCGAAGAACGGCAAATTCATGTTCCAAACTACTAATGAGAAAATCTTTGCTGGTGGCGACATGGTGCGTGGTTCAGACCTAGTAGTAACGGCTATTGATGAAGGTCGTAAAGCGGCTGAAGGGATTATGGATTTCCTAGACGTTTAAGTACGATTGCTGTTTATACGTAACTCATAAAGCGCCAATCAGAGAAATCTGATTGGCGTTTTTGTTTAGGTAATTTGTTAGTCAAAACGATCTAAATCTCAGTCTGCGTCGTATTAACTCTATAAACTCATAACCATAGGCTAATTATGTTTTCTTTTCTAAAGTCCGATCCGATTAAAAAGCTCGATAAAGAATATGGCGAGTTACTAGAAAAAGCCATGCAAGCCCAACGCGGCGGTGACATCCGACTCTATTCAGAACTGACGGAAAAAGCCGAAGCGGTGAAAGCCAAGATAGACGAAGCTAGGTCTGCATAAATAGAGTCAATAAAAAACGCGGAGCCATGTTAACGGCACCGCGTTTTTAGTTTTATCTTCTAGAGCTTTATAATAGCCCAGCTTTGAAATAGCTAGGCAGCTACGGCGCTTTCTAGTGGTCGAATAAGTGCCAAACTTTCTTCAGCGAAACCTGTACCGGCTTCTGTGTAGAAGTTGAAGACGTTGTCTATGCCGCTGTTGATGAGGATTTCTCTTTCATCTTGATAGCGAGCAATAGCAGCGATTTGTCCAGTGTAGTTGGCTTTACGCAGCTGTATGGCTACATTGGTCGTGTCTTCTGTGGCAGGCAATGCCAACAAAACGAGCTCAATTCGAGACGTGTCCAAACGTTCCCACAAATCCGCATCTTCACCGTCGCCGTAGAATACATTTTCTTTAGCCGCTTGCATTTGGTTAATACGATTACGATCCGCATCCATTCCAGCGACGGTGTCACCCACCAAACCTTTTAAAGAGTCAAATGCCCCGCGTCCAACTCGACCTAAGCCCACCACGAGAATGTCACTGTTTACAGGTTGTACGAAGATATCTTCGGATAAACAATCTGCACTTTCAAAACGGCGAATGATGTCTTTGTTTTTCCGGTACATACGGTGAACGTTGCGATAAAGCACGCTTGTGATCACGAAGGAGAAAGACACTGCCAATGCTAATACGACAAGCCATTCTTTTTCTAACCAGCCGTTTGCCACACTCAGTGCAACGACAATTAAGCCAAATTCACTGTAGTTAGAAAGAATTATCGATGATAAAAATGAAGTTCGGCCGCGCAGTTTCATTTTTGTCATTAATACGAAGAAGAGTGCGAACTTCACCAGAATCACTAAAGTAATGATTAGGCTCATGCCGACAATGCTTAATGTGGGTAATGCGGTGAAGCCGATGGACAAGAAAAAACCAATTAAAAACAAGTCCTTGAAATTCATTAGCGACTTATTCATTTCTGCGGCTTTGGGGTGTGACGCTAATAAAATACCGAAGATTAGTGCGCCTAAGTCGCCCTTTACACCAACAAGGTAAAACAGTTCATAGCCACCTAGCGCAAGAAAAAGACCTGTTAATGGCAGCATTTCCCCGTGACCAGCTTTGTCGACGATTTTGTTGATAATCGGACGAATCAGTAGCAAGCCAAATAACCCCAGCGCCCAGATAGAAGGCACTTTACCGGTAGCAGCCACAAGAAAAACTACGGCTACAATATCTTGCATAACTAAAATGCCAAGAGATAACTGTCCATGGCGAGTTTTTAGTTCGCTACTTTCTTCTAGCAGTTTCATTATACAAACGGTACTGGAAAAACTGAGTGCGAAACCGATAAGCGCGGCGGTTTTAAAATCAAGCACACCAAAATATGGAAGGCTTAATGTACCAAGCAGCAAAGCAATCCCGGCAAATAGGATGGTGCTTATTCCTATATGACTTAGCGTTGATGCCCAAACTTCACGTTTTAGAAGGTCTTTAACATGTAATTTTAAGCCGATACTAAACAGCATTAGTGTGATGCCAATATTGGCGAGGGAGTCCAATGTATTGCTTGGTTCCAAACCAGCATAGTTAAGTAAAAAACCAGCTAATAAGAAACCAATTAATGGCGGTAAATTGATCACCTTGACGGCCAGTCCGCATACAAATGCGAATAAGATCCAAATGAATTCCATAGATTCCTTCTAAATTAAAGAATGTGTAAAGGGGAGTTTTATCATACGGAATTTGTCTAAGCCGCGCAGCACGTAATGCTGCAAAATATTCGTTCTCGCATAATAAATTAACATATCAAAAATGATATGAAGAGCAACATTTATTCTATTTGATTGGTATGTTCATTTTGCCTACTCTGCATAACAGGTTTTTCAAGACCTGATTGGCTCGAAAAAATAATCATAAAAAATCTATGGCCACCTGAAGCTTGTTCCTTACGGTGCTCGCTTGGCCGTAACAGGAGAAGCTAATGAACTATCTAAAGAATACCATTGCTGGTTTAGTACTAGGTGCCACTGCGCTGAGTTCCGTTAGTGCTTTGGCTGCGAATGGTTATGTTGGTATTGCCATGCCAACTAAGTCTTCCGCTCGCTGGATCACCGATGGTGACTCCATGGTAAAACTCTTCAAAGATGCTGGTTACAAAGTTGATCTACAGTACGCAGAAGATGAAATTCCAAATCAGCTTTCCCAGATTGAAAACATGATCGTAAAAGGTGTCGATGTATTAGTCATCGCCGCGATTGATGGTACGACTCTATCTAACGCATTGGAAAACGCCGATGCTGCGGGTATTAAAGTTATCTCCTATGACCGTTTGATTAAAAACAGCCCTTATGTGAGCTACTACGCGACATTTGATAACTTCAAAGTCGGCGTGTTGCAAGCCAAGTCCTTGGTAAGCGGCATGGAAAAACGTGGTAAAGGTCCTTACAACGTCGAGTTGTTCGGTGGTTCTCCAGACGATAACAACGCTTATTTCTTCTATAACGGTGCAATGTCTGTGCTTCAGCCGATGATCGATTCTGGCAAGGTGAGTGTCGTTTCTGGCCAAATGGGCATGGACAAAGTTGGTACCTTGCGTTGGGACGGTGCGACCGCTCAAGCACGTATGGATAACTTGTTGTCTGCTCATTACACCAAGAAACACATAGACGGTGTGTTGTCGCCTTATGATGGTATTTCTATTGGTATTTTGTCGTCACTTAAAGGTGTAGGTTACGGTTCTGGCAATATGAAAATGCCGATTGTAACGGGTCAAGATGCAGAAGTGCCATCAGTGAAATCCATCATCGCAGGTGAACAATATTCCACCATATTTAAAGACACGCGTGAATTAGCCAACGTAACGGTAGGCATGGTTCAAGCTGTATTAAATGGTGCGAAGCCTGAAATCAATGATACTAAAACCTATGACAACGGCATCAAGGTGATTCCTAGTTATTTGCTTGAGCCTGTAACAGTTGATAAATCCAACTGGCAAGATGTGTTGCTAGGTAGCGGCTACTATACGAAGTCTCAGGTCGAATAAGCGCACGACCACTGCGCTTGCCAATTCTTTGTTAAAAACTGTTTATTTATCCTAATTCAACAATAATAAACCAGCGGAGGCGTTGTTGACCGTGTGTCGATACGGCAAGAGCGCGTCTGCTAACGGGATGTTTTATGGAAAATATTATTTTGGAAATGCGCAGCATTACCAAGACGTTTCCTGGAGTAAAAGCCCTCGACTCGGTGAACCTTAAAGTTCGTGCTGGCGAGATTCACGCTTTAGTGGGTGAAAATGGCGCGGGTAAATCAACTCTCATGAAGGTGTTGAGTGGGGTTTATCCACATGGAAGTTATCAAGGCGATATTCTTTTTAATGATGAAACTGTCGCGTTTTCCGGCATCACGGACAGCGAAGAAAAAGGCATCATTATTATTCATCAAGAGTTAGCGTTAGTGCCGCTTCTATCCATCGCTGAGAATCTATTTTTAGGTAACGAGAATGTCGAAGGTGGCGTGATTAATTGGCCGAAAACCTATTCTCGTACTCAAACGTTATTAGCAAAAGTTGGCTTAAAAGAGTCGCCATCGACCTTAGTGGGTCAATTAGGTGTGGGCAAACAGCAACTCGTTGAGATAGCCAAGGCCCTTGCTAAAGATGTGAAATTATTAATTTTGGACGAACCAACGTCCGCACTGCAAGAGAACGACAGCGCCAAGTTGCTTGATTTGTTATTGGAGTTTAAAGCACAAGGTATCTCTTCTATCTTGATTACCCACAAGTTGAACGAAATCAGCCGTGTGGCAGACAGCATCACCGTTATTCGTGATGGCGCTTCTGTATCTACACTGGATTGTCATGCGCAAAATATCAGTGAAGAAGACATTATTCGCGACATGGTTGGCCGTGATATGGCTGACCGTTATCCACAAAGAAACAATCCAGCGCGGGAAGGCCATCTAGGAAAAACCATGATGGAAGTCAGTGGCTGGAATGTATGGCATCCCGATGCAATAGATCGCCAAATGATTCATAACATTGAGTTCAATGTACACGCCGGAGAAGTGGTTGGTATCGCAGGCTTAATGGGTTCAGGTCGCACCGAGTTAGCGATGAGTTTGTTTGGTAAAAGCTACGGTAAAAACATTCAAGGTGAAGTGCGTTTGCGCGGTGAAATCGCCGATTTGTCTACTGTGCCAAAAGCCATAAAAAGTGGCTTGGCGTACGTGACCGAAGACCGTAAAGAATTGGGTTTGATTCTAGAAGAAACCATTCAGACCAACACCACGTTGGCGAATCTTAACCGAGTGTCTTCCCATGGTGTAATCGATGAAAACATCGAACGCCAAGTGTCAGAAGACTATCGCAAAGCACTAAACATTCGAACACCAAGTGTGTTTCAAAAAGTGATGAACTTATCGGGCGGTAATCAACAAAAAGTGGTGTTGAGTAAGTGGCTATATTCGCAGCCAGACGTTTTGATTCTAGACGAGCCAACCCGCGGTATTGATGTGGGCGCTAAGTTTGAAATTTATAACATCATCAACCAGCTTGCTGATGATGGCAAAGGCGTGGTGATGATTTCTTCAGAGATGCCAGAGTTGCTTGGCATGTGTGATCGTATTTACGTGATGAATGAAGGGCGTTTTGTTGGCGAGTTAGACAAAGCCAATGCAAGCCAAGAAAAAATCATGTCAATGATAGTAAAAGCCTAGCGATAGCAATAATAACGGCGAGAATAATAATAGCGGGAGCAATAAAAATGGCTACAACAAAAGAAACCTCTACTGTGGTACAAGCGGCACCGTCTGTTACCAGCTACCTGAAATCACATATGCGTGATTACGGTATGTTGATCGCGCTTGTTGTCATCATGGGCATGTTTCAATTTTTGACCGACGGCACCTTAATGCGTCCGGTTAACTTAACCAACTTATTTTTACAGAACAGCTATATCATCATTATGGCTATTGGTATGTTGCTGGTGATTGTCGCCGGCCATATCGATTTATCGGTCGGCTCAGTGGCGGGTTTCATTGGTGCGTTGGCGGCGGTTATGTCAGTCAATTATGACTTACCGACCATTCTTGTCGTGCCTGTGTGTCTTGTCGTTGGTTTGATTATCGGTGGTTTGCAAGGCTACTGGATTGCCTACTGGAAAATACCAGCTTTTATCGTCACCTTGGCAGGCATGTTGGTGTTCCGTGGTTTGACCTTGGCATTGCTTGAAGGTCAGTCTGTAGGGCCTTTCCCAAAAAGCTTCCAATTGTTGAGTACCGGATTTATTCCTGACGTGTTTGGTATTGGTCGTCCGAATGTTACTGCGCTTGTGCTTGGTATCTTAGCGGCGAGTGCAATATTGTTCTTGGCTGCTCGTACTCGCTCTCGTGCACTGAAGTACGGTATTCAAGATGAACCATTTTCTTTCTTCATCGTTAAAAACGTATTAGTTGCTGCTGCGATCATCTATTTGTCTTACTTATTAAGTACTTATCGAGGCTTGCCGAATGTGCTGATGTCGATGGCGGTGCTGATTGCGATTTATACCTTTTTGACTAACAGCACCACCATCGGTCGTCGTATTTATGCTTTGGGTGGTAATGAAAAAGCTGCCAAATTGTCAGGTATCAATACCGAACGTTTGACCTTTTTGACCTTCGCCAATATGGGCATGTTGGCGGCCTTGGCTGGGTTGATCTTCGCGGCACGTTTGAATACTGCCACGCCGAAAGCGGGTTTTGGTTTTGAATTAGATGTTATTGCTGCCGTGTTTATCGGTGGAGCCTCCATGTCAGGCGGCGTTGGTAAAATCATCGGTGCGGTGATTGGTGCCTTCATCATGGGTGTCATGAATAACGGGATGTCGATATTAGGTATAGGGATTGATTGGCAGCAGGTTATCAAGGGCTTGGTATTGCTCGCTGCGGTTATCTTCGACGTCTACAACAAACAAAAAGCGCGTTAAGAACGCGGGTTAAGGAGCGATTTATGTTGTTTTTATCTCAAATTAAACAAGGTGGTGTGGTCTGTCGCGAAGGCAATGAAGCGCACCTTGTTCTTCACGCATCGAGTGTTTACGAACTCGCAAAAGAAGCCGTTAAAAATGGCGTGCCGCTGAAGTCTATTATTGAAAAACATGGTTTGGGCGAGTCGGTTAATTTGGCAGAGCTTGCTAAGAACAACCAGCTAGATTGCCCTGTTCGTCATCCTGATCCAGCACATATGTATTTGACTGGTACAGGTTTAACGCACCTAGGTTCTGCCGCGACTCGTAATGCCATGCATGCGAAAAGCGAAGAACTGACGGACTCGATGAAGATTTTCCAAATGGGCGTTGAAGGTGGCAAACCGAAAGACGGTCAAGAAGGCGTTCAGCCAGAATGGTTTTATAAAGGCAATGGCGCTGGCGTGATCGCACCAGGCGATGCCTTACCTTCACCATCCTTTGCTTTGGATGGTGGTGAAGAGCCGGAGATCGCTGGCTTTTACTTGGTGGGCGAAGACGGCAAAGTACATCGTCTTGGTTACACCTTGGCGAATGAATTTTCGGATCACATAACAGAGCGCCAAAACTATTTGTATCTAGCTCATTCGAAATTACGTCCAGCGGCGTTTGGTCCTGAGTTGCTGGTGGGTGAATTGCCAATGCACATCGATGGTCATTCGCGCATTGAACGCGGTGAGAAAACACTTTGGGAAAAAGGCTTTTTATCAGGTGAAGACAATATGTCGCACACCTTCAAAAACTTAGAACATCATCATTTCAAATATTCGATCTTCCGCCAGCCAGGCGATCTGCATGTGCATATGTTTGGCACAGCAACCTTGTCTTTTGCCGATGGTATTCAGGCACAAGAAGGCGATGTCTTTGAAATTTCCTCTCCTACGTTTGGTCTGCCATTACGCAATGCCTTGGCGAAAGCGGATGAACTCGATACCGAGGTAGCGCCGTTATGAATAAAACAAAGAGCGCCGTTTATCCAGATTTAAAAGATCGCTCGGTCTTTATCTCTGGCGGTGCAACCGGTATCGGTGCTGCTATTGTCGAAGCGTATGCCAAGCAAGGCGCGAAAACGGCCTTTGTGGATTTGGATGAAAAAGCCGGCACGGCGCTCGCCAAACGTCTTAAAAAAGACGGTTTTGAAGTGCGCTTTGAAGTGTGTGATATCACTGATATTCAAGATTATCAAAGCAAAATCCGTGCAGCCGCAGAGACGTTTGGGCCTATTTCTGTGTTGATGAATAACGCAGCTAACGATGTGCGCCATTCGTTGGAGTCGCTGACTGAAGAGCGTTTTGACGAACTGGTTGGGGTGAACATCAAACATGCTATGTTTGCCGCGCAAGTAGTTGCACCGATGATGCGAAAACTGGGTGGTGGTTCGATTATCAATTTTGGTTCTGTGGGATGGATGATGGCGACAGCAGGTTATCCAACTTACGGCACGAGCAAAGCGGCAACTCATGGCTTAACTCGATCCCTTGCTCGTGATTTAGGTGGCTCTGGTATTCGTGTGAATACCTTGGTGCCTGGCTGGGTGATGACAGAAAAACAACTGCGCATGTGGGTTGATGACGCGGCAGAAGAAAAAATTAAACAAAGCCAATGCCTAACAGGCAAGGTGCTACCTGAACATATCGCCAATATGGCGCTGTTTTTAGGGTCCGATGCGGCGGCAATGTGCTCGGCGCAAAACTTTATCGTTGATGGAGGTTGGGTATGAGTGATTCTGAGAAAGGCACGTTCGTACCGAAAACATGGCCCCGCAAATTACGTTCAACCGAATGGTTTGGCGGTACCTCACGTGATCATATTTACCACCGCAGCTGGATGAAAAACCAAGGCTTGCCGGCGGACTTATTTGATGGTCGTCCAGTGATTGGCATTTGTAATACTTGGTCGCAGCTTACACCTTGCAACGCCCATCTTCGTGATCTTGCTGATCGAGTAAAACACGGTATTTATGAAGCGGGTGGTTTGCCACTAGAGTTCCCTGTGTTCTCTGTGGGTGAGAGCTCACTGCGTCCTACCGCGATGATGTATCGCAACATGGCGGCGATGGACGTCGAAGAAGCTTTACGAGCGAATCCTCTCGATGGTGTTGTCTTGTTAGCAGGTTGTGACAAAACCACACCGGCGCTGCTTATGGGTGCGTGTAGCGTCGATATTCCAGCGATTGTTGTGTCTGGTGGCCCGATGTTGAATGGCTACTTCAGAGGCGAGCGTGTGGGATCTGGCACGGCGCTGTGGCAAATGTCGGAAGACATTAAAGCTGGCAAGATGACCCAAGAAGACTTCCTTGAGGCAGAGCAATCTATGTCTCGCTCTGCAGGTTCTTGTAACACCATGGGTACCGCCAGCACCATGGCGTCTATGGCTGAAGCTTTGGGTATGGCGTTATCGGGTAACGCAGCGATTCCAGCGGTAGACAGCCGTCGTCGAGTCATGGCGCATCTTACGGGTCGTCGCATTGTTGATATGGTTAAAGACGATTTGAAACCGTCTGATATTTTGACTCGCCAAGCTTTTGAAAATGCGATTCGTGTCAATGGCGCGATTGGTGGTTCTACCAATGCCGTAATTCACTTATTGGCTATTGCTGGTCGTGTTGGTGTGGATTTAACCCTAGATGATTGGGATAAATTAGGCCAAGAAATCGCCACTATTGTGAACCTGATGCCGTCAGGCAAATACCTGATGGAAGAATTCTTCTACGCAGGTGGTTTGCCAGTCGTAATCAAGCATTTGGCTGAAGCGGGCAAGCTGCATAAAGACGCGATTACTGTGTCCGGTGAATCAATTTGGGACGAAGTGAAAGAGGTTCGCAACTGGAACCCAGACGTTATTTTGCCAGTTGAAAAAGCACTGACACAAAAAGGCGGTATTGTTGTATTGAAAGGCAATCTTGCGCCACAAGGTGCAGTATTGAAACCTTCTGCAGCGTCACCACATTTATTGCAACATCGTGGTAGAGCGGTAGTTTTTGAAGACATTAACGACTACAAAGCCAAGATCAATGACGAAGCTTTGGATATCGATGAAAACTGTGTCATGGTGCTAAAGAACTGTGGTCCAAAGGGTTATCCAGGTATGGCGGAAGTTGGCAACATGGGCTTGCCGCCAAAAGTGTTGCGCAAAGGCATTAAAGACATGGTACGCATTTCTGATGCTCGTATGTCGGGAACGGCTTATGGAACCGTGGTTTTGCATACTACGCCAGAAGCTGCTGCTGGTGGACCATTGGCCGTCATTCAAAATGGCGACATGATTGAACTAGACGTAGAAAACCGCCGCCTTCATGTGGACATTTCCGATGAAGAAATGGCAACACGTTTAGCAAACTGGAAAAGTCATTTGGAACCACCAAAAAGTGGTTACATCAAACTATTCCATGATCACGTACAAGGTGCTGATACGGGTGCCGATTTTGACTTCTTAAAAGGTTGTCGAGGCGCTGCGGTGCCAAAAGATAGTCATTAAATTAAGTTTTTAAGTCTGACCCTGCCTTGTTATGGCAGCACCGCCCCAACGGACATCCCTGTCCGCGAGGGGCGTAACGCCCATCCTTGGGCTTGATGCTTGCCATCACTAGGCTACTTCAGAGCTTAACTTAATGTGTTGAATTTCATTTATTAAAGAGAGGAGTGAGTATGTTAACGGGACAGCATTTTATTGCCGGTAAATGGGTAAAGGGCGACGCAACATTTTCTTCAACGCCTGCTACAGGACCTTCTCATGAATTTGCTGTTGGTCGCGTGTCTGATGTGGATGCAGCGGTAGAAGCAGCCGAAGCAGCGTTTGAGGAGTTTGGCTATTCCTCTCGTGAGGATCGCGCGGCTTTTCTAAATGCCATTGCTGACGAAATCGATGTGCTAGGCGATCAAATTACTGAAGTCGGCGTACAAGAAACCGGTTTGCCAGCAGCACGCTTGCAAGGCGAACGCGGTCGTACAACAGGGCAACTTCGTTTGTTCGCTGAGCGTATTTTATCAGGTGAATACTTAGATCGTCGGTTTGATGAAGCCTTGCCAGATCGCGCACCATTGCCACGTCCAGATATGTACATGGTACAACGTCCTATCGGCCCAGTTGCTGTGTTTGGTGCGTCTAACTTTCCATTGGCGTTTTCAACAGCTGGTGGCGATACCGCAGCGGCTCTAGCGGCAGGTTGTCCTGTTGTGGTGAAAGGACATTCTGCTCATCCGGGAACGGGCGAGCTTGTGGCGCAAGCGGTTGAGGCCGCGATAAAACGTTGCAAGATGCCAGCGGGCGTTTTTTCCTTGATCCAAGGCGGTAACCGTCAAGTTGGTCAAGCTCTAGTTCAGCATCCGTTAATTAAAGCGGTTGGTTTTACTGGCAGCTTGGCTGGTGGTCGTGCCTTGTTTGACTTGTGTGCGGCACGTCCAGAGCCGATTCCTTTCTTTGGTGAACTGGGTTCTGTGAACCCAATGTTTGTGATGCCAGAAGCTGTTAAAAATCGTGCTGAAGAATTGGGCAAAGGTTGGGCAGGCTCATTAACCATGGGTGCTGGACAGTTTTGTACCAACCCAGGTATTGCGGTGATGCTGGATAACGCAGACTCAAAAGCCATGATAGCTGCAGCGAGTGCAGCTCTATCCGAAGTCGCAGCACAAACCATGCTTACTGATGGTATTGCGGATGCTTATCGTTCTGGTGTGGCGGCGATTGAGAAAACCGGTATTCAGGCCGTTGTGCGTTCGGCAGATACAGAAGATCGTACCGCACGACCAAACTTGTTCACGGTAGCAGGTCAAGCGTGGTTGGATCATCCAACATTGCATCACGAAGTGTTTGGTCCTCTTGGCTTGGTTGTTTTAGCAGATAGTGTTGAGCAAATGGTCGAGCTTGCTCGTCATTTGGAAGGTCAGCTGACGTGTACCATTCACCTTGATGAAGGCGATTATGCAGCGTGTCAGAAACTCCTACCTGTATTGGAACGTAAAGCAGGGCGTTTGCTAGCAAATGGTTTCCCGACTGGTGTTGAAGTGAACGATACCATGGTGCATGGCGGCCCTTATCCAGCGTCGACAAACTTTGGTGCAACCTCAGTCGGCACCTTGTCGATTCGTCGTTTCTTGCGTCCTGTTTGTTACCAAAATATTCCAAAAGCATTGTTACCAAAAGATCTAGCTGGCTAGTTCTTATGTGTTGAATGAAATTTATCGATTTTTATTGAAAGAAAGCCCAGGCGGGTTGTTAAGCGAGTTCGGTTTTGAAAGCAACCGACTCGCTTTTTTTTCAGTTTTTTTGTGGTTTATTTCGAGAAGATTAACAACGAGTTATTTACGCGTTGGTAGGTTTCTGTTCCAGTTCGGCAAGCACCAAACGCTTGAGCTGGTTGGCAAGAGGGGATAACTGGCGGCCGCGCATTTGCAATAAATAATAAGGGCTCATGACAATTTTACGGTCTAGTTTGAGTGCTTTTAGATCGGCTTTCACTTTATGACCAACCAACAAGTCACTCACTTCTCTGGCCATAGGCGCTATGGCGTTGGAAGACACAAGAATGGCAATTAAGGCTAGTAAAGACGTACTGTTGGTGATGCTTAATGGCAGCTCGGCACGTTCTTCCATGAAGGCCGCTTCGACCGCTTCACGTATTGGTGCTCGGTGAGATTGCATGACCCATTCAAAGTGCGCTAAGTCGCGAATTTTGACGGTATCTAAACTGGCCAATGGGTGATCTTTGCGAACCATTAGCGTGACGGATTCTGTACGAGCTGGGTAAATTTCAAACTCGTTGGCATCGTATTGTTTGGGAATTCGCGCGAGGACAAAGTCATTATGTCCGGCAATTAAATCCCGCACCAAAATATCACTGGTATCAACATTGATGTCAATCTCGGCTTTTGGGGCGATGGCTCGCAATTGCTGGATAGCGGGAATTACAAAGCCGACTGCGGCGCCTGTTACTGCACCGATGGCCGTGGTTCCGCCGCCGCCTTCTTTTAGTTCGCCTACTTCACGGGCAAGATCTCGCAGCTCAACCAGAAGATTGTGCGCACGACGTGCAACAGCTTGACCTACCAGTGTTGGCTCCATGCCTTTGGCATGGCGAATAAATAAACGTGTCCCAATAGTTTGTTCAATTTCACTCAGCATACGTGACGCGGCAGGCTGTGTCATCGCCATTTCATCCGCAGCGATGCCAAGTTGACCATGCTCTGAAATGACCGAAATCAAGCGCAACTGATTGAGTTTTAAATGCTTGGCCAGACCTATGTCCATATCGACCTCTGTTGTTATTATTTAATCAGGCTATATTAGCGTAAAATGATACGAAATGTTTTTAAAATCAATAAAAAAGCCCAAATAAATGGGCCTTTTAAACGTCTTCTATTTCATGAAATTATGGTATTAATTAAGGAATAAATTGACGATTTATAGCTGACTCTGGATCAAAACTGTCGACAGAAATGTTCTGCGCTTTGGCTGTCCATTTCCATGTGGTGGCGAGTCGTTCTTTGGTAAATGCGCCGTAGCCATCTTTATCGCTGACTGCGTTATAAACTAAGGATTTGATTGAGTTAATAGTGTCTGTCGCAGTGCTTGCATCGACTTCTGGCACCATGTCATGAACGATCCGCCCGCTTTCTTCTGGATGCTCCCAAGTATATTCAATGGCTTTTTGATAGGCTGCAACAAAGCGTTTGGTTGTGTCTGGATGTTTATTGAGAAAGCGATCAGATGCAATGATAGAAGTGGAGTAAAACTCTAATCCGGCATCGTACCAAGGTAGTACTCGCAAGGTTTGGCCTGCACTTTTAGCTTGTAGTTGATAAATCACCGTGTCAGTTACCCACGAAATAACCACGTCGGTGTTACCGGAAAGTAACATTGGGTTTAAGGCGCCAGCGTCTGCTTTCATCAATTTTATGCTGCTTGGATCAACGCCATTCACGTCTAACAGCAAAGGTAAGAAGACATTTGAAGAAGTATAAGGTGAGGTTGCAATACGTTTTCCTGCGACGTCTTTGACATTCTTAATATCTGAGTTAGAAGGCACAAAGAAAGCATGGGGAGCTTTACTGAAAACCGAATAAATCGCAGAAACAGGCACATTGTTTTGAGCTTTTGCCATTAACAGTGCGACCAAGTCGGACAAACCTAAATCGGCATTGCCGGTGGCGAGTTTGCTAATGGCGTCGGTGGAGCCTCGGCCACTGGCAACAGTTACGTCTAAATCGGCGTCTTTGAAAAAGCCTTTTTTGATGCCCACATAAATCGGCGCTTTATCACCACCCGGTAGCCAATCAAGCTGAAACTTCACTTCATCAGCTGCGAACACGGTACTGCCATTTAAAGCTGTAAATGCCATGGCCCCAGCTAGACATAGATTACAAAATAGGGATGTTTTTAGTTGGTTGTTCATTGTTTTCTCCATGCTTCATCATAGATTCGGCTTTTCTTTTTTAAGCAAGCCAAACTCAGTCACTGAAACAACCACAAAGAAAACCAGATGAGGAAAGAGCGAGAGGACTGGGTACACAGTCGAGTTAGATTGAAACGGCTGTCACTTCCCTTTCGACATCCTCTTTGGGTTGTCGACAAGGCAGTGAGCAATGCCCGAACTTGGTTTGTTGGAACTCGACACCAAATTTGACCGCTTCTACTCATTGCGTCACGCAAACTATTTGCGCTATTTATAACTAAGCAACAAGCAGGCCAAATATATTTGTCTATAAATTCAGCAATTTTGTGGCTTTACGTTCTTGGTCATGCACTTGAATTGGGCGTGTTGCGGTCTCGTCGCACCATAAATATGATTAATAGCATGCGAAATATGATGATTGGTTCGTGCTTGCTGTGTGCTCATTGGCGTTGTGCAGACTGGTATAGGGTTTGCTTGTTGATCTAGTTAAATTGTATGTGAAATAAAGAGTAGAAGCGGTTAAGCCTTGCGGCCTGGACATTGCTCTTTCCTAAAAAAGGAGAGTGTTATGCCCCAGTATTTAATCCGCCAAGCCAAAGCGGTTTTTGGTTATGAGCTTCCTCAAGATATTCGTACCAAAGATGGCGTAATTTCAGCCATTGCTCCTACACTAAATCGCGAGCCTGACGACGAGTTAATAGACGCGTCTCATTGTGTGGTTTATCCCGGTTTTGTGAATACTCACCATCACCTTGCTCAGTCGATACTAAAAGGCATTCCAGCGGGTTTGAACCAAGGGCTAGGGGAATGGCTTGCCAGTGTTCCCTATCGTTTTTGGCCACAAATTACGCCAGATTTAATGTATGTCGCGGCGAAGTTAGGTCTTTATGAACAGCTGCGTTCTGGCGTAACAACCTGCGCGGACCACCATTATTTGTACCATGCGAGCACCTCGCCTGAGTTGGAAGACGCCGTTTGGCGTGCGGCGGAAGATTTAGGTATTCGCTTAGTTTTATGTCGTGGTGGCGCAACGGTGCAAGGCAGTCATAAAGGCATGCAAGACAGTGGCATCGTGCCCGAATCATTGGATTTGTCACTGGATCGACTTGATGCTTCCTACAGGCGTTATCATGACGCTAGCCCATTCAGCATGCGACGCTTGGTCGTCGCGCCTACCAGTTTGGTTCACACCTCGCCAGCCGAAGATTTACGTAGTTATGCTCAATGGGCAAAAGCGCGTAAATTGCTGCGTCATTCGCATCTATTGGAAGTGTCTTTCGATGAACAAATGGCGCAACAAAATTTCGGCATGAGCGCGATTGATTACGCCGCCCATTGTGATTGGTTAGGTGAGGATGTGTGGTTCGCTCACTCGGTGCAAGCGGATGCTCATGCCATTGAATTGCTGGCGCAAACCAAGACTCGAATTGCCCATTGCCCTACGTCAAATTGTCGACTTGGCAGTGGCATAGCCCCGATTCTGGCGATGGAAAAGGCGGGCATGTCAATTACCCTTGGTGTGGATGGTTCCGCGTCCAGTGAGAATGCTTCTATGCTGCAAGAGTTGAATTTAGCTTGGCTGCTGCATCGTATTCAGGGCGGGCCAGCAGCCACGAATGTAGCGCAGGTGCTTAAATGGGGGACCCAAAACGGCGCCGATCTTTTTGGGCTGAAAACGGGGCAAATAACAGAAGGCTATGCTGCTGATTTAGTCTTGTACTCTCTTGATGCACCGCGTTTTTCTGGCGTACACAGCCCATTAGAAGCGCCGATCTTATGTGGTGAACCGGCGCTGATTAAACACAGTTTTGTTAATGGTAAGCAAGTGGTTGAAAATGGCCAAGTGCTGGGTGTGGATGAAGCCGAATTAATACAGGACGTAAAAGCGGCTGTGCTGGAATTGTTAGCGAAATCGCCTGTTAATTGATTGCGAGATATTGAAAGAGACGAGTAAACTACTGATCCATTTTGCTAATCGCTAAGGAAAGTGATGTCACTTTTAAATTCACAGCAGACCATTGAAACTCAGGTAAAGCGTTTGCCAGAGAGAGAATTAGTGGCGCTGTTCGCTTTGATGATGTCTCTCACGGCGTTGAGTATGGACGCCATGTTGCCGGCTTTTCCCAATATTGCTGAGTCTTTAGCGATTGTGGATTATCAGAAAACCCAGTGGATCGTGTCGGCGATGATTCTGGGTATGGTGTTTGGCGAGATTCTTTTTGGTCCTTTGTCTGATGCGATTGGTCGCAAGAAGAGTATTCTGCTCGGCATTAGTATTTATATTATCGGTTCCGTGGTTGCTTTGTCAGCGTCGTCTATCGAGGTGTTTTTGCTGGGTCGTATGATCCAAGGTTTTGGTGTCGCTGGGCCAAAAATAGCCTCTCGAGCCTTAATTCGAGACATGTACAAAGGCGCGGCAATGGCGCGCATTATGTCGTTTGTGATGATGGTGTTTATCTTGGTGCCCTTGTTGGCTCCAAGTGTTGGGCAGTTGGTGTTAAAAGTAGCGGATTGGCGTTGGATTTTTGCTTTGCTGATCGCGCAAGCGGCGATTGCTGGTGGTTGGTTATTACTGCGTCAGCCAGAAACTCTATTGAAAGAAAATCGCATCCCGCTTAATCGAAAGCGCTTAATTGCCGATGTTCGAGTGATATTACGTCGTCGTGATGTGATGGCGTTCACCGTTTTGTTGGGCTGTATTTTTGGTGGTTTGATGCTGCACATTAGTACTGCACAATCGATTTTTCAGGATGTGTATAACACGGGAGATCGTTTTCCTTTGTTCTTTGCCATGTTGGCGATTGGTTCTTCTATTATCAATTTTTCGAACGGTAAAATTGTCCTGCGAGTAGGAATGTTGCGCTGTGTTATTGGTGCTTTGAGCGTGTTGTTATCGACCGCCTTTATTCTGCTGCTCGCTGCTTTGTTCTTCGATGGCGTACCGCCTTTTGCGCTCTTTATGGCCTTGGGTATGGTGATGTTTTCCTGCTTTGGCATGGTGTTTGGTAATGTTAATGCCATGGCAATGGAGCCGTTGGGGAGCATGGCTGGACTGGGCGCGTCGTTGATTTCGTCTTTATCGAGCATGATCGCGATTGTTCTGTCGACAATAGCAGGGCAGTTTTACAACTTCACCGTCATACCGTTAGCAAGCGGTTTTGTTATCTTTTCCCTCATTGCTTTATTCATGCTGTGGTATGGATACAAGTACAGCCAGCGTTATGCTGAAGAATGAGATTTTTCATCGCATCGTTTGTTTGGTGAAGGCGAGTGTCATTCAGTTGTCAGTAAAGTAGGTTAGAATATAGGCTCAGTTTTTAGTATGAGCACACCTATGTCCTCCCAAGTACCTTCATCTCCTTCCTTAGCTAAGCAACTTTTTTCCATGACATGGCCAATGATGTTTGGTGTTTTGTCGTTGATGAGTTTTCAGCTGGTGGACAGTGCTTTTATCGGGCAGTTAGGTCTTTTGCCTTTGGCTGCGCAGGGGTTTACCTTGCCGATTCAGATGATTGTGATTGGTCTGCAAGTGGGCTTAGGCATTGCGACAACGGCGATTATTTCTCGTGCCTTAGGCGCAGGGGACAAGCGTTATGCCAAGCAATTAGGCGGTTTGGTGCTGATGATGGGAAGCGTGGGGATTGCTTTCTTTAGCGTGATCATTTGGTTGTTACGTCATCCTATTTTGGCGTTATTGAGTGCGCCAGATTCTGTCTATCCTATTATTGATTCATATTGGCCTCATTGGCTGCTTAGTGCTTGGGTAGGGGCGTTAATCTATTTTTACTACAGCATTTGTCGTTCCAACGGCAATACCTTGCTGCCTGGTATTATGATGATTGTTACCAGTGTGCTGAACTTGGTGCTGGATCCTATTTTCATCTTCACTTTTGATCTTGGCTTGAACGGTGCTGCTATGGCGACCACGTTGGCGTTTGGCTTGGGTACCTTGATTGTTGCACCTAAAGTGGCTCGTAAACATTGGATTACCTTTGATTGGCAAGATCTAAACATCGCTAAAAGCTTGGGGTCTATAGGTCATATTATGGGGCCTGCGATGATCAGCCAGTTGCTACCGCCAGTTTCTTCTATGTTGGCGACTAAACTTATCGCAGGGTTTGGCACGGCCGCGGTGGCGTCTTGGGCATTGGGCTCGCGTTTTGAATTTTTCTCTATTGTTGCCGTGTTGGCGCTGACTATGTCCATGCCACCAATGGTCGGGCGATTGTTGGGCGAAGACCGTTTGGACGATGTGCGTTACGTGGTGCGTTTGGCGTGTCGCTTTGTATTGTCGTTTCAGTTGGTGATCGCAGTGATTACTTTTTTCATCTCGGGCGTGTTGGCAAACTTGATGACCAGCGACGAAGAAGTCTCGACGATCTTACATTGGCATTTGATGATAGTGCCGGTGAGCCTTGGTTTACTTGGTATATGCATGTTAATGGTGTCTATCTCTAACGCCTTGGGGAAATCCTATACTGCGTTGACGATATCCGCCTTACGATTGTTTGCTTTCTTCTTACCTTGCTTGTGGGTTGGCTCGGAACTTGCTGGACTCAAAGGACTTTTCTTCGGTGTCCTGATTGGCAATATACTTGCCGGTATTTGTGCTTGGTACATGTATCGAAGAGCGCTTGAGCAGGTCGAGAAAAAGCTGAATAAGATCTAATTCCGCAATATCGTCCAATCTTTTCTGTTTGTCATTGGTTAGTCTATTGTTATGGATTGGGCTAGTTCCGAGAGGGTGTGATGTCGACAGAAAATCGTTTTCAGTTTGCTAAAAGTGCAGTCCTTGATGAGATCATGTTGCTGGAAGCCTCTATGAGCGATTTTTCTTATGGTACTCATGCCCATGAGGAGTTCTCTTTCGGCGTAACTTTATCGGGTCGCCAAGACTTCTTTGCTTTGGGCGAACATCACAAGAGTCATGCTGGCAATGTGATTGTGTTTAATCCTGAAGATGCTCACGATGGTCATTCCGGTGCTGACGACCCGCTTCACTACAAAATGCTTTATGTTCATCCTGACCAATTAAGTCCTATGCTTGAAAGCGCAGGCGTTCATCGCGCGCAAGACTTTCGTATCGAACATCCAGTGCAAAACGATACTGTGCTAAAAACGCATATTTTACGTTTGGCGGCTTTAGTGGAAAGTTCGTCAACGTCTGCATTGGAATACACGTCTGCGTTGTTTGAATTTGCGGAATATTTAGCGCGCCAAAAGGGAATTCAGCGCTCTGTTAGTCTAGTTAAGTCCAAACGTCGCACGAAAGATCCTGTCTTTGAGCGAGTACGCGACTATTTACATGCTCATGTAGGGGAAGAAGTGTCTCTCGATGAGTTAAGCCAATTGGCGCATATGTCTAAGTATCATTTGTTGCGTTGCTTCCGTGATTATTTCGGTATGACGCCTCATCAATATTGGCAAAATTATCGTATTAATCGTGCTAAAGAAGCGCTTGAACTGGGGATGCCATTGGCCGATGTGGCGTTTACTTTTGGCTTCACAGATCTGAGTTACTTTAACCGTCGATTCAAGCCCATGTTTGGGCTCACCCCTTACCAATTTAGGCGTACATTGCTGCGTACCTAGCAGCAACACTCGCTCGATATTTAACTCTTTTTACTATTACTTCTTTTAATCAAATATCCATTTGAGGGATTCCTATGTTCGAAATACTCATCTACGCCTTTGGTGTTATGTACAGTCCTGGCCCTGCGAATATGCTGGCGCTTTTTGCTGGTGTGAACGGTCAGGGTTGGCGCGCTTTTCTGTATTGTGTGGGCGTAGGGCTTGCTATGTTGATCTTGTTCTTACTTATTGGCTATGTAGGTGGCGAAATCATTCCCAAAGAATACCAATCGCTTATTGCCATATTGGGAGGAATTTATATCGCCTATCTTGGTGGGAAAATCCTGCAAGCGAGCTTTCAGTCTGCAACGATGAAGGCTAAAAATACAGAGGTGAGTTTTAAAACAGGGCTGATATTACAGCTTTGTAATCCTAAAGCTTTAGTCGCAATCGTGCCTATTGTCACTGTGCAATTTCCTCGAGAGCACATAAATGGCTGGCAAATCGCTGTATGGTCATTTGGGCTGGCTGTAATGGCTTGCGGGGCGCCGAGCGTTTATTTAATAGCCGGTTTCTGTCTTAAAAAAGCCGCGATGAACCCCAAGATAATGGCATGGGTTAACCGTATTATGGCGCTGTTGCTATTCTATGTTGCCTATCGATTTATTGTTAATCCGTAAAACACACAGAATATCTAAGAAAATACCATACAGATCGCCTGTATTGTTGTCTGTGTGTCTTTTTAATGATCTGTCTGCGTCTGTTTGATTGCTATTAATGTGCTTAGTATTGTTCGCTCACATACATCTAATTCGGCAAACGAGGTTGATATGATCATTATTGCGTTACTTAAGCATTTTTCTAGTTGTTTTGAGCGCTACAAAACGCGCAGAAAACTCAGCGCGCTGTCTCATGATTTACGCAAAGATCTTGGCATCATGCAAGATAGCTTCGAAGCGGAAGTTGGCAAAGGTAATGTGTTTACTTTGATCAAAGAGTTGAGTGCTTTTTCAAAAGTAGAGGCCGTCAAAAAGAGTCGTGTTCAAGGGGAGTAATTCGTTGTAGCGATGTTTGTCGATTTCGAATTTGAGGAGTATGCTGCTCAGATGTTTTTAATAGGTTTGATGATGTGTTGAAGGTGCCGCGAATCGTTTGGATTATGATGTGTTGTTTGTCTGGGTTGTGGCTGTTTTTATCCGCTTCGACACAGGCGACTTCTTATGCATCTTTGTCCTATACGAATTCTTCGCACGCGGCGCATCAGAACATTGCGTCAATGTCTCAGTTGTCATTATCTCAGTCGTCAATGTCTGATATGAACCTTGCTTCTGCTTCGCATGATCATGCTAAAAACATGAGTTACTCTGATTGTGTTGATCATTGCGCTTTGGCTGTTTTACCACCTTTATTGTTACTATTGGCCATTACGGTTATTTACTGGCCAGCTTTGTCGTTGATTGAAAAATGGCGACATAATTTATTAGAACTGATCACTCCTCCTCCCCGTTTATCTTCGTTAATTGCGAGTTAGCTGTTTATTTAACAGCACCCAATATCACTGATGATCTTAGCGCTATTCATAATGATGAATAACGTCTGAGCTGTTTGTAAATACTCAATAACGTGAGATAAAACCATGACACTTTTTAAAAAATATTTTTCTGCTGCAGCGATGCTAACTGTGAGTTTGGCGATTGCTGGCTGTACTGCTTCGTCATCAACGGACGATATGGACCATCATCAAATGGATCATTCGGAGCATGCTTCTCAGTTTATGCAAGGCAACCAGCAAATGATGATGGATATACATTCAACGGAACTGACCGGTGATGTTGATTACGACTTTGTGGTTGGTATGATTCCTCATCACCAAGGTGCGATTGATATGGCGACGCAGTTGCTTGCATCAGCGCAAATTTCTGACAAGTTAAAACCTTTGGCGGTTAATATTGTGGCGGCGCAATCGAGCGAGATTGCATTTATGCGAGATTGGCTTGCAAGCCATGGGAAAGCGAGACCATCCGCTGACGCTGAGAAAATTAAAGCAGCGTATGCAGCTATTAATGCAAAAATGATTTTGGATATGAATCAATTATCAGCAAGTGGTGATGTGAATCGTGACTTTGTAGCGGGCATGATCCCACACCATGAAGCGGCTGTTGCCATGGCAAATGTACTTCTAGAGTTTAGTCATGATCCAGCGCTTATAAAAATGGCCAAAGCAGTTATTAGCGACCAAAATCGTGAAATCGCCTTCATGCAGCAGTACTAAGCGCCTCCTTGATAAATAATCACTCCCATAACCCCTCCCGATAATGCTATTGGGAGGGGTTATTTTTGAGGAATTCTTAGTCCTCAAATGTGCCTTTTATTTGTGTTACGCCATCTTTTACGTGACAAACGCCTTTAGCAAAGGTGTGTTGTATGTCGAGGTTTTCATCAAGGATCAAAAAGTCAGCGTCCTTTCCTAACGATATTTCCCCTTTTTCACTGGCTAACCCAAGGCATTGAGCTGGTGCTTGAGTGAAAGGAATTACCGCGTCAGTGATCGACATATTTTCGACCTGAATCATTTCTTTTAGCTGATAGAGTAAAGAGCCAAATCCCGCTACTTTTAGACCAATCAGCTCGCGTTTTTCATTGAATATTGGCACAGAGCCATTGCCATCAGAGCTAATACAAACTCGGCTAGTATCAATGTTTTGTGCTTTGCAGCGAGTGAGGAACGTGGATGCTTTAACGCTGCCTGTCGCACCTTTGTCTGGGTTGATGCCAGCGGTCAAATCAACAAAACCACCTTGCTTCAACCATTCCATACCTTGATCTGCCAGTAATTCGGTGCGATTGACGTGAGTCGGGATGAACTGAGAAACTGGAATGTCAGATTGTTCTACTACCTCAAACAGCGGGCCAAAGCCTTTCTGGGAATTGCCAAGATGTACGACCACGCGACCACACTTTCCAGAAATAAGACCCGCAACACGGGCTTCTGAAGCCATGCGAGATAGTTCTTCGATTGTTGGTTGTGAAGATCGATGGTCGGAAAGGGCGGTTTTTAAGCCAATGACTCTGTCGATAAAAACAATATCTCGCTGAATTGATTGAGTAATTGTTTCGGTTGGAACCTTGTAGCCCCCAGTAAACATATAGGCGCTTACACCTTCAGTTGTCAGGGCTTTTGCTTTAGCGTATAGGCTTTCATTGTGGCGCGTTGCACTGTCTGTTCCCAATAAACCAACAACCGTGGTAATGCCTGCTCGTGTTAAATGACTGAGTAACACTTCGGGTGTACGGGTGTGATAGCCGCCTTCACCACCGCCACCAATCAAGTGCACATGACCATCGACAAAACCAGGGATGAGAGTTTGTCCTTGTGCATCAACAATATAGATATCAGCGATGCCTGTGATATCTAAATTGCTTTCTATCTTTAAAATTTTGCCCGCAGCGATCAAAATATCTTTGATACCAAGTGCTTCTGGTGCATACACATTTGCATTTTTGACGAGAGTGAACATATATAAAACCATAATGGATACATTTTATTGGTGTTTTTATATTAAATGAATACATTAATCAAGTTTCTATCGTTGTATTTCTATCGTCTACAGTCGCAGATATGATGACTCTATGTTAAAATCTTGTGCATATTTTATGCGGTTTTATTTAGAAACCTCATTAAACTCAATTAGATAGGCTTTCATGAGCGAAAATAACAAACAAAAAGCAGTACTGTCGGTTACGGAAGACATACGAGCTAAGATCTTGGATGGTACTTATCCTGAAGGCATGGCTCTTTCGCAAGTGGATATTGCCAGTACTTATCAAGTTAGCCGCACGCCAGTGCGTGAAGCCTTGCAGATACTAGCTGGAGAAGAGCTGGTTGAAATTCGCGATACAGGTCGAGCAACCGTTACGACAATATCGCCTGAGAGCTTTCTTGAAAAATGTGAGCTTAGAGCTTTAATTGAAGTGAAATTGCTAGAGTTATCGATTCCTTTAATGGGCGCGGAAGACATTGCAAAAGCCCGTGAAATCAATGAAAGTCTGAAGAAATGCGCGCCAGAAGAGTGGACGCCATTGAATTATCTATTCCATGAAGTCTTATATAAACCCGCCAATCGTCCGTTGATGCAAAATGTGATTAAAGACCTACATCATCGCCATTACGCGCGCTTAAAGTCTTTTATTTTGAGTCACCGTAATACGCCGCGCTCATTGCGCGAACACGATGAATTGATAGATCGATGTGAACGCCAAGACATAGAAGGTGCTTGTTACGCGCTGGAAAGTCATATCATGATGAGTGCTTATGCACTGGCCGAACAGTTAAAATCACAGCAATTAAAACGTCGTCAAACCGCTTCACTTTAAACCTTCCAGTATCAACTGCATGTATTTTCTCGATGGCCTTTTCAATAGTCTTCTTAGGGATTTTCTTTAGGAAGGCATTGTTATTCATCTACCAAACTTCTTGTGCCTATACTCCTTATTTGGGTTTACCCTTATCTTATTTTGAGTCAAGTGTGTTCTAAATTCTGTAATTAGCTTGAATTTATGTATCCATTTATTCATTATTGACTCTTGATATGTATCCAAAGTATTCTTTGTTTGTCACATCGGAACTCAATATAGGATTACAACAATGAAAAAACTAATTGCGACTGCGATCATTGGTGCTGGGGTTTTATCCGCTAGTGCTTCTGTTTACGCAGCGGACAAGCTAGAAGAAGTAAAAGCACGTGGTGTTATGAAGTGCGGTATCCATCCTGGTAAAGCGGGTTTTTCAACACCTGATACAAAAGGTAATTGGACTGGATTGGATGTTGAGCTTTGTAAGGCTGTTGCTGCGGCTGTATTTGGCGATGCCTCTAAAGTTGAGTTCATTACAATGAACTCGCGTAACCGTTTGACGGCTTTAGTGACAGACGAAATTGATATGTTGGCGCGTTCTACCACTTTCACCGCAACGCGTGATGGCTTGAATGGTGTTGATGTCACTACACCTTGGTTCTATGACGGCCAAGCCTTGATGGTTAAAAAAGAATTGGGTGTGAACTCGATTGAAGAATTAGACGGCGCGACTATTTGTACTTACCCAGGTACGACGAGCGAGAAAAACATTAACGACTACTTTGAGTCGCGTGGTTTAAGTTATAAAGCACTCATCGTAGAGGGTAGCGCAGAATCTACCGCTGCTTATCTAGCGAATCGTTGTGATGCAGTGACCAATGATGCTTCAGCACTGGCGGCTGATCGCCAAGGTATGCCAGATCCATCAGCAAACGTCATTTTACCTGAGCGTATTTCTAAAGAGCCACTTGGTGCTTATGTCAAACAAGGCAATGATGAATGGCGTCAAGTCGTCACTTGGACAGCAATGGCATTGATTGAAGCAGAAGAGCAGGGCATTACTCAAAGTAATGTCGATGAAAGACTAAAAAGCACAAAACCTGATGTTATGCGCTTACTTGGCACTGAAGGTAGTTTAGGTAAGAACTTTGGCTTGGATGATAAATGGGCTTACAACGCCATTAAAGCAGTAGGCAACTACGGCGAAATCTTTGACCGTAACTTAGGTAAGGATTCCGCGCTTAAGTTTGATCGCGGCTTAAATAACCTTTATACCAAAGGCGGTCTGTTATACGCCTACCCGTTCCGTTAATCATAATTTGAGCCAGTTTGCCCTTAGGTAAGCTGGCTTTTCATTGTCATTAGCGTTTTAAAGCTCCACTTGTAAGCATCATCTATGGCAGTTGTTTATGCATTCTTTTTTATATAACCGAAAAGTTCGAGACACTCTGATACAGCTCGTATTTTTTGCAGTCATTTGTTTTGGGATTACCTATCTTGCCCTAAATGCTGCGACCAATATGCGCGATGCGGGTTTGACTAGCGGCTTTGATTTTCTCTTTCAGCGTGCTGGCTACGATATTAGCTATAGCTTGATACACTATGATCCAAAAACCTCTACGCATTTAATGGCGTGGGCAGCGGGCATGGTCAATACGGTTGCGTTTGCCGTTGTGGCTATCTTGCTAACGACTGTGCTGGCTTTGTGTTTGGCGATTATGCGTTTGTCGCAGAATTTCTTATTGTCTAAAGTGTCTCTTTGCCTTGTTGAATATGTTCGTAACGTACCTATTTTGGTACATATTTCAGTTTGGTATACCTTGTCGTTGATGTTGCCGAGTGTGCGTCAGGCGTTTAATTTTGGTGATGTGTCGTTTCTTTCAAATCGCGGTTTATCCATTCCTAGCGTTGAATGGAATTACGGTCTGCTGGCATCTTTAGTCTTTGCTGTGTTATGGATTGCATTGTGCTTTTGGGCCAAAAAAAGAGTCTCTACAACTGGACGACGTATTGTCTCTGTGCTGCTGATGACCGTCGTTTTGGTGGTGTTGGCAAGCCTCGTATTTACGCCCGTTATTAGCTTTACCGCACCTAAATTAGTTGGCTTCAACTTCAAACATGGTTGGACGCTTCCTCCTGAATTCATAATGCTTATCATCGCAGTGAGTACTTACTCTGCGGCGTATGGTTCAGAAGTCATTCGAGGCAGTATTTTGGCTATTTCAAAAGGGCAAATGGAAGCCGGTTTAGCGCTTGGCGTTAAACATAATGTGGTGATGAATAAGGTGATTATTCCGCAAGCACTGCATTCTATTATTCCACCAATGACGTCTATTTATATCAACGTATTAAAAGCCGCTGCATTGGGTTCGGTGGTTGGCTTTATGGACATTATGGGCACCATGGGTGGCAGTAGTTTAAACATTACAGGCCAAGCCATTGAGTGCATCGTGATCGTGATGGTGAGTTATGGGGTTTTGAACCTGATACTGGCGGCCATTATGGGACGTTTCAACAAAGCTATGCAGTTGAAAGGGCGATAAGATGAATCATCAAGCGAGCATCGAAAAAATAACCGGTAAGCCGATTGAAGCGAGAGCAAAAAAATCGACTCCTTTAAGCTTTAGCCGAGTTGTTGTGTGGATAAAACGTAACCTTTTCAATACTTGGTTAGACAGTTTAGTCACTTTGGCCATTATTGCACTCTTGTGTTTACTGTTGCCAAAAGCTTTAGAATGGCTGTTTTTCTCTGCCACCTTTAGTGGAACAAGCCGTGCGGATTGTGCTCCGGGCGCTGCGTGTTGGATTCCGATCCGACAATACATGGATTATTACATCTACGGACCTTTTCCTGAGTCTGAGCAATGGCGAGTGAATTCGGCATTTGCTGTGGGGCTTTTTGCCTTTCCTTTATTGTTTAGCCAACGAATCCCACAAAAATGGATCGTGGTTTATATCCTCGTTTTGCCTGTAGTGCTTTGGTTGTTGCTAAAAGGTGGCTTCATCTTTGAAGACATTTCAACCAGTGCGTTGGGTGGCCTGACGCTGACCTTCTTCTTGGGCATTATTGCCATGTGTTTATCATTGCCTGTGGCCATTCTTTTAGCCTTGGGCCGACGTTCACAGTTGCCTATCTTACGTTGGGCTTGCACCGGCTACATCGAGATTATTCGTTCTGTACCTGTGATTACCTTCTTGTTCATGGCGTCTTTAGTGTTGCAGCTTTTCTTGCCAAGTGGTGTGTCTATTGACGTATTGTTCCGAGTCTTGTTCGTGCTGATTTTCGTTTCGGCTGTGTACAAAGCAGAGATCATTCGTGGTGCGATCCAAGCAGTGCCAAAAGGTCAAATTGAAGCATCCTATGCGATGGGCTGTGGCTACTGGAAAACTATGGCGTATGTAGTTATGCCGCAAGCATTACGTAATTCAGTCCCTGCGCTAATTACTAACTTCATTGGTTTATTTAAAGAAACCACCTTGGTGATGATTCTTGGTTTATTAGAAGTGATGGGCGCAATTAATGCGACTTTTCATAACGCGGAATGGCTTGGTCTTCATGCAGAAGGTCCAATCGTTATTTCGGCGTTTTTCTTCATCGCTTGTTTTTCTATTGCACAGTACGGCGCGCATCTAGAGCGACGTATCAAACGCACAAAACATTAATTGGAATGCATTATGTCTGAACAAACAGTAGTAAAGCTGGATCAAGTTAATAAATGGTACGGTAAATATCATGCGCTGCGCGATATCGATTTAGCAGTAGCCAAAGGCGAAACCATCGTAATTTGTGGACCTTCTGGTTCAGGGAAATCCACCTTGATTCGTTGCCTTAATAATTTAGAGCAACACGACGAAGGAGATATCACTATTTGCGATATCACCATCCGTGACAATGTTAAAGACATTGAGAAAATTCGTCGTCATACGGGGATGGTGTTTCAGCACTTTAATCTTTTCCCCCATATGACGGTGCTAGATAACTGTACTTTTGGTTTACGTCATGTGTTGGGTATGTCAGTGGCACAGGCGAATGAAGTCGCGCGTGATTTACTTAATAAAGTGAAAATCGGTGATCAAGAGCAGAAGTATCCAGGCCAACTGTCAGGTGGTCAGCAGCAGCGTGTTGCCATCGCCAGAGCGCTAACTATGTCTCCTGACATTATGCTATTTGATGAACCAACCTCAGCACTTGATCCTGAAATGATTTCTGAAGTGCTGGAAATTATGCGCTCATTGTCGAAAGACGGTATGACAATGATTTGTGTAACTCACGAAATGGGTTTTGCTAAAGAATTTGCGGATCGAATTGTCTTCATGGAAGCGGGCAGTGTGATTGAGATATCGCCGCCAGAAGAATTTTTCGTGAAGCCAAAAACAGAGCGGGCCAAAGTTTTCTTGGATCAAATTCTAGCGCATTGATTTTTTTGGTTTTAGCAATGAACTTTAAAGTTTCTTATCCAACTCGATAAGAAGTAGACCATCTCCTCCCAGGGAAAAGGTCTTTTTTGGGGCAATTCAGCTTAGTCTGTATTGCCTCTTTTTTTTGCTTAGTGATTTGTCACAGACGTGAGATATAACCTAGGTATAATGGTGGCCATCGTAACATCGTGTAATGGTTTCCAATACATCACCAAAAATACATCCACCACATTTATTTTGTGGGTTACGAGTCGTGCCAAATAACATGATTAGGCTGAAATAAGGTACCGAGTATATCGAGGAAGTAGCATGCTAAAATTTTTTAAAATCAGAAACGGGTTGATTCAAGAAGTTTCCAAAGAAGATGAGAATCTTACCACCCTTCAAAAAGAGGCGAATTGGATTGACGCCGCGGAACCTGATGACGACGATCGATTACAGCTTAAGGCGTTGTTGAGAACCGATCTTCCTGAATCTGATGATGTCGAAGAGATAGAAGCGTCCGCACGTTGTTTTGTTGACCAAGCGGGTATCCATGTCCACTCTTTGTTTTTAAATCAAACAGAAGGGCGCCATAAAACCTCAACTGTTGCCTGTATCTTGCAGCAGGACAGGCTAATCACCATTCGTGAAACAGAACTAGCAGACTTTAGATTATTACGAATGCGTGCGCGTCGGGGGCAAATTGCTGTTGATTCGCCAGCTCATCTTTTAGTCACATTACTTGAAAATAAAGTTGAGAATCATGCAGATGCTTTAGAAGATTTACACCGACAATTAGAAGAGGTAAGTCATCTAGTGCTTGAAGATAATGAGTCGGAACTGGATGTCATTATCGAAAAACTGGCGCGCTTAGAAGACAGTAACGGGAAGATTCGCCTGTGTCTGATGGACACACAGCGCAATATCTCATTTCTGTTGCGACACTTGCCTAATAGACAAGATTATTCAGAAACGCTGCGTGAAGTTATGCGTGACGTTGAAACCTTGATGTCACATACGACATTCTTGTTTGATAAAATTAACTTCTTGATGGATTCGACTCAAGGTTTTATTAACATTGAACAGAACAAAATCATCAAGATTTTCTCTATTGCATCTGTAGTGTTTTTACCGCCGACATTAGTTGCCAGTATTTACGGGATGAACTTTAAAATCATGCCAGAGCTGGATTTAAGTTTTGGCTATCCTGCAGCGCTGGGGTTGATGGTATTTTCTGCGTTTGCGCCTTATTGGTATTTTAAACACCGAGGTTGGTTATAAGCCGCCTATATTTTAGTGTCTGTAAAACTGCATGATCATGCTGACCTTGGCATGATTATGCAGCCTTTCCTGTAAGTATTTATTGTTACTGCGCCTTATCAATTCTCCATATCTTTCTATTTGAACATTTATTTATTGAAAATGCGGTTGAGAATGACTATTATTTGACTGATGTTTTTTATTCATTGGAGAAGATTGTGGAAGATTCAGTTCAGCAGAAAATTGTCGACTTTTTGCAGGTCGGTGGGCCTGTCGTTTGGATACTGATGGTATTTTCTGTCGTTGCTCTGACAATTGTCTTGTTAAAGCTATGGCAGTTTTCCTCACTTCGTGCAGAGAGCCTTAAAACAAGTAATTTAGCCTTAGATCAATGGCGCAATGAAGAAAATGGCGAAAAAGCGCTTGAGATACTAGATGAAAAGCGTCCTATTGATGCTTTAGTGGGTTACACAATGCGCGCTTTATTAGCGACAAATACCCAAGCAGATTTGATTCGTGAAGAAGTTGAACGTCGTGCGATGAACCAGCTAAACCAGCTGCGCTCTTATCTTCGTCCTTTAGAAATTATTGCGACCTTGAGTCCGTTGTTAGGTTTGCTAGGTACGGTATTAGGTATGATCACAGCTTTCCAGCAAATGGAAGGTGCGGGAAATCAAGTTGATCCGTCGGTGTTATCTGGCGGTATTTGGCAGGCATTACTGACAACGGCTGTTGGTTTGGCTGTAGCGATTCCGGTAGTGACATTGCACAGTTGGCTAGAACGTAAAGTAGAACGTATTGCTCATAATATGAACGATGCAGTTACTCAAGTATTTACCAGTAAACAGGCTAAAAAATTAGTTAAAAAGGCCGACGAAGAGTTGTTACATGCCGCTTAATCTGTCCCAACCTAAACGTAAGAATGCAATCAGCTTAACACCATTGATTGATGTGGTATTTATCTTGCTGTTGTTCTTCATGTTGACTTCAAGTTTTGTGCCTTGGCGCATTGTAGATACACCTTTATCGGTGGCATCCGATGTTCAAAATCCGCCACAGGAAAAAGACAACCTTATTTTGACCTTGAAGCAAAATGATGATCAGGTTTGGGTTGACGGTCAAGCAGTTAGTTTCTCCGATCAATCTCGTTTTCAAACGCTCGTAACAGATCATAACGAGGGTGTTTTTATCATCAAAGCGGAAGATGGCGTCACGTTACAGACCTTGATGCATCTTGCAGATCGCTTAAAACTAAATGGTGCAAAAACCGTATCTATTGCGAATGCTTTTGCTATGCCGGAGACGAAATGAAAATAGGCGAAAAATACGCCGCGAGAAACGCCAGCAGCGATGACAACATGGTGCCACTGATTAACGTGGTGTTTCTGATGTTGGTGTTTTTTATGGTTGCTGGGCAAATTCAAAAAGCGGATCCGATTGCAGTGATTCCTCCTCAATCTATCAATGATAACCGTGCAGCAACCGACCCAAATATTGAAATTGTTTTGGGTGCGGATGACAGCCTTTATGTCGATGATAAATTGTTTGCGGTAGAGGATGTTCAAGCATATCTAGAGCAACAATTTACCTCAGCTCCTAATAAAGACGCTTTCTGGGTACAAATCAAAGCCGATGGTGCCATTTCACTAGAAAAGCTACGTCCGGTGTTTAATCAGGTGCGTTTAGCGGGGCTTACTAAGGTTAGCTTGGCAACACAGCTAGAGCGAGGAAACAAATGATTCCCAAGCGTCATTGGATTATTGCTGGTGGTCTGGCTATTTCTGTTCATGCTGGTGCCTTCTATGCAGTATTTTATGCTCCAACAGTAGGTAGTCAGTCTGCGGGCTCTCAGGGTATTGAGTTTGATCTTGGTATGGTTGGTGATCTTGGTGCTGCAGCACAAACCACAGCTGCTCAAGAAGAAGTGAAAGAAGTTGAAGAAACGGTAGAGGAGCCGATTGAAGAGGTTCAAGAGGAGGTTGAACCGGAAGTTGAACCAGAAGCAGAAGTTGAGCCAGAGCCAGAGCCAGAGCCAGAGCCAGAGCCAGAGCCAGAGCCAGAGCCAGAGCCAGAGCCAGAGCCAGAACCTATTATTGAACCAGAACCTGTGGTTGAACCTGAAATTATTAAAGAGCCAGAACCGGTTGAAGTTAAGCAGGAATCGCCAATTGAAGTAAAAAAACCAGAGCCTAAGCCCGAACCTAAGCCGAAACCCAAGCCCAAGCCAGAGCCAGAGCCAAAGCCAGAGCCAAAGCCGAAAAAAGAAGAGCCTGTAGTAAAAGCAGCTCCTAAGCAGGTTGCACCGCAATCAATGGCTAACCAGAAGGCAACAACAGGAAGTTCGAACTCGGCAACAAGTGGTGGTAATCCAGGTGCTAAGGCAAACTATTTTACACAGTTAAAATCGGTATTGGCCCAGAATAAACGTTATCCAAGAGCATCCCGTCGTCGCAATGAAGAGGGCGTTGTTTCCTTGTCTTTTGTTGCTCACGCGGATGGTTCAGTATCTGATGTGAAAATCACAGAAAGTTCAGGTCATAAACGTTTAGATGATGCGGTATTAGATATGATCAAGCGCTCGACACCTTTGCCTAAATTCTCAAAGGACATGTCGGAAACCGAGCTGCGGATTAACTTACCGGTTTCCTTTAAGTTAAGTGACCTTATGTGATGAGTTAGTCAGGTCATAGGTTTGAATGATAAAAAAACGCCGCACTTTAGTAATTAAAGTGCGGCGTTTTTGCTTTTCTATTTTCAAAGTGAGACTACTTTTTAAAGAATAAACTTATTGAGCGATGAGTATCTTTGGGGTCGGGTTTTGCGGTAGCAGTAACCAAACCTTGCCAAAATGCTTTAGCTGACCTGCATGAAAGTGTGCTTCTTCTCCTATGCCTTGGTACCAGTCAATATGCCCCGGTCCTTTAATCGCACCACCTTTATCTTGTGCTAATAGCAGGCGGAATTCATGGCCGACTAAATTGCCATAGGTGTCTAGCTTCGGAACTTGAGCCAATAGAATCGAGCCAAGCGGAATCACTTTTGGATCAACTGCAGCTGAATACAAAGGCGTTAATGGCACGTTAGCGGCACCAACTGGGCTTTGTGGACCTTCGCTAAAAAACAAATAACTCGGGTTAGTGGATAGAATTTCACGATTACGTTCTGGGTGATCACTTAGCCATTGGCGAATGCTTTGTGCTGAAATATTGGCTCGATCAATCTCACCCCTCTCAATAAGTTCTTTTCCTAAGCTGCGATAAGCATGGCCGTTTACACCGCCCCAAGATAAGAGTTTGCGCTCGCCATTCTCATACTCGACTACGCCAGAACCTTGCACGTGCAAGAAAAAATTATCGACTAAACTGGAGGTATAGGCAATTTCTAATCCCTGCCCTGCGAGAGCATTTTCAAAATCTATTTCTTCGCGAGAAGGGTATTTTCCTTCGGCATTTCTTTGTACCGGTTTGCGGTAAAGTGGATAGCGATACACTTCATCTGGTAAGTGTCGAACTGGTAACACAGGCACATAATAGCCCGTGATTTGCACGTTGCCTCTTTGGTCTTGTCCCGCCAATTGATGGGCTATTAGCTGCGGCTGTTGTGCTGGATTTTGCAGCCAGTTGTTAATTTCTTCCGCGACGATTTTCAAATCGGCAACGCTGGTTTGCGTATTTTCAAGGACGAAATCTTTATCGCCAATGCGGTTCAAGTACTTTAGTTGTTGCTGTAAACCACTTTCGAAACTCGCGTCAGGCATTGGTAAGCCCGGTGGCAGGCTTTCTTTTAAATATAGCGTCTCACGTTTCAGTGCTGCTATGTCTCGGCCATTGTTTTCGAAGTCATTGGAACTATCGATCTCGTTAACACTGCAGCTGCTAAGCAGGGTAAAAGAAATGAGGCAAAGTGGACGAATTAGGAAACGGTGATGTGTTTTAGGCGGTAAAAGGTGTCGTAAAAAAGAAGAAAAAATCATAAGCCCTGTTTCTATAAAATGAATCGGTAAAATAATAAAAGGTCGAGTTTTGACCACAAATAAAGAGCGAGGTTCATCTTGAGTTTTTATAGAATCGAAAGCAATGATTGCAGAGGAGTTTTACACTTTGCCAGCATCAGATGTTAGAACATCAAGTATTCATAGGCTTGCCTGAGTCCAATGAACGCATCTTGATCGCCGCCTCTGTCTGGATGATGTTTTTGGGCCAGCTTGCGATACTGTTGTTTTATCGTTGCTTTGGTTGGGTTGCTACTGTCGATTTGTAGGGTTTTAAGTGCAGAGTCTCGGTTACCAGGTAAACTAATGCCTTTGTAGAAGCTATTGAGAAGGCGAGAGACTTCATCCTCATCGGTTTTTTCGTATTCTTCCCAGTCTAGGTAGTAAGCGGCTAACTTTGCGTCTACGCTGTCGTTTAAACTGGTACTAGCAGACAATTGGATCTCTGATGCGCTAAGTAGATGGATTCGAAGTGCACTGATGTTTAACATCAGGTTTTCTTCTTGCCAAAGGCTGCTTTGTAATTGATACAAAGCATTCATGATAAGAAAATGCTGGCGAAATAGCTGCAAGTTGGCATCGTCGGCAAGCTTGCTAAATTCTGGTAGCTGATCTTTTAACGCTTTTAGTATGTCAAACTCACTCATACCATTTGGGTGGTTTTTGAGGATCGCGAGAATCGGACCAACTAAAGGATTTTTCATATCTAGCTCGTATACTTTAGGTATTTATTACAGTGTATGTGATGAACCTAAAAAGGGTCAAAGTTGAGCCGGATATTTTTTGTTAACTTGGATAGTAGAAAGACAACGTTATGTTATGGATTGTTGGTATTGCCATTGCTTTGTTATTGCTAGTTGGGCCAAATTTATGGGTAAAGTTTACTCTTAAACGCTACGCCACCGACCGTAAAGACTTGCCGGGAACGGGCGGCGAACTAGCAACTCATTTAGTAAAACGCTTTGAGCTAACAGATGTAAAAGTAGAGCAAACTCAAGAAGGTCATGACCATTTCGACTTTGGGCAACATGCGGTTCGTCTGAGCCCAAGCGTGCTTAATGGTCGATCCTTAACCGCCGTCGCTGTTGCTGCTCACGAAGTAGGGCATGCCATTGCTCATGAGAAGAAACAAAAAATCTCTCATTTAAGCTCACGTTATTTACCTTTTGCTCATGGCGCGAGAAAGATTACAGCAGGTTTATTAGTCGGTTGGCCGCTGATTTCTGTGCTGCTGCATTTGCCTTACGCCGTGGCGCTACATGCGCTGGTGGTTGGCATGTCAGGTTTATTAGCCGTGCTGGTACAAGTCGCGATACTGCCGGAAGAATGGGACGCTAGCTTTAACAAAGCACTACCTATTTTGAAAGAAGGCAACTACATCCCACAGGAAGATCTACCCAAAGTGAAGAGAATCCTCACCGCCTGTGCCATGACCTACGTGGCCGCTGCTTTGATTAAAGTCTTGTTTGTTTGGCGTTGGTTTAAGCGATAACTTCTTTTTTGCCTCCGCCTCGTAGGTCGGATGAGGGAGGCACGACCGTAATCCGACGTGTTGATGTAAGTCACGCCTTCATGCCGACATCTCACGTCCTCACAAGACTCGAACCAAACGGCGTTTCTCTTCGAAACTACCGCCTACCTCATCAAAACGCCGTTTGGTTCTCGCTATAATTACAGTTATCCGCTTTTTACTGGTAGAAAGTAAATAAGCATTTTAGTATCAATTAATGAGTATTTAGGGGGATATTCTATATATTTCAGGCTCTATACTTTCGAGTACGCTCTAATTAAATATTATTAAGGAGTTATTTTTGGGCCCTAATCAGTATGTTATTTCTTCTATGAAAGCAGCAGTTCAAAATATCTGTAGTAGATGCACTTATCCAATATTTTATATTGATCATAGGGGGAGGCCTGATTTGGTGGCTACAGCTTTAATCGTTTCTATAGGAGGAGTGGTTCATTTAATAACTGCAGCCCACGCTATCAAAGACCGAGGTAATAATGTTAGTGAATTCTTTATCGGGACAAGTTCTGGCATTGTAGAAATCGAAGGTAAATATACTGTAACTGAAGCTAATCCATCTGACGGAATAGATTTATATGATATTGCTGTGGTTGAGTTAAGTGAAAACTTTGTATCCAAATATGATTTGAATTTTGTTTCTGAAAAAATCATATGTCCTTGGGAGTTTTTGGATACTAGTTTCTTTGTATTCGTTTTTGGCTTTCCTTCTTCTAAAAATAAGCAAGTAAAAAGTCTAATAAAGAATGAATTTAATTCTTTTCAATATTCATATGCGGGTGAAGTCGTTAAGAATAAAGAAACCTTTTTTCGGCATAATCGATTATCTGAGATTCATACCTGCATGACATATGGAAAAAATTGGTCATCAAATAAGCCAGTACATCCCAAAGGTTGCAGTGGCGGTGGTCTTTGGATCATAGATGAAAACGGAAACACTTATTTAGATTCAATATTTATTGAATACTACTCTAAGACTGATGTGGCTTTTGGAACAAAGTTAATTCATGTATTAAGAATGTTATCGCAGAGCGATAATAAAGCAGAGGGTTAATGAGTGTTAAGTATATCCCTTTCTTAGCTGAGTTAATGGATCTGATCCCTTACTAAACACCTGTCACAAAAAAGGCATGAACTTCGCATAAAATCGCCTTACTATGAAAACTGACTTTTTGGTTAGTATTTTTTGATACGCAAGATGATTGTATGAATGGAGTATTTTCATGACGTTTTTTGTTCCTAAGGGTGCGTCGATTTTCGCCTCTTCTTTGTTGTTTGCTGCGATGGCGCAGGCTTCTACCATTGACTTGCGGGTCATGGAAACCACGGATATTCACATGAATTTGGTGGATTACGATTACTACGGCGATAAGCAAAGTGATGCGGTGGGGTTGTCTCGTGTGGCGACTTTGATTAAGGCTGCGCGTGCGGAAATGAAAAACTCTGTGTTGGTCGATAACGGTGACTTATTACAGGGCACGCCGTTGGGCGATTATGTTGCCAAAGGTCGTGTGCTGCGCTTTGGTGAGACGCATCCTGCATTTAAAGCGATGAACTTGTTGGATTACGATGTGGGTAATATCGGTAACCACGAGTTTAACTACGGCTTAGATTTTTTAATGAAGAGTTTAAGTGGCGCTAATTTCCCTTACGTTAACTCCAACGTGTATGTGGACGATGGCGACAACGATGCGTCTAACGACCAGCCTTACTTCCAGCCTTATATCATTAAAGACAAAACCTTCGTCGATTCTGACGGTAAAAAACAAACGGTCAAAATAGGTTACATTGGTTTTGTGCCGCCACAAATTATGACGTGGGATAAGGACAATTTAACTCATAAAGTCATTGCCAAAGATATTATCGAAACAGCCAATAAATACGTTCCTGAAATGAAAGCCAAAGGTGCGGATGTGATTATCGCGATTCCACACAGTGGCATGATGAACTCACCTTATATGAAGGGTGAGGAAAACGTTTCTTATCATTTGGCGAAGGTTGACGGTATCGATGCGATTTTGTTTGGCCACTCTCATCGCATCTTTCCTGGCGACAAAGCATTAGATGCTTTCGAAGGCGTAGATGGGGAGAAAGGCACGGTATTTGGTAAGCCTGCGACTATGCCAGGTTTTTGGGGCTCTCACCTTGGGGTGATTGATTTGAAACTTGAGCCTGCTGACAATGGTTGGAAAGTCGCCGAGGGCAAAGCCGAAGTACGTGCTATTTCTCGCCGTGAAGGTCGAACTACGGTGGCTTTGGTAGAAGCCGATGCGAGTATTAATGACGCTGTAAAAACCGAGCATGAAGGTACTCTGGCCTATATGCGTCGTAAAGTGGGTGAATCCACAGCTGACATCAATAGCTTCTTTGCACTCGTGCAAGATGATCCATCCATTCAGATCGTGAACAATGCGCAGATTTGGTACGTAGAGAATATTGTTCGTGGTACGTCTTATGAAGGCTTGCCAATCTTGTCTGCCGCAGCGCCGTTCAAGGCTGGTGGTCGCGGTGGTCCAGAGTATTATACCGATGTACCAAAGGGTGACATTGCGCTTAAAAACGTCAGTGATTTGTACATCTATCCGAACGATCTAAAAGTCGTGAAGCTGACTGGCGAACAAGTGGTTGAGTGGTTAGAAGCGACGGCGGGGCAGTTTAATCAAATCGATGCGACGTCTGCTAAGCCACAAGAATTGGTTAACCAGTCTTTCCCAACCTATAACTTTGATGTGATCGACGGGATTTCTTATCGTATCGATGTGACACAACCTGCTCGTTACAATGCGGATGGTGAAGTGGTCAATAAAGACGCACACCGTATTACTAAGGCAATGTTTAATGGCGAACCATTAAGAGCGAAAGATGAGTTCTTGGTCGCAACCAATAATTATCGCGCTGGTGGCGGCGGGCATTTCCCAAATCTTAATGGCGAGACTATTGTGATCGATGCGCCAGATAAGAACCGTGATGTGGTAGCAAATTACTTATTGAGCCAAAAGACCATTAATCCTGCCGCTGACGGCAATTGGTCGTTCACCGGTTTTGGTAAAGCAAAAGTCTTGTTTACAAGCTCGCCAAAAGCAAAAGAAGCCGCAGCTAAAAATATGACGTATCAGTCTTTAGATGAAAATGGTTTTGCTGTCTTTCAAATTAAATAGCTCAGATGAAATAGCTTAGTTGCAATAACGGCCATTGAAATAGCACAAAGCTTATAAACGAAAAAACACCTGCTAAATAACTTAGCAGGTGTTTTTTTATGAGTTTATTTGTCTTTCATTAACGCTGTTTGGTTTCAAACTCTGGGTGAATCCAAACGGGTGCTTCTAGGCTCGGTAAGGCTGCTTTGCCAAGAATCATGTCGGCGGCTTTTTCTGCCACCATGATAGTTGGCGCATTCAAGTTGCCGTTGGTGATGGTCGGGAAAATAGACGAATCCACCACGCGTAGGTTTTCGAGACCTCGCACTTGGCATTGCTCGTTGAGCACGGCCATTGGGTCGTTGTCGTCGCCCATCTTACAAGTACAAGATGGATGATAAGCACTTTCCACGTTTTCTTTTACCCATTGGTCGATTTCTTCATCGCTCTGGATATTTATACCCGGTTGAATTTCATCACCACGGTAATCGTCTAGCGCAGATTGTTGAAGCACTTCGCGAGTTAGGCGAATCGTGTCGCGCCAGTCTTGCTTGTCTTGTTCGGTCGAAATGTAGTTAAACAAGATGCGCGGTTTCGCCGCTGGATTAGCGGATTCGATCCACAATTTGCCACGACTTTCTGGCTTATTTGGGCCAACGTGTACTTGGAAACCATGACCTTCAACCGCTGCTTGACCATCGTAACGCATGGCTGCTGGCAAGAAGTGATATTGAATGTTTGGCCATTTAAGACCTGCACGAGAGCGAATAAAACCACAAGATTCAAAGTGGTTGGTCGCTCCTAGTCCGGTTTTAAACAACATCCAGCGCGTACCGATCAAACCTTTGCTGATCAAGCCAAGCTTACTGTTTAGCGTCACAGGTTGTTTGCAGTAGTACTGGAAGTAGACTTCTAGATGGTCTTGCAGGTTTTCACCGACACCAGGCAGTTCGTGAACCAGAGGAACGCCGGCTTTTTCCAAGACGTCTTTTGGACCGACACCAGACAGTTGCAACAACTGTGGTGAACCAACGGAACCTGCCGACAGAATCACTTCTTTACTAGCAGTGGCTTGTTGAGTTTGGCCGTTTTTACTGAACTCAATGCCAACCGCTTTTTTGCCATCGGCCTTTTCATTTTCAAAGAGGACTTTGTGGCTAAGCACGCCCGTTTTTACCGTTAGGTTAGGGCGCGCCATGGCACGACGTAAATAGGCGTTCGACGTTGAAGCGCGTACGCCATTTTTCACCGTCATGTGCATTGGACCAAAGCCTTCTTGGCGGTAGCCATTGTAGTCGTCGGTTTTGCCGTAGCCTGCTTGTTTACCCGCATCGATAAAGGCTTGGTAAAGCGGGTTGTAGGTCATGTCGTTGCCGTTGTTGGTCGACAATGGACCGTCGCCGCCACGGTATAAGTCCGCGCCGCCTTTCCATGTTTCGGCTTTTTTAAAGTAAGGTAGGCAAGTTTGGTAGTTCCAACCTTTGGCGCCGTTTTCTTCCCACTGGTCGAAATCACAAGCGTGACCACGCACATAAACCATGCCGTTAATAGACGATGAACCGCCTAATACTTTGCCGCGTGGACAATGCATTTCACGGCCATCAAGACCGGGCTCTTTGTCCGTGTGGAATTGCCACGCGTATTTTGTCGTGTTCATTGGGTAAGATAAGGCGGTCGGCATTTGGATAAAGACGCTTTTATCTGAGCCGCCCATTTCCAATAACAACACCTTGTGTTCGCCACTTTCTGTCAGCCGGTCTGCTAGCACACACCCTGCGGAGCCAGCACCGACGATAATGTAATCGTACGTTTCATTAGCCATGACTGTTCTCATCTATTAAGAGTTAAGCGCTTCGCTTAGTAAGGGCTTTGAATGTCGTTTAGATCAACAAAGATGCTCTTCGTTTGTGTGTAGTGGTACAAAGTTTCGATGCCGTTTTCACGACCAATACCAGACTCTTTGTAACCGCCCACAGGCATTTCAGCTGGAGAAGAACCCCATGCGTTGATCCAGCAAATACCGGCCTGCATTTGACCAATGACACGATGGGCACGAGCGAAGTCTTTGGTGAAGACGCCAGCGGCTAAGCCAAGCTTGGTATCGTTAGCGCGAGCAATCACTTCATCTTCGTCGGTGAAGCTAAGCACAGACATTACTGGACCGAAGATTTCATCACGTACTTGTGGCATGTCGTCGGTGCAATCAGTGAAAACAGTTGGAGCAACAAAGGCACCTTTGTCTAAGCCGTTTTCAGTAACTTGGTAACCGCCGCATAACAAGGTCGCACCAGCGTCTTTGGCCGCTTGAATGTAGCCCAAGACTTTTTGCATGTGATCTTTGGAAATCAACGCGCCAACTTGCGTGTTCATATCCATTGGATCGCCAATAATCATGGCTTCAGTACGTTGTTTTAGTTCTTTGGTGAAAGCGTCCATCATGTCAGCGTGAACGAATACACGAGTACCGTTAGTGCAAACTTCGCCTTGCGTGTAGAAGTTGGCTAGCATCGCCGCAGAAACAGCCTGATCGACAGGCATGTCTGGGAAGATGATCATTGGTGATTTACCACCAAGTTCCATGGTTACCTGCTTCAAAGATTGTGCAGAAGCGGCCATGACTTTTTTGCCTGTTCCCACTTCACCAGTGAAAGAGACTTTGTCGATGTCTGGGTGGTTGGTGATCATTTGACCTGTACGACCGTCCCCTTGAATGACGTTGAAAACACCATCAGGCAAGCCTGCTTGGGTGTATATTTCAGCCAGTTTAAGCGCAGTAAGTGGTGTTTCTTCTGATGGTTTGAAGATCATCGCGTTACCCGCAGCCAGCGCAGGACCAGATTTCCACATAGCGATTTGAATAGGGTAGTTCCATGCGCCGATGCCAGCGCAAATACCAAGTGGCTCGCGACGAGTGTAGAAGAAGTTGCCATTGCCAAGGTCTTGGTAATCGCCTTGGATTTTATCGGTTAGGCCTGCGTAATATTCGATCACGTCAGCGCCCGTTTGAATGTCTACGCAAATGGCTTCTTGAAGTGGCTTGCCTGTGTCCAATACTTCGAGACGTGCAAGTTCTTCATTGTTTTCACGCAATAGCTCAGCGGCTTTTTTAAGGATGCGTCCGCGTTCAACAGGGCTCATTGCGGCCCACACTTTTTGACCTTGTTTTGCAGACTCTACAGCAGCATCTAGTTCAGCTTGTCCTGCGTGTTCTACTGTTGCAATCACTTCGCCTGTCGCAGGGTTGATTGTCTCAAAGTGTTCACCGCTGGTGGATGCATGGTAGCGGCCATGAATGTATTGCTGCTGATGTGCCATGATGTGCCTCTTTATGTCTGTTTCAATGCTCTGTTTCGAGTCATTGAGGTATTTGAGTTTTTATTAAACGCGCGTTTAATAAAAACAATTGTACATATTTTGGCTATAAATTGCAGCTCGAATCCGTGAATTAGTGGTTTTGGGGCAAAAAGATGACGTTATGGTACGAAGAGTATTACTGATTGAATGTGGGAATATTGGGCATAAGACATCCCTCAAAGCAAGGCAGAGAGAGGCAAAACGTCTCGGCTTAAAGTCTAAAAGCGAGACGCTATGATTGAAATGCTATAAACGTTACGAAGCGTTATTACAGGCTGATGACGCCGTTTGTGTCGTAGCTTATTGGGCTTGGAACGTAGGCGTCTGCCATGTCATCATTTAGCCATTCAGAGCCATCCAGAACATAACGAAATTGGTACGAGGTTTCGATACCCAAGTTAAGCGTCGACACAAAATCGCCAGACTTCTGTTTTTTCATTGGGTTGGCTGTGCAGTCCCAATTATTGAAGTCACCAACGACAGCGACGCTTTTTGCATCACCAATCGCTTCAGCAGGTAAGGCGAATTTCACTTTGCATTCAGGTTTGGTTTTTAAATAGGTTTTCTCAATCATTTCCAGCTCCATGGTCTAACGATAGACAAATTTGTAAGGCTACTGCAAAAGCCCGAGGGTAGATGAAACGTGTTTTTTAAACGATTTTTGAATAAGCTCTTTTATTCGTAAAGCAAAGCTTACGCCATATTTTATAACTGATTAATTCTTAAACAAAAATCTTGATTGCTTGCTTTGGGTTTTATCTGCCCCGATCCATTTTAGTGTCTAACATGATGTTAGATGCGCTATTTCAGGGCTTACAAAACTGTATGCGTTTTAAACAGTAAATTCACATTTTAGACAGTTTTCATGTCCTATACTCAAATAACACCAACAAAAATAACGAGGTGTTTTTATGGAAATTCAAACAGTCGTTCTTATCCTATTAAGTGTAATGCTGATCATTAAGATTGTTTATCTTGTTTTCTTCAAACGATCTGGTCAACAAGAAGACGACCATTTACATGGACATCACGCTCATGGTCATCATGCCCATAGTCGCCACTATCGTGGACATCACCATGATTCGCGATAGTTAGAGTTAGGGTTGATTGCCAGCGTTGTGACCTCGGTAACGTTTGTTTTTCGCTTCTTTGACTGTATTTAGGTCTATTAGGACTAAACCGTCCACGCAGTAGCCAAAGTCGGCATCGACACCAAAGTCTAAGAAGCGAACTCCGCCCGTGTCGCACAATTCACTGTACTGTTTGAACAGCGTTGGTACGCTGGCGCCAAAGTGGCTGAGCTGTTCCTTTAATATTCTAAAGTCTTCTTCATAGTTATCACCGCTGAACATGGCTGAAATGATGTCAGAGTGTTCTGTATTGACTTGATAAGGCGTGAACGAACGCGCCAAATGTTCTTTGTCGGCATAGTAGAGCTTGTAAAAGGAGACAATAAAATCTTTCGCCACTTGTGGGTAGCTGTTGCTTAGACTCACAGGACCAAACATGTAGCGAATTTCAGGGTGTCTATCTAAATAGGCGCCAATTCCGTACCACAAATAATCTAAGCTGCGCTTGCCCCAATACTTAGGTTGGATAAAGCTACGTCCTAGTTCAATACCTTGTTCGAAATAAGGTTCCATATCGCAAGAGTATTGGAACAGTTCGGCGCTGTAGATACGATTTGGTGTGTCTGACTTCATGTAACGTGCAACTTCACCTATGCGATAAGCGCCAACGATTTCTAGCTCTTCTTCATCCCATAAGATCAAATGGCGATAGTATTGATCGAACTTGTCTAAATCAGAGCGTTCACCAGTGCCTTCACCCACTTTACGAAAGGCGATTTCGCGCAAACGCCCAATCTCTTTCATAGTCACCGACATTGGATCGTAATCAAACAGGTAAATTTGTTTGTTGTCTTTGGTGCTACCAAGGTGCTCGGCTATTTTGAGCTCTTGTTTGATCATCTGTCTATTTTGCGGATGTTCAACGGTCTTTTCAGTTTTAAGCAGCGGTTTTTTGCCTTTGGCGATGCGGTACAAATGGCGTTTCACCAGTTTATTTTTCTCTTTATCGCTTAAAGGCAGTTGTGCTACCTCTTGAATCGGAATGGCTTGGCCAACTTGCATGGGGATTTTACGATTGCGCTGGCGGAACATCTCGTTGGCGAGCTGCAAAGTTGATAGCGGACGATACAAAATAGAACTGGTATAAAACAGCATAGAATTACGGCCACCGATGTGAACCGGCAATAACGGGCTGTTGGTTTTTTGTGCGAGTTTTAGATAGTTCTGATTCCAATGCTGATCTTTTACGCCGCTTGGCGACATGCGAGACACTTCCCCAGCAGGGAAAATAATCACGGCTTCTTCATTATGCAAGCAGCTCATTATGGCTTTTAGTTGTTGGCGTCCGGTTTTTCCGCCGAGATTATCGACGGGAAGAACGAGCTGCTTTAAACCGTCAAATCCCATTAATAAATCATTGGCGACGATTTTTACGTCTGGGCGAATTTCACCAATTAATCGGAGTAAAGCGAGGCCATCTAAGGCACCAAGAGGGTGATTGGCGATGATCATCACACGTCCACTTGCGGGAATGTTTCGACGATCTACTTGACTCACTTGATAGCTAAAGTTGAAGTGATCCAGTATACGATCAATAAATTCGAAGCCAACACAGCCGTGGTTTTTTTCCAGGAATTGGTTTACTTCATTTTCGTGGAATAAGCGTTTTAAAACGCTTAACGTTGGGCGAGTGATAAATGGGCTTTTGTCGAAAAACTTAGGAGATTTACTGGCAATCATTTGCTCGACTTGTATCACAGTGGCGCTCCGCTCTAATAAGTTTTTATATATCTTATTGATGAGAGTAGAGCGTCAATATGACAGCGTCGTGACGTTTATGTGGCGAATATATGACTCGTTAATAAAAGCCTTTCGCGACTGTTTTGTTCGTCAATGCTTTGTTTAAAAATAGTAGAATAGGTTAAATCGACGGCGTGTTTGTGTTTATCGGTTAACTGATAGGGGGGTTGTCTTCATCTGTTTCTTCTTCAAACTTATAAAAGAAGTTCCACAAACAATATAGCGTGATACCTGCTGCAACCATGGCCCAGATAGGTTCATTCGATACCCATTCAAGAATAGCCCATGCAACACAAAATAAAGTTACTACTACTCTACGCCATTTAGGACGGAAAAAAGCGCGATCAGATTCGGTAAGCATAATGTTCCTCTATCTATGAGGTTAAATTGTTATTTTAGGTTTTATGTATAAATAGGGAAATAATAGATAACTATTTGATTCGCCAACCTATTTGCGTTTAAAGGTAATTCTAAAACAGCGTCTATAGAGTTGGCGTACAAACGAAAATAGCGAGGGATATTTACAATCAGTAAAGTATCCCTAAAGCTTATTGTGCTTTCGTTTTGCTATTTCCTAGGGAAATGTGACGTGATCCTGTTAGCTGAGATTGTCCACTAACTCCTGAATCGATTTTATCTATGAGTCCACCGCGAGCTAGAAACTCTTGCATTTGCTTTTCAATAGATTCCGAAGTCTCCGAAGCAGCCGGCTGTTTCTTCTTAGTTGCCATGATAAATAGTCCTTGTTTTTAGATTGAACAAGGACTATACCAGATTTTCACAAAATTTGCTTGTTATTGGCTAACGTCTGCAATCGTGTGGCTATCTTTAGCTGTGAGACCAATGTCACGTAGTTTTATCTACTTGAATGAGGATGGTATCGACGAATAATGGGGTTCAATAGTCGCGTTAACCAGCCAGTAAATTCAATCGGTGCATCTAACACGGTTAAGCAGATACATTCCGCATCTTTGGTGACTATTGGCTTATGTTTGTGGCTCGCATCACGGTTGATAAAATCTCCTTGGCGATAAACACCGCTTTCATCAGAAAAAGCACCTTCTAAAACTAAGGTGATTTCATCGCCGGTGTGAGTGTGAGTTGGCATGTGAGCGCCAGCTTTTACTCTGGTCAGAGCAATTTGTGCGCCGCCTTCTTCATTATAAAGAGTGGCGATCTTAAACGACGGCGATAAGCGCATCCAATTTAGGTCATCGTAACTTTTCTTAATAAATTGGCGCAGGCTTTTCGGAATAGCGTAGTTATCCCAATCAATCGATGCTGGCTCTTCTTCTATCTTCAGGCTGTCTCTTTCTTGCTCAGCTTGTGCGTTTATCTTTTCGAAAAAGCTGTCTTTTAAATTGCTAAGCTGACGGCTGTCGGTTTTAGTTTGATCAAATAGGTGTGAACCAAGCATTTCCAACTTGCGGATTTGCTGTTGGCATTCATGACAACGCTCTAGATGTGTAGATACACATAAAGAATGCGCTAATGGTAATGAGCCGGCAGCATAGTCGGTCAGTATTTCAATCGATGGATGGTAGTTAATCATCGATACTACCTCTTAACGTAAATAGTGAGTTTGTGCAAAGCAAGGCGAACTCGAGACTTTATCGTTCCGAGAGGAAGAGATAACTCTTCTGCCGCTTCTTTGTGGGTTTTGCCTTCTAAATAGACTTTGGCCAAAACCTGTTTTTGATCCGCTGGCAATTTATCTAAGCCTTGTTGAATCCGTTCCTGATCTCTTTTTTGTTGTGCGTCTTTAAATGGGTCAGCATTTTCGTCGACCACATTTTGCCAAAGATACTCAGGATCAATATCTGATTGATGGCGACTGTTCTTACGCAAATAATCAATACGTGCGTTTCTTGCTAGAGTAAAAACCCAAGTGTTGAGAGACGCGGATTCAGGCTTGTAAGTATGTGCCTTATTCCAGATGCGAATCATAACTTCTTGAGCAATGTCATCGGCCATTAAGTTGGCGCCAGGTTGTGCCGCGAGACAGAAGGCTCTCAATTTCGGAACATAGTGATCAAACAGGCGAACGAGCGCCGCTTGATCTCTGTGCTCCGCAATAGCAAGCATATCTGCTACGCGTTGTTCATCTGGTTCTATTTGTATTGCGCGTTCCATTTATTGCTCCAAAAGGAAGGCTGACATGTCGTTCTCAAATATACGTGATGAGTAGAAGGATGGATCACATTCGTCTTTTTTAATAGTAAAAACATTTGTACTTTTAAATAGGTAAGAATAGAGGGGGATGAAAAATCTTACTTTTCAGACCATCTATTTTAAAAAGAGTGATCCATAATTTGCTTAAACACGTTTAATGGGAATAAATGAAATGAATCGATTTCGATTAATTCTCCAGATCAAGATGGCTAAGGTAAGTGATGGGCATGACGGACTCTAAAATGGATCCCAATTCTTTGTTAATAGAGCGTTTTAAAGCGTTTTATCTTGATGTAAAGCATCCAAAGCTCGACAAAATAGATGACGTATATACAGAAGATGTATTGTTTAAAGATCCTGTCCATGAATTACGTGGTGCAGAAAACTTACATGCTTATTTGTCTGAGATGTGTGTCAACGTTCACAGTGGCCGTTTTGAATACTTGGACCAAATTGTGTCCGAGAATACAGCGTACATAAAATGGAATATGCATTTTAAACACCCAAAACTCGGCAATAAAACCATTACGGTGCGTGGTATTAGTCAGGTGCAATTTAACGAGCGTATTTATTTCCATGAAGATGTTTATGACCTTGGCCAGTTGATTTATGAACATGTGCCTTTGTTGGGTGCTGTGGTGAAAGGTTTAAAAAAGCGCCTAGCGAACTAAGGAGAGTCTCATGGGTCAGGTAGTGGATAGAAAAGTCGTTTGGATAACCGGAGCGAGTTCAGGTATTGGCCTTGCGTTGACCAAACGTTATTTAGATGACGGTTGGAGGGTATTAGCCAGTGCGCGCAAGCAAGGCGAGCTAGAGCCTCTAATAGACAAACACCAACATTTAACATTTATTCCTTTTGATATAACGGATGACAGTCAAATGGATTCCGTCCGAGATACACTGAGTTCATATTCTGCCCATTTAGACTGTGCGGTATTAAACGCAGGTACCTGTGAGTATTTGGATATGACGGACACTGATCCAGATTGGAAAATGATGGATCGTATTATGTCGGTTAACTTTATTGGTTTGGTGAATAGTGTCGAAGTGTGTTTGCCATTGCTGAAGAAATCCTTACGTCCGCATTTGATTGGTGTGAGTTCTCAAGCAGTACAGGCTGCTTTTCCGCAAGCTGAAGCCTATGGTGCAAGTAAAGCCGCTATTCGATATTTCTTATCTTCTTTGCGCATGGATTTGAAGCAATTCAATGTCGATGTCACCTGTTTATTGCCGGGTTTTGTTGATACGCCTTTGACGCAGAAAAACACCTTTTCTATGCCGTTTCTAATGTCACCGGATGATGCTGCAAAACGCATGTTCAGTGCACTAGAGTCTCGTCCATTTGAGTACGCCTTTCCAAAACGGCTAACGGCCATGTTGTGGGCAGGAAGACATTTCCCAAAATTATGGTTATCGATGTTGGCGCCAAAAACTAAATAACGATTTCAAATCTAAAAACACCAGTTCGGCTGGTAATAACAAAATATGTTTTTAAGGGGACAATGAGTGAAAATTGCCATTATTGGATCAGGGATTTCCGGTCTAACCAGCGCTTATCTTTTACAGCAGCAACATGATGTGACGGTGTTTGAATCCGCAGAGCGGATCGGCGGTCATACTGCGACCGTGCAAGTTGAAGAAGCCGGAAGTACTCGGGCAATTGATACTGGTTTCATTGTCTTTAATGACTGGACGTATCCGAATTTTATTCGCTTGATGGATGAGTTAGGTGTGAAATCTAAAGCAACAGAAATGAGCTTTAGCGTCAGCTGTCAGCGTAGTGGCTTAGAGTATGGTGGAAACAACTTAAACACCTTGTTTGCTCAGCGTCGAAACCTATTGAACTTCTCTTTTATTGGCATGTTAAAAGACATCCTACGTTTTAATAAAGAAGCCATTTTGGACCTAGAAAGCGGCCAGTTAAAAGAAGGCGTGACGCTTGGCGAATATCTAAAGGAAAAGGGTTACGGTAGCCGCTTTGCGAGCCATTACTTGATTCCTATGGGGAGCGCTATTTGGTCATCAACACTGGATGAAATGATGGAATTTCCTTTGGTGTTCTTCGTTCGCTTCTTTAAAAATCATGGCTTATTGAGCGTTAATGATCGCCCGCAATGGCGAGTAATCGAAGGTGGTTCGTCGGCGTATTTACAGCCTTTGGTAGAAAAGTTCAAAGACAGAATCCAGCTTGGGGCAGATATTACTCAAGTTCATCGCTCTGAAGATAAAGTCATCATTCACTTTGGTGATGGCTCAGCACAGATTTTTGATCAAGTGGTGTTCGCTTGTCATAGTGACGAAGCCTTGGCTTTGTTGGCAGCCCCTTCCCCAGACGAGCAAGTCATTTTGGGTGCGATTCCTTACCGAAATAACGATGTAGTACTTCATACCGATACGCGACTGTTGCCGAAGAAAAAATTGGCCTGGTCGAGCTGGAACTATCATTTAGGTGAAGATCGAACCAAGCCTGCAACGCTTAGCTATAACATGAATATTCTGCAGCATTTTTCCAGCGACACAACTTATGTGGTGACTTTGAACCAGACCGACATGATCGCAGAAGACAAAATAGTTGGGCGTTTTCAGTATTCTCATCCTACCTTTACCTTAGAAGGCATCAAGGCTCAGGATCGTTGGTCAGATATTAATGGTGTAAACAAAACATGGTTCTGTGGTGCCTATTGGCGCAACGGTTTCCACGAAGATGGTTGTTGGAGCGGTGTTCGTGTCGCTAATGGACTTGGTATTTCATGGTAGATTTTGTTCCTAAGCACAGCACTATTTATCATGGCATGGTGCGTCATCGTCGTTTTACGCCGCGTTCCCATACCTTTCGTTATCGCGTCTTTATGATGTATTTCGATTTAGATGAATTGGATGATGTACTGGCGATGAGCCCTTGGTGGTCGATGAAGTCTTGGTCTCTCGCTCGATTTTATCGAAAGGATTACTTCGGGGATGACTCGCTGTCTATCAAACAGGCTGTATTGTCTGAAGTGAATGAGCGTTTGGGGCTGAATTTATCAGGTTCTGTGCGCATGCTTACCAATTGTCGCTACTTCGGCTTCATCATTAATCCCATTACCATTTATTACTGCTTTGATGAAAATGAGCAACTTCAGGCTATGTTGCTTGAAGTGACGAATACGCCTTGGCGCGAGAAAATTCCTTACGTTTTAAAATGTGATCCAAGCGATCAAATGCAGCGTATTCAATTTAATAAGGCAATGCATGTGTCGCCTTTCCATCCGATGGAACATTTTTATGATTGGCGCAGCAATGTTCCGAATAAGAAGCTAGCGGTACATATGCAGAACAAAGAGTTAGAGGGCAAGCAATGTGTGTTTGACGCCACATTATCGCTGACTCAAATGACACTGACGTCAAGCTCCATGGCTAGGGTACTGTTTAGTTATCCTGTCATGACGATGCAAGTGGCATTCGGTATTTATTGGCAAGCACTTAAGCTTTGGATGAAGAAAGTACCTTTTTATTCACATCCGAATTCATCGTCTACCACTACTAAAAAAAGTAATAAGTAGTCAGTAGTAAATTAAGTAGCAAAACGCATTAGGAGACTAAAAAGTATGAACTCCGTCAGTATGGATAATCAAAAAGTGAGAAAAAATCGCACAACAACATGGTTTGATAATTTAGCCCGCAAAATGGTCTTTACTATGCTGGGTAAATTGGAAGTGGGTCATCTTACGTTGGAAGAGAGTGGTGAAACCTATTCTTTTGGTGAGGCGAAAGATAATACTCAATACATTGCTCATATTCATGTTCACGATATTCATGCTTACCGCGATGTGTTTTTAAACAGCAGTATCGGTGCTGGCGAAGCTTATATGAAAGGCTGGTGGTCGTCTTCAGATGTAGTTGGTGTTATTCGCCTGATGGTAGCTAACTTAAACCTGATTAATAAAATGGATGCTAAGCGCCCAATTTGGAGCCGTATTGGTGCCAAGATTGTTCACAAGCTAAACGCCAACACCAAGAAAGGCTCGAAAGATAATATTTCTGCTCATTATGATTTGGGTAACGATTTTTTCTCTTTGTTTTTAGATCCTACCATGATGTATTCCTCGGCGGTTTATCCTCAGATCAACTCTTCTTTAGAAGAAGCATCGGTGAATAAACTGGATCGTATTTGCCAAAAACTACAGCTTAGCGAAGATGATCATCTGTTAGAAATTGGAACGGGTTGGGGCGGCATGGCGATTCATGCAGCTAAGCATTATGGTTGCCAAGTAACCACGACGACTATTTCCAAAGAACAATACGAATTTGCCAAAACGCGGGTGGAAGCCGAAGGCTTGCAAGACAAAATCACTTTGTTACTTGAAGACTATCGAGATCTTCAAGGTCAATACGACAAACTCGTATCTATTGAAATGATCGAAGCGGTCGGCCACGAATACTACGACAGCTATTTTTCTAAGTGCAGTGCGCTCTTGAAACCACACGGTGTTATGGTGATTCAAGCCATTACCATCGCCGATCAGCGTTACGACTACGCACGCAGCTCTGTCGACTTTATTCAGCGTTACATCTTCCCTGGTGGTTGTTTGCCATCTAACCAAGTTATTGCACATAAAATTGCATCGAAAACCGATATGCAGATCGTCGGATTAGAAGATATTACTGAGCATTACGCGAAAACCCTTGCCGATTGGCGTACACGTTTTCATGCGGCACGTCGTGAAGTCACAGAGATGGGATTCGATGATGTGTTCTGCCGTATGTGGGATTTTTATCTAGCTTATTGTGAAGGAGGCTTTAAAGAACGTGCCATTAGTACTGGGCAGTTTGTTTTTGCTAAACCGGATCATCGTTTGTCGATTGGCACTAAGTAAATGGAGTAAATGGCATGAAACCTTTGATTAATGCCATTTTGTTTCAAATCGTTTGGTTTGTCTGCTTGCTTGCTGGCAACGCTTGGGCATTGGTCGCAACTCTGGTTTATCTTTTTTTGCATGATCGCTATTTTATGCAGACTCGTAGAGAATGGCGTTTGCTGTTTACCTTCCTAGCACTAGGTGTCGTCATTGATGGTACTTTATTTCATATCGGGGTGTTTTCATCGAACGTGACCTTATTCGGACAAACAAAATTGCCGCCGATTTGGCTGCTTTGTCTTTGGGTTTGTGTCGGCACCTTATTTGCTCATAGTTTGGCTTTTTTGCGCTCCCGTTATGTTTTGAGTGCTTTAATGGGTGTAGTTGGGCCAACGATGAGTTATTTTGCTGGTGCTAATTTAGCCGGTATCAGCTTGGCAGAACCAGTGTTCTTGACTCTTTTTATAGTAGCGATTATTTGGTCTTTGGTGTTACCGTTGGGTGTATGGCTTTGTGAAAAGTGGGCATTATTTCAAAAATGAGCATTGGTTAAATAGTGAGGATAGATAAGAAAATGAAGCGTTCTTTCGAGTTTTTACCGCAGCAGCGGTTTTTTATTGCTGCCTTTTGTGCCTTCTTATTTAGCTCTGTATGTTTGGCTGATACGTCTTTTTCTAAAATAGTAGGCAGTGCCTACAGTGTCGAAACGGGTGCTTTGTTATATAGAGAAACTCACGAAAAACTCGCTGATGGTACTTACAGTGTCGAATACTCAGAGCCAGATGGCCGTGTTTTTGGGCATAAAACGCTAAATTTTTCTCAGTCGATGATAACGCCAAGTTTTTCGCAGTTAAATGAGCGTAACGGTGAAAAGATTGAAGTTACCCAATCTGGCGGAAAGTTAGATGTTGTTTATCAAGAAAATAGTGCTGGCAAAGAAGAAAAGGCATCAGTGAAATTAGCGGCTGGCATGGTAGTTGATGCTGGTTTTGATGCTTTTATTAAACAATACTGGGACGCCTTAGAGGCAGGTAAAAATATGGATATTGAGTATCTAGTACCCAGTAAACAAACGACCTTTACATTTCGTTTTAGTAAAACCACATGTGTAGAGGGAGCTCAGGATGGCGCTCAGTGTTTCGCTCTTTCCCCAGTTTCTTGGTTGGTAAAACTGGCGGTCGATCCTATTGTGGTTGCTTATGATCCAGCAGATAAAAGTTTACTGCGCTTTACTGGTCGGGCAAATATCTGTGACGCACAAGGCAAGTATCAAGCAGTCGATATCCAATATCATTATATGTAGTCGATATCCAATATCATTATATGTAGTCGATTTTCAACATTAGTTTAGAGGAAGCAATATGAAGCATTTGTGCCGATCTGTTATGGGCAAATTTACTGTTTTACTGTGTTTGTTATTGCTTACGGCATGTTCTACGTCAGACGTGTCTTTGTATGCTAAAAATGAGCCCAAGTTTGACTTACAACACTTCTTTTCCGGGTCTTTAACTGCGCACGGCATTTTGAAAAATCGCAGTGGCGAAGTGACTCGTTATTTCAATGCCACGTTAGAAGGACGCTGGAAAGCTGGTGTTGGCATATTGGTTGAAAAATTTGTATTTGATGATGGTGAAATCCAGCATAGAACCTGGATTATGACGCCTAACGATCAGGGTGAATATTCCGCAACAGCGAACGACGTTGTTGGCTCTGGTGAGATTAAAATGTCTGGCAATGCCTTATTTATGAATTATGTTTTACAAGTCCCCTATGATGGCGATGTAATCGAAGTGAATGTTGATGATCGTATGTATATGGTAAAAGATGGTGTAGTTATTAACGAATCGATAATGAAAAAATTTGGCGTTGAAGTTGGTTACTTGTCTATCGTTATTGAAAAGGTGCCTCAGTAGTACAGATGCGTTTAATTACATTTGATCGTTCGTACAAAAATGCATAATACTATAGATGCTTTATTACCTCGTTGGATAGAGATAGTGAGCACAAGGTTTATTTTCTGTGTTATATAAAAAAGACTGCTTTAGGCAGTCTTTTTTATTGGCGCTTTTAAATATCTATGTAATGATCTGAATGTCTTTTAATAGACCTAAAAATAGTATGATTTATTTCTTTTAGACTAAGTAACAGGGAGGGCGCTTTATGTTTAAAAACATCACTGCACTAGTGCCTTCAAAGAAAAAAGTAGTCTTCCTCTATGCTTTCCTTTCCTTTTTTATTATTTTCACGGTTTTTACTCTAGGGCTTTATTTATCTTTATTGAATGATTTAGATAATCGTACAAATGTCGCCAAAAATGCTTTATCGGATCGAATGAATGCTATTTTTACTGAATTAAAACAGGTTGTTAACGATAGCAGTTTGTCTTGTGAAAAAGCTGATATTACGCGTTTAAGACGCGCCACATTTTATTCCCCTATCTTTAAAGAATTTGGTTTGTTCAATTCAGAATTTAGAGTGTATTGCACAAATCTAGGGGCTATAAATATTAAAATATATGACTCAATTGCGTCGCGTATTACGCAGAGTATGGGGCGAAAAACAGTCTCTTTAGTGAATTCTAATACGTTGGGCGAATCTACATTTTTTGCTTTTTATCAGAGGGATGATGGTCTTGGTGTAAATGGATTAGCGCCGCCAGATAAGATAGCCGCCAGTGTCGATCAAATCCTTTTACCAGATTATTTTTATGAACTGACTCTCGGTAAGCAGATACTCTTTTCAAATAGCAATGACATAGATTCCAGAGTATTGGGTAATACAGAAGTATCCTTAGCTGATTGGTCGATGACATTAGCTGTGTTTTTTCCCTCAAGTTTATACTGGCGTCATTTATGGTCGCTTTTGCCATTTATTATAGTGTGCTGGGTGTTGTTGTCTTTCGTGTTCTATGTCGGGCATTTAGTGCTTGTTTATTATCGACGCTCTTTACGTCATTGCATCAAACGAGCAATTAAAAACAATACGATGGAAGTGCATTTTCAGCCGATTGTTTCACTAACAGAGGGTGGGTTTCATGAAATGGAGGCGCTTATTCGATGGAATTCATTTCGTTATGGTCAGGTCTCGCCATTAGTGATTGTAGATATGGCGGATCGGTTGGGCTTGATCGATCATCTTACTTGGATGGTGATTCGCAAAGTTGGGGACTTTTATAGAGAATATCCTGAGCAACTAAGGCACATTAAAATATCAGTGAACGTTGATAGGCATAGCCTTCTTAAAGAAGGCTTCGCGTCAGATTTGGCCGAAATCCTTGAAGAGTATCCTGAATTGAAAGGTCGGCTTGGCCTTGAAGTAACAGAAACCAGTGTGTTAGACGCTGCAGAGTTGCCTTTGATGGTGAGTCGTTTTGAACATATTAAAGCACTAGGCGTTAGTTTGTCTGTAGATGATTTTGGCACTGGCTATGCAGGGTTAGATTTTCTTCGCCGTTTCCCATATGACACATTGAAACTGGATCAAATTTTTATCGCTAGCTTGAAGGATGATCAGTTCACCCGTCAGATACTAACTTCAGTCACGAAACTGGCAAAAGAACTCAATATGGAGTTGATCGCCGAAGGTGTTGAACATGAAGATCAGCTTAATGCGGTTCGAGAGCTTGGTGTTGACAGGGTACAAGGTTATTACTTTTGTCGACCTCTACCAAAAGAACAAGTTATTGCTTGGTTTGAAGAAAACGCCTCTCCTTAAAAAGTCATTCACAATACAAGATTGTATTATTGTCTGGCTTCTCTTACTCTCTACCGCTTAATTTCTATGCTCAAGGTTTTTACGATATGGCAACTCTGGTTTTTCGGCTTAAATATGTTCCTGATGAGGAAGCTGACGATATTCGCCAATTATTGCTTGATCATGACATTGCCTTCTACGAAACCACTGCTGGACGTTGGCAAATTTCCATGGCCGGACTGTGGGTAAAAGATAAAGAGCAAGCCATAAAAGCGAGAGAGTTAATTCTAGAAGATCAAATCGCTCGAGCTAAAACCATGCGTCCCATCACTTTTGGGCAATGGATATTGGGTTATTTACAACACACTCGTCAAAATCCTGCGGAAGCTATTTTTACTCTAATCGCTGTATTGCTTATTTTAGGTATTTCAATCATTCCATTTACGCTATGGCTATAACCGCCTAAAGCTCTGCAGATCAAACTAAGCTGCTTCTCTTAGTGGTTTTGTCAGTAACGCGGCTTTACGCTGTACTCTTGCGCTTATCAGTTGCACGTTAATCGCGCTGATGACAACTATCAACATGCCAAACAAACTGAGCAAGTCTGCATGAGATGAGCTTATGCTGCCTGACCACCAACCAAAAGCCACACAGAATTCTGTCAATATGAATGCCATCACAGGCGTTAACGCGATCGAAGCGCTGACTTGAACTGTTTGCCAATAACGCATTGCTTGTGCGAAAGCACCATACGCAATGAGTGTATTAAGGCAGCAAAATGCGGCAATCCAAGCATCATCAGAAGACATTTTTAGCAGTTCGTTTGGTGATGAAAACGGCAGCATAACGACTAAAGCATAAATATAAATCGCTAGTAATATATTGGACGGTGCTAGATGTTTGAACAAAGACTTTTGCAGCAACGCATACATAGACCATGCCGCGGCAGACATCTGAACAATAGCGAAACCAACCCAGATTGAGCCTTGACTACCTTGCCCAAAAATAGGGTGGAAAAAAACCAACATCCCTAAGCCTATTCCTACAAAACATAACCATTGTTGCCAGTTAATGCTTTCTTTTAGAAAAAACAAACCGCCTAAGGCAAGAAACAGCGGTGCGATTTGGAAGCTCAATTGTGCTGAACCAGGGAGTAAAAAATTCAAGCTCCAAGCAAAGCTTGTGTAGTTAACAATCAAAAATGTTCCTGCGGCGAAAAGTCTCAGCCAGTCATTTTTTGACAGGGATTTGAACTCGCCTAATTTGCCGCGTTGCCATTGCCATAAGCCCAAAATGATACCAGCCACTGAAAAGCGCAACCAAGTTAGAGTAATAGGATCGGAAAACCCTCCAGAAAGTTTGAGAGCAATGGGCAACATTCCCCAAAACAGCACAGTGACGGAGCTAAAAAAGAGGCCGTACAAAAAAGTCTGTTTTGAAGTTAGCATGGCTTTAGCCTTATTAAAGAGAAGAGAGTTAGAAATTTCATAATGGCTTTCCCTCCTTATTAAATCCAATGCATAATAGTTCTAATCATTATGCATAAATCGAGATTTGGTCATGATTCCTAGCTCGCTACAACATTTGGATCTTAAATCCCTGACTGGGCTCTTATACTTATTGGAAGAACGTAACGTTGGGCGGGCGGCCGATCGCCTCTACTTAAGTCAATCTGCAATGAGTCGATTGCTTAATCGATTACGTGACGCCTTTGATGATCCTTTGTTTATTCGTACCTCAAAAGGCATGGTACCAACGTCAAAAGCATTAGCATTAGAAGCGCCATTAAAGCTCATGTTGGAACAATTGGCAGGGTTGTGGACAGAATCTGAATTTCAGCCGCAAAGCAGTTATCGTACTTTTCGTATGCAAACCACCCATTATCAGGCTCAAGCTTATATGCCTGCGATTGCGGAGCAATTTTATCGAGAAGCACCTTTTGCCTCATTGGAAACCAGTACGCTTACTGAAACCAGTTTACTAAACCAAGCGGAGCATTCTTTAGATCTTGCCTTGTGTAGTGATTACATTCAGCTTCCTAATAGCTTTGAGAAACATCTACTGGGGCGTGAAAAATTTCGCTGTGTCATGTCTGCGAATCATGCATTAGCCATGAAAGATAACATTACCTTAGATGACTATTTGGCTTACTCTCATGTATTAGTGAATTTGGGCGGTTCTAATCCTGTGATTAGTGATGCCTTACTTGGTGAGCGTGCACGTGAGCGGCATTTTGCCTTTCGTACGCCTTACATGTTGGCTGCTTTGGAAACGGTAGGCAGAACGTCACTTTTAATGAGTAACAGTGGTTTGTTACCTGAACGGTTTCAACAGCAATTTGGTTTGGTGATCAAAGATCTACCGATGGATTTTCCTTTTATTCACTATTATTCAAGTTGGCCAAAATCGGTAGAAAATGATCCCGGTGTGATCTGGTTTAGAGACATTTGTGAGCGAGTGGTAAAAGGCTTAATTCCTTATCCAGAACCATGATATTCATGCTCTGTGAGATTTCATAGCAAATCCAGCACATTTAGTCCAAGCTGAGGAATTCGGTTATACTCGCGTTTTGGTTTAAAACAATGGCATCGCAGTGGTCCTAAAAAGCAAGAATACGAAAAGTAAACGCACCAATAAATTAGAGCTTCATCCTCGTAACCCGCATCGTGCGCGTTACGATTTTGCGCTATTAGCGGATTCTTGCCCTGAACTTTCTGGTTTTATTCAACTGAATCAATACGGTAATGAGTCAGTGGACTTTGCCAATCCCAATGCAGTGAAAACCTTAAATCGTGCCTTGCTCAATCATTTCTATGGCGTTGCTTTTTGGGATATTCCACCTGGCTACCTTTGCCCGCCTATTCCTGGTCGAGCGGATTACATTCATTATTTAGCAGATTTACTCGCCGCTAGTAATCAGGGCGTGATTCCTCGCGGAAAAGGTATAAAAGTCTTGGATGTGGGGGTTGGGGCGAACTGTGTTTATCCGATTATTGGTCATCAAGAATATGGCTGGCAGTTTATCGGTTCCGATGTGAATCCAGTTGCCGTAGCGACTTGCGACACCATTGTTAAATCTAATCCGTGCTTGAAGGGCGCAATTAATGCGCGTTTGCAAACTCAACCTGCTAAGCTTTTTGATGGTGTGTGGAAAGAAAAAGACCGCTTTGATTTGACCTTATGTAATCCGCCGTTTCATACCAGCGAATCGGCGATGATTGACGAATCTCAACGTAAATGGCGTGGGGTAAAGGGTAAAGCTGATAAAACTGAAAAGCCAGTGTTGAACTTTGGCGGCACGGCTGCAGAATTATGGTGTGATGGCGGTGAAGCGGGTTTTGTTTCGCGTATGGTAAAAGAAAGCGTGCGGTACGCTGACCGTTGCTTTTGGTTTACGTCTTTGGTGGCGCGTCAGGGGAATTTAGATGCGATTTATCAGACATTAAAAGATGTTGGTGCTCGCCAAGTGAAAACGATTGAAATGGCGCAAGGCCAGAAAATTAGTCGATTTGTTGCTTGGAGTTTCCTTGCTGACGATCAAATAGATTATTGGAAAGATAATTATTGGCAAAATTAGGGTTATTGGGACATATGGCATAAAAACAAGATAAGCCCTATTATTCTTGATCATTGTTGTGTTTTTTGGTTTTCAGTTAAGCAGCCTAGGTCATTAGCATTAAAGAGGTTTTAAGGTGTTAAAAAGCTTTCAAGCACGACTCATTATGTTTGTCTTGGTGTTGCTTGCTCTGGTTCAGTTAGGAACTGCATTGGCCGTATTGTCGTCTTTAAAAGAAGATAATTACAAACAAGGCGTTCATTCCATCGACGTATCACGCAATGTCTTTGATTTGTTTCTCGAAGCACGCGCCGAGCAGTTAACGAAAGGGGTTGAAATCTTAACCTCAGATTTTGGTTTTAAACAGGCCGTAGCGACTCGAGAAACTGGCACGATTCGCTCTGTTTTACAAAACCATGGCGCACGTATTAATGCGGACATTTCTGTTCTCGTTTCCCCTCAAGGCGAATTAATTACCGCTACTCAAGAACTGAATATTAGCAATACCATTGCAGAGCTAGTCTTTGCAGCGCGTCGTTCTGGCGGCTCATCCATTAGCACTATGATTGCCTTAAATAATCAAGCTTATCAGTTGGTTTTAGTTCCCATTAAAGCCCCCAACTTGGTGGCATGGGTGGGCATGGCTTTTCTGCTCGATCAAGCCTTGGCTGAGCAAATTAAAAATGTCACGGGACTAGACATCAGTTTTGTTTATGAAGTTGATGATGCACATACTCTTTCTGGCGGATCGACCTTGCCACTAGAAGAAAAAGAGACGCTTTTTAAAGATATTGCCAGCATTGAAAATATTCTTAAATCTCCAGCTTTTTCCAATGATGAAAAGTATCTATCGCTTGGTGTAGATCTTGGTATGCCAAATCAATGGGGTATTATTCATTTGCCTTATGGTCCTTGGTTGCAGAGTTACAATAACACCCGTAATCAGTTGGTATTGATTTTTACTGGGGCACTGGCACTGGCATTGTTATTTGGTGTTGCCCTGGCTCGTAATATGACTCAGCCAATTAGCCGCTTGGTGGATTATGCGAAGCAAATTGGCCAGGGTGGCAATAAAGAAAAGATTAGTGCGCCGGATATGGTGGGCGAATTTGGCGTTCTATCTCATACCATGAAAACAATGCAAGATTCTATTATCAACAGGGAAGACGAAATGACATATCGTGCTTCTCATGATCAGCTTACAGGCTTGTTCAATCAGAGCGCGGTAGAGCAGTATTTAAGTGATGAATTGCCAAAAGAACAAGGCGGTTTGGTGCTTGTTAATATTCGTCACTTTAAAGACATCAACAATATGTTGGGGTTTGATGTAGGGAGTTCACTACTTTCGAAAGTAGCTGAACGGCTTCAAAAGTGGGGACATGATGCTAATATGTTGGCTCGATTAAGCGGCGATAAATTTTTGCTGATTTTTGGCCGACCAATCACTCAGCAGGACTGTAGCAATTTAAAATGTCTGTTCAGTGAAGAGTTTGAAGTAGAAGCTGGTTCTGGTATTCGCTTGGATATTAGTATCGCAGTGCTCCCATTTGAACATGCCACCAACAGTGTAAATAGCGCTATGCGCCGTTTGGACATTGTTGCCGATGAAGCGCGTGAATCAAGCGAGTTATGCGTTTTTTATGAAGTAGGTCAGGATGAAAATCACCGTCGTCAGCTGACGATTATTCGAGACCTACCAACTGCATTAGAAGGCGGTCAGTTATTTGTTGTTTATCAGCCTAAGGTTGGTTTAGTTGGCGACGATTGCCATGAAGCAGAAGCACTAATTCGTTGGATTCACCCTGAGCTTGGTTTCCTTCCTCCAGATGAGTTTATTTCTTTATTAGAACACGCTGGCAGTATTCAACAATTAACGAAATGGGTATTGAATACTGTCTTGTCTCAACTGAGCAAGTGGTGGGCGCAAGGCCATGAAATACGTGTCGCGGTGAATTTATCGGCGCATGACCTGTTAGATGAACAGCTGCCATTTATTGTCTCTGAGGCATTGCAAGCGAATCGTTTACCGACTCGTGCGCTTGCATTAGAAGTAACAGAAAGTGCGGTAATGAAAGACCGAGTGAAAGTTATTAATGTATTGAAAGCATTACAAGAAATGGGTATTCACCTAGCCATTGATGACTTTGGCACAGGGCAATCTTCCTTGGCGTATTTGCGCGAGTTACCAGTCAATGAAGTGAAAATTGACCGAGCCTTTATTCAGTTTATTGATACCAATAAAGGCGATGAGTTTATTACTAAGGCTACCATTGAACTGTCTCATAGTTTGGGCTTTCAGGTAACAGCTGAAGGCGCAGAGAATGCTGAGGGAACGGCACTTTTAAGACAATATCATTGTGATAAGATACAGGGCTATTTTTTCTCTAAGCCATTGGTTGCAGAAGAATTCTTTAAATGGCGTGAAGCTTTTCATAGGCAATAAGCCATAAATTACCATAAGAGACCAATTAATTTTAAACGCTATTAATGTTAGGTTTAATCCAATATGTTGCTTTTGATACGGATGACATTGCTATTCTTGTTGATTATAGGCGTGACACTGCTGGGAATTGTGTTTTGTTTGCTTACTTTATGGTCAAAAAACCGTGTGTATTATTTAGGGCGTGTATTTGCCCAAGTTAGTCCTCTGTTCGGTTTATCGGTCGAAGGTAGAGTTGCTGAATCAGCAAAAAATATCCCCCAAGCCGTTTATGTGGCGAATCATCAAAATAATTTCGACTTGTTTACCTTAGCTGTGGTTGTTCCCAAAGGCGTGGTGACGGTTGGTAAAACCAGTTTACGTTGGATTCCTTTCTTTGGTGCTTTGTATTGGGCCAGTGGTAATTTCTTGATTAACCGAGAAAATCGTAAAAAAGCGATAGCCACCATTGATCAGATCGCCGCTAGCATGAAAAAAACTGGTTTATCTATATGGATGTTTCCTGAAGGTACACGCAGTCGCGGACGTGGCTGGTTACCCTTTAAACGAGGCGCTTTTCATGCAGCTGTTCAAGCCGGTGTTCCCGTTGTGCCCGTTGTTTGCAGTAGCACTCATGAACAAATTGATTTGAATCGTTGGAATAATGGTAAAGTGATCGTTGAGATGCTGCCACCAATAGATACAACAGGGTTACATGAAACTGATGTCATTACCCTGTTAGAATCTTGTGAGAAGCAGATGCGTGAGACACAACTGCGTTTAGATCAGGAACTTCTTAATAATCAACAAAGCTAGTCTGATCTCTTATCCGAGTTAAGTGCTTTTTCTAGTACTTTTTGTAAGCCTAATTTACTTGAATGGGAATCTTGCAAGGTTTGAGTTTCCCATTCAGGGTGTTGCTGAGCGTGTTTCCAATAAGGTTTTATCTGCTCAATTAGTTCATCGTCTTGGGCTTGATTAGCTAGCTCGTAAGCTTGTTGAGAAGCATGTCCACGTTGATGTAAATGGTGAATAGCCGTTAAACCTCGAAGACACAGCAGTGTCAGCGTGGCTTTATCAAGGCATAGATAATAGCGTTTGGTAAATTTGCTTTTTAAGGTGTCTTTGTAATGTTGGCCAGTTTTCCAAGTAGCACCTAAAATAGCGCCAATTGTCGTAGCTGTGCCCAATGTTAACCCTGCCGACATGACATCAATTCCTGCTCCAATCGCTGCACCAGTGAGTGCGCTAGTACTGGTTTCTATTCCCCATTCTTTTAACGTATCGGTATCGAATATATCTTGCTGCCAGCGGTCATTTTTAATCGCCAGTGGCGTGGCTTTTAAGTCTTCTTCTTGGAACTCATAAAGACGCAGTAATCCTGCGATATATCGACTTTCCAGTGCGCGTATTTTCTCTTCGAAAGCGGAGGATTCGCTGGGCTTTGGTGGATAGCTTGAGCATTCAATGCGAGTACTGGCAGCTTTTAGTATCAACTCGGCTAATTGATTCGTAGCCATTGTACGGCGTAATTGAGCGGCTTCTTCTCGGGATGCAATAAGATGCTTGATAGCGTCGTAGTCTTCCGGCATCAGGCTCTGAATACTTTGATATAAACGTTTTTCGTCTTCAAAATAAAACGCCACCGTGTCGTATTTTATTACGGCGTGCAAATGACGTTCGGCCAAGACTTTACGCCAAGCTTCTAAGTGAGCGCTGGGGGACGCACTGAAATTCAAAATAGGAATAATCGGTTTATTGGCACTAGCCAATAACGCCAGTTCATCTAGATATTTGCCTAGTGGTGCTTGACGAATATCAATCACGTATAAGATGATATCTGCTTTGGTTAATTGCTTAAGAATCTTTGCTTCTTGTTCAAATTCATCTTGTGCAAATTGGCTTTCACAAAATGGCTGTAGCCAGTCAGCACCTTGGTAAGAACGGAACGCTTCTGAATGACGAATCTGCCAAAGGCCAATTGAATCTTCAAACCCTGGTGTATCGGTTAAGGTGATCACCGACTCATGGCCGATTTTGATCTTCACACTTTCCACGTGACGAGTGGTTCCTGCTCTGTCATTCACTTCACCAAAATCTTGTCTACGTAACAAAGTACGGATCAGTGAGGTTTTACCTGTGTTCGCGTGGCCAACGACCAAAAGGGAAATCGACACGGTTTAGTCCTTTTGTTTGAGTTGTGTAAAGTGAAGGCGTGTTTCTCTAGCAAGTCGCTGCCAATCCTCAACGAATCTAGCGTTATCATCACTTGATATCACCATAAATAACGAAGGATACGCCATGCTTACTCGGGAGAAAAAACGTCTTGTGCCACGATCTGGGCTTTGTTCGGCATTGACCAAAATATAAATAGGCTCATCACTGGAGGAGGCTAAAAAGCTATCTTGTTCTTCTCGACTGTTTAATAGGGATACTGAACGAGCGGAGCTTAAATAATCTGGTTTAGCATGACTCCATTCAAATAAAGCCCAATGTTGGGAAAGTGCGCTGTCGGCAAGAGGCTCATTATTCGTTCCGTTTGTATTCATCGCAGAAGCAGAATTTTTGTGATGATCCGCATCTAGGATATTTCGACTCTGGCTTTCCTGTTGGCGATAACGATTTTGAATGATTTTTTCTTGCGTGCTGAGTGGTTGTGTTGCTCGCTTAAAGTGATACATAGCCAAACAAATAAAAGTAAAAATCAGCCTTGGTAACACGCCGTAAATGAAAATACTCGCGAGTAGAAAATTTGCCCAATGTTGTCTTGTCGCCGCAGTTTGTGACATTAGGTCGACGCGGCTGGCGAGAATATCCAATTGATTAGGTAGAGAAATACCAAACCACTGAGGAATAATGCTTAAGGTTTGCGTCAGTTGAATAAAAGCATCGTCGCTTAATAGAGTGGTTTCCCAGACAAAGTTGACTTGATTGGTCAGTAGCAAAAGCAGAGTCATTACCCACCCCGCCAGCAAATAGCAGCCCCACGCGCCGTGGGAAATACCGCTGATTAACCATTTATTCGAATGAGCAGGGCATTGCCAATGTATGTAAGCAGAGCTCACATCTGTGTTTATATGTGAGTGCTTACTTATTTTCCGGTTAAGGAAAATCAGCAGGCTTAACAATATACCTTTGCTTTCTGTGTGTTGCTTCATAGTGGCCGTCATGGTGACGAACCAAACAGCAAAATTTAGCGCATGAAATCCCAGCAATATAATGAACAACCAGAAAATATTCACTTGATTGGATTGGCCAGTTGCAAAAGCTGGTGGCACTGCCATAAAACCCAAGAACAAAGATACGACCAGCAAACCTGAAATCGCACGATTAAAGTAGCGCTTTAGCATCGTAAACTGAGCTAAGTAGCTAATGGATTTAGGTGAGGTATCTAGTTCTTTTAAAGCACTAGGCAAATCGTTTGCGTGAGCAGACAATCGAAAATTGGTATGCGTTTCTAGCCAAGCTGCGAGGGCAAGTTTGGCACTGGGTGTTGGGAAAGTCATGTTATCGCGTTGCTCTTTTCATTTATTACTCTTTTATTCGTTGTAATGCCGAATGTTTGGAATGACATCATTATCCTCTTATCCTCTTATCCTCTTATCCTCTTATCCTCTTATCCTCTTATCCTCTTATCCTCTTATCCTCTTATCCTCTTATTCACTTTGTTTTACTTGATGTTGTCGACAAAGGCAAAAGCCACGAGATGTTTCTTGAATATTTTTATACTTGTATTTGAAAATAGAGTCTCATCAATCAGTTAGAGATCATGTTTTGTTTTATTGCGCTAGATCAAGAGGACCGTGTTTATAAGTTATTAAGTGCAGTATAAATGTAGGTAATTGTTAATGCAGATTGATTCAGTGTGCTAAGCCACTCTACTATCACATCATATGCCGTAGACACGGTAATTTTTGTTAGGAGACAAAATTATGCGTTTTAATTCCATCAGGGTAAAAAGCTCTTTGCCCGTTCTTGTGATGAGTATTACCTTTATTGTGGCCTTAGCTTCAATGGTGTATATCGTTAATCAGCTAAGCGGTGCTCTTAATGCACAGGCAGATTCTTATGGAAAGGCTTCTGCAGTTATTCTGAATGCGGACCGAGATCTTTATCAAGCTAAGCTTGCTGAGCAGCGTATTGTGGTTGGTGTGGGCAAGCTTGATGACGAAGAAAAGGATCGTGTTGAAAATGCTCAACAAGTAAAAGATCGTTTTAATTTATTCCGCCAGTACTTGTCTGCAGAACCTCAGATTTATAAGTCACTGGGTGACTTTGATAAAGCCTTTACTACTTGGTTAAACTCTTCCAACGCCTTTGTTGCATTAGATAAAAATGCTCCCACTTTTACAGCTGCTGAGCAAAAAGCTAATGCAGACTTTAGTGCTCTTAGAGGCATCCTCGATAAAGCGGGCGAAGCGGTAAATAAGCATGCAGAAATGTCTAAAAAAACCATAATAGAAGAAGAAAAAGCGTTTGAAAAAGTTGCCATTGTTATTGTTGTTGTAGGTTTGCTTATTGCCGCTTGGTTCAGTTATAAAACACCTAAAACCTTGGCTCACCAAGTGCGTTATTTAGGACAGCGTATTCGTGAAATTTCTGAAGGCGACGGCGATTTAACTCAACGTATCGAATTTTCTACTAAAGATGAATTGGGGGATCTTGCTAATGAATTTAACGGTTTTGTCGATCGTCTCAGAGGTATTATTGGTAGTATTCATAAACAATCCGATGCGCTAGGTGAAATGACTGGTCAGCTTAATAATGTTGCAAAACAGACGTCTGGAATTACGACCGCACTAGCGAATGCTTCGGCTTCCATAGTTAGTGCAGGCCATCAAATGGATATGTCCAATCAACAAATGGCGACGGTAGCTCGTGATACCGCAGACGAAGCGAAGAATTCTAATAGTTTGACGCAAAATGGAATGGCTGCAGTTAATAAATCCCAACATGCTATTACGACGCTAGTGGCTGATATAGAAGTTGCCCTTGGCCGTTCTGGTGAGCTACAAAAGAGTTCAGAAAGTATCGCTTCTGTTTTGGAAGTGATTCGTAATATCGCTGAACAAACCAACTTGTTGGCATTGAACGCAGCGATAGAAGCAGCCCGTGCTGGTGAGCAAGGTCGTGGTTTTGCGGTGGTTGCGGATGAAGTTCGTACCTTGGCTACCCGTACTCAAGATAGCACCAATGAAATTGAAGGCATGATTGAACAGTTAAAAATTAATGTAACGGAATCCTCTAAAGCGATTCAAAACAGTCGTGACAATGCAGAGTCTACGGTTACCAACTTTGGTGAAGTAACTAAAATATTTAATGGTATACAGGCATCATTTGCAAAAGTTCAAGACATGGCTGCCCAGACAGCGCAGGCGACTCAAGAGCAATCTATTGTTTCCAATGACATCAACCGCAATATGGTGTCTTTGAAAGACCAAACGGACTCTGTTCAGTCGGTATCGGACCTTATTCAACAGCAGTCCAAAGACATTACTAAGTTGTATGAAACACTGGATCAGCAAGTCGGTAGCTTTAAAGTTTAGCTCTACCGTGTATCGTAAATCTAAACCGTGTATCGTAAATCTAAACCGTTTATCGAAAGATAAGCGGTTTTTTCATTTATAGTCTGAGGTAAGTCGCTTAAGACATTCTTTTTAATGGTAATGGTGCGGCGGTTTTGACCGAACGAATAGCAAAATGGCTTTGAATGTCTTTTACATGAGGCAAAGACTGAAGGGCTTTTAGGATTCGCTCGTAATCTTGTAGATCCACCGCTACTACTTCTAGACGATAATCTGCAATGCCGGAGACAAGATGTGCGCTGATGATGTCTTCCATCTCTAAAATCGCATTCTCAAACACAATATGTTTATCGCCAGCATGGCTTTTCAAACGTACTTCCACAAACACTGTCATGGAAAATCCTGCCTTTTGACGATCAATGCGAGCGTGATAACCCTCGATCACACCAGAGTCTTCTAATTGCTTAACGCGGCGTAAACAAGGCGAGGGCGATAAGTGGATTTCCTCCGCCAATGCCACGTTAGTAAGACGTCCATCGGATTGCAAATGGGAGAGAATATCCAGGTCTGTTTTATTCATATTGGCACACTTAGTAATTTATAGAATTGAATTGAGTGTTATATGCTAAAAAGTAGCCTTTCTTGAGGGTAAATAGCAAGGACATGCTCGCGGATGAGAGCAGATAATAAAGCTATCGATTTCCCGCGAGGTGGTTATGCCCCAAACAGTCACACAACACACATCATCAATGTCCGTTCAAGAGCCACCAAAATACAAACAATACGCTACTGGCTGGGGCTTTCGCCTTGGTTTATTAGCTGCTTTTGTGAGTATCTTGATTTGGGCATCTTGGTTGGTCAGTATGCGAGCCGGCATGACTAATACTTTGACCGCTTTCGATTTGGGTATCCTGCGATTTTCTCCGCCAGCATTATTACTGTTTCCTTTCTTATGGCGCGCTAGAGCACAAGTGAAAGCCGTTTCCCCGATACTTTTGTTAGGTATCGTCTGTGGTGCAGGCTTGCCGTTTTTTTACCTAAGTGCGACAGGTTTGAAATACGCTCCGGCGTCTCACGCAGGTTTATTGATTCTTGGGGCCTTTCCTTTCTTTGTGACCTTGTTGGCGGTACTTTTCTATCAAGAAAAAGTCAGCCGTGAACGCAAGATTGGCTTGAGCTTAGTCAGTATTGGCGTGCTTGTTTTACTCAGCCTGTCACTACTCACAGCGCCAGAAAATACATGGAAAGGCGATTTATTATTGCTTTGCGCTAGCTTCTTTTGGGCTGTGTATACCGTCAGTTTACGAATTGCAGGCTTACCGCCTTTGGTATCAACAGCATTGATGGGCTTGGTGTCCTTGATCGCGCTGGCTTTCTTATGGGCAACTGGGCTAGCTTCTAGCGGACTAGCGGATGCCTCTTGGGATATGTTGGCTGGCCAAATTCTTGTGCAAAGTCTACTTGTCGGCCTCATGACGGGGTTTTCCTACGGCTACGCCATCCAAAAACTCGGTGCGGAAAACATGGCCGCCATCGGCGCCTTTACCCCAGTACTTGCCGCACTCATCGCCATCCCCGTACTTGGCGAACATCTAGAAGGCTACTCCATCGCCGGACTCATCTTCGTCAGCATCGGCGTCGTTATTGCTAGTGGGATTTTAAAGAAACGGTAGCAGCACTAATTAGCAACACAATACCCCGCTTGCCCATGGTAAGTGGGGTTTTGTTCTTTATAGATATTTTTATTTTCCTCGAAGTCATAGCTATTTATTTTAAGGGTTATTGGAGTTATGGTTTGTTTGGTTCAAAAAATAACCTATTGGAGTTTTTGAAAACAAGCTCAGCTCAACTAAGTTCATTAGTGGCTTTAGCAGAGGTACGATCAATGAAATATCCAATTGTATTACATACCGATAACGGCGTTAGTTATGGCGTGACTGTGCCAGATGTGCCCGGCTGTTTCTCTGCTGGCGATACACTTGATGAGACACTAGAAATGGCCGAAGAAGCGATTTTTTCTCACCTTGAACTCTTATTAGAAGACGGTGAAGACATTCCAACCGCAAGCCCAATCGCCGCTCATAAAGACAACCCAGACTACGCCGATGGTGTATGGGCTGTGGTGAATATAGACATCACACCATTGCTGGGTAAAAGTGAAAAAATCAACGTCACCTTACCGCATTTGCTGATCACAAAAATCGACAAAATGGTGGCCGCAAATCCGAAATACAAATCGCGCTCTGGGTTCTTGGCAGAAGCATCTAAGAAAGTGCTACAGTTAACCTAATCTTTTTCTGGCTAAACGAAGGAGTTGTAGCCATGAGTGATATTTTAAAGTCTGTTCATAAGACAGCCAAAGGCCTTAAAAAAGCGGGTGCGATTGATAAAACCACCATGCGACAGTTTGATGCTTTATGTTCTGTAACTAGACGTCAGGGTCAAAGCAAGGCGAAAGTAAACCCAGAGGCGCTGCGCTGAAAATGCTGTCTCGTGGAGAGAAAAGGGGTTGAGGTGATTGCTTAGTCTGACCCAGGTCAATCTGGACTCGTAGAAAGCTTTGTCTCTCACTTTTGGTAATAAATGAGGCTATACGTTCCTTGTCTCTCACTTATGTATATCAAACCGATTAGTTCCTCATTTTTTTATAAAAGTGAGAGACAACGACTTTTGTCTTTCATTAATTCATGTCAAAATCGATAGACTCTCATTTTTTTGTGAAAGTGAGAGTCTATACTGTATGGTGTCTTTGTTAGAGGTTTTGAATATGAATTTAAATTTAGAGAATGCTGTCCATTACCACTACGATAAGTTTCCTCCTGCAGAGCTGAATTATGTGACTTTCATTGATGGTATTATCAAAGCGACGGATGCCATTGCTCGTTATGATCAGATGCTTAAGAATATGCACAATAGTGAAATATTGCTTGCTCCTCTGAGAAACCAAGAAGCTGTGATCTCTTCTAGGATGGAAGGAACCGTTAGTACAATGGATGAAATTCTAAAGTATGAGGCAGATCATGAAAGTGAGGCCTCAGACACATCAAATGTACGTTCGGAAGTCATAGAAACGATTCTTTATCAACGGGCGTTAAAAGCTGCTCAGGGTGCAATGGCTGACGGATATCCTATTTCACAGTCTTTGGTTAAAGCAATTCATCAGCGCCTTTTGTCTTTTGGTCGTGGTGCACAAAAATCCCCAGGTGAATTTAAGACTGAACAAAACTATCTTGCTGATAGGGGGAAAAGACAAATCCTTTTTGTCCCAATTCGGCCTGAACAGCTACAAGACGGTTTAGATAATCTTTTTGACTATATAACGAATAGTCGTGATCCTGCATTACTAAAAGCCGCCATGGCGCATATCGAATTTGAAGCACTACATCCTTTTAAAGATGGTAACGGCCGAATTGGCCGCATGCTAATTACCTTGATGTTGTGGCAGTCAAAAACAATCTCTGCGCCTCATTTTTATGTAAGTGGTTATTTTGAAGAAAATAAAGACCAATACATTGATATTATGAGGCATGTATCAGAAACCGGAAACTGGGAAGAATGGTGTTCATTCTTTCTGGAGGCGATTGAGCAGCAAGCCATAAAAAATCTCGCCATCGCTGAAAACATAAGAGCATTGTACGGGGAAATGAAACAGAAGTTTTCGGATGTTCTATCCTCAAAATGGAGCGTCACAGCACTGGATTTTGTCTTTACCAATCCTGTCTTTCGGAATAATAAATTCACCACGCATAGTGGGATTCCTGCCGCGAGCGCTGCCAGATTTACAAGAGCTCTTTTGGAGGAAGGCATAATCGATACACTTGAAGAAGCTTCAGGAAGAAGGCCTGCCTTGTATTCTTTTGAACCGTTAATGAACTTAGTTCGGGTGTAGATAAGCTCGTTAAAAATTGAAACAAGGTGCGTATATATGAACCCCTTAGAAGCTGCTTATAAATATAGAGAAGAAAGTTCATCGTTTTGGTATCAGAAATCAGTTTCATTGTATGCTTCTGCAAGTTTGATTAGGGATGGAATGAACTCATCAAAAGAGCGTGAATTTATAAAGGGGTTAGGTTTAAAAAGTGAGTTTTCATTAGAGCTTGGCTGTTTAGATAATTATTTAATGATGTTTGGTTTGTCTTATGAAGTAATGTTGAAAGCAATATGTATAGAAAAAAGTATCAACTTTGAAAAAAGTCATAAGATCCAAGAATTGGCTGAACAGGCAAAAATAGTTCTAATTGAAAATGAGAGTCTCTTATTAAAACTGCTGTCAGAGTATGTAATCTGGGAAGGCCGATATCCAGTACCAAAAAACCATCGCTTTATGACAGAACACTGGGATGCTACGCGAAATGCTCTTTGGGAGGAGGGTAAGGAAATTGGTGGGATTTCGCGAACAGGTGTTTTTGAATATGAGAGTCTGAAAAGTTTATGGTTAAAATTATCGGATGTATATTTTGGCCTACGAGCGTTAAAACAGAGATCTCAATAAAAAAAACCGCTCCCATTTCTGAAAGCGGCTTTTTATTCTTTACCAACCAATCCTATTAAATAGAATTAAGCATCAATACGTTTGTATTTGATACGCGTTGGTGTTGCTTCGTTGCCGGTACGTTGTTTGTAGTCGGCTTCGTATTCTGCGTAGTTACCTTCGAAGAAGACGGCTTTAGAATCGCCTTCGTACGCTAGGATGTGTGTCGCGATACGGTCTAGGAACCAACGGTCGTGGGAAATAACAATCGCGGCACCTGGGAAGGCCAGTAGCGCGTCTTCCAGTGCACGTAAGGTTTCTACGTCAAGGTCGTTGGTTGGCTCATCCAGTAGCAATACGTTGCCGCCTTCTTTAAGCAATTTCGCAAGGTGCAAACGGTTACGCTCACCACCAGACAAGTGCTTAACCAATTTTTGTTGATCAGACCCTTTGAAGTTAAAGCGACCGATGTAAGCACGAGACACAACTTTGTAATTGTTTACCGTGATCATGTCTTGGCCATCAGCGATTTCTTCGAAAACGGTTTTGTCGCCGTCGAGTTCACGCATCTGATCGACGTAAGCAAGCTGAACGGTTTCACCCAACGTCACTGTACCTGTATCCGGTTTTTCCGTGCCAGCGATCATTTTGAACAGGGTAGATTTACCTGCACCGTTACCACCAACCACACCGACGATAGCGCCTTGCGGTACCACCATGTTGAAGTCTTCTAGTAGCACCTTGTGCTCGAAGCTTTTGCTAACGCCTTCGATTTCGATGACTTTAGAACCAAGACGAGGTCCTGGTGGAATGTACAATTCGTTGGTTTCGTTACGATCTTGGAACTCTTGTGAGTTCATCTCTTCGAATCGAGCCAAACGCGCCTTGGATTTAGACTGACGACCTTTGGCGTTTTGGCGAACCCACTCAAGCTCCGATTTAATGGCTTTTTGATGCGAGGCTTGTTGTTTTGCTTCGCCAGCAAGTCGAGCGTCTTTTTGCTCTAACCAAGAAGAGTAGTTACCTTCGTATGGAATACCGTGACCACGGTCAAGCTCTAGAATCCAGCCAGCTGCGTTATCTAGGAAGTAACGGTCGTGGGTAATCGCCACAACAGTACCTGGGTAATCTTTCAAGAAGCGCTCTAACCAAGCAACGGATTCAGCATCCAAATGGTTTGTTGGCTCGTCTAGAAGGATCATGTCTGGTTTGTTAAGCAATAGACGACATAGCGCAACACGGCGACGCTCACCACCAGAAAGGTGTTCTACTTTCGCATCCCAGTGTGGAAGACGTAGAGCATCGGCTGCTACTTCAAGGGCGCGCTCTAGGTTATGACCTTCTTTGGCTTCGATCAAAGCTTCAAGTTGACCTTGTTCTTTTGCTAGCGCATCAAAGTCAGCATCAGGTTCAGCGTATTCAGCGTAAACCGCATCCAAACGCGCCATCGCTTCGATAACGTCAGTGAAGGCTTCTTCAACAATACCACGTACGTTCTTTTCTGGATCAAGATGAGGTTCTTGCTCCAAGTAACCGATTTTGAGGCCCGGCATTGGACGTGCTTCACCGTTATGCTCGGTATCAACACCCGCCATGATGCGTAGAAGTGTCGATTTACCAGAACCGTTAAGACCCAATACACCGATCTTAGCGCCAGGGAAGAATGAAAGAGAAATGTCTTTTAGAATCTCGCGTTTTGGGGGAACAACTTTCCCAACGCGGTTCATGCTGTATACAAACTGAGCCATAAATAGTCAACTTATCCTATGATTAAAGCCCCGTGCAAGACTGCCATCGTGCAAGGGTTTCGTTAAAACGCTCCATGGTTCGCCAAATACAAAGTAGGCAAATCGATGGAGAGCCGATTGAAAAATGAGTGTATTAAAGGATAGCACAGCCAAGGCTATTTCAGAATAATCAAAGCTGCGCCAGCCACAACGAAAATGGCACCAATCCACGCACCAAATGCAGGGCGTTGGCCTGTGGTAATCCACAAACCTGGTAAAATTAGCACTGGAACAACGGCTGACAAAGTGGTGACGATACCGACGTTAGCATTGCCGACCCCCCAGACTAATACGCTCATGCCGATAACCATGCCAATGGTGGCGAGGGTAGCGATGCCCATGAAATCAGCACGAGTAAGTTGACCAAATGGAATCGCGTCAGCAGGTTGTTTGTGTCGATAAAATAAGCCATAAGCCAGAACGAGAGCTAAAGCGCCAGTACCAACGCGTAATGCAGACACGGCAATCGGATCGGCACCATCAATTAAAGCTGGCTTGCTAAGCAAAGCACCACTGGCCTGACCAAGCGCTGCGCCAAGAGCAAGCAAAATCCCGATACTCAATTTGCCTTTAGTTTGTTCCCAAGCATGAAGACTGTTTTTGCGACCAAACAGAATGGCAATCACCACGCCAATTAATACCAGACCGCAGGCAAAAAGTTGATTGAAGGACAGGTTTTCACCTAAAAACAACCAACCCAATAGAATCGACATGGGCGCGTTGGTAGCAAAAAGCACCCCTGTGCGTCGAGGGCCAAGGCGATGGACTGCGGTAAACAGCATAGTGTCGCCAATGAAAATTCCTAGCAAACCAGACAGCATGACTATCTCGGCATGTTGCCACAAAGTTGCATTGAATCGCTGGGTGATTAAGCAAATCGCTAACAGAATGGAACTAGCGATAACAATACGAAAGGTATTAAAACGCATGGTGCCAAAACGTTGAATTAAGTTTGGCGCCATCAGGCTTGAAATGGTCCAACATAAGGCAGCAACCAAGCCTGATAATTCTGCGAACGGCATATAAATCCTTATAAACTCATCCATTCCCTAATGTAGAAGAATGGTAAAAGCGCACACAGTAGCTTGGTAGCTATATTATGGCGGGGTTGGTATGATTTCACCCATCAAACGATGGCCTAATCTCAGGCATTCTTACACCAAATTAGCGATATTGGAAGCACCATGCGATGCCCTTTTTGTGGAACTCAAGATACTAAAGTAGTGGATTCTCGATTGGTTTCTGAAGGCGCACAAGTTCGCCGTCGTCGTACCTGTATCCATTGTCAAGAGCGCTTCACCACCTTTGAAGTGGCTGAATTACAAATGCCTAAGCTGATCAAAAGTGATGGTAGCCGAGAAGCATTCGATGAGGACAAATTGCGCAATGGCATTATTAAAGCCATTGAGAAACGTCCGGTCAGCATTGAAGCGGTAGAAACTGCAATCACTCGAATCAAAGAAAAAATGCAAGCCACTGGTGAGCGTGAATTGCCTTCTCGTTGGACTGGCGAAGCTGTGATGGAGGAACTGCAACGCCTTGATCAAGTGGCCTATGTTCGCTTTGCTTCCGTTTATCGAAGCTTTAAAGACATCAGTGAATTCCGCGAGGCGATAGACCGCCTAGAAAGCCACAGCGTCACCATCCCAGAATCGAAAAAAACCGCCCCAGAATCGAAGAAAGAAGACCAAGTATGACAGTTTATAACCACGAATACTGGATGGCGAAAGCCATTCAACTAGCGAAAAAAGGCCGCTACACAACTCATCCAAACCCACGTGTTGGTTGCGTATTGGTTAAGGATCAGCAAATCATCGGCCAAGGCTTTCATGTAAAAGCCGGAGAAGGTCACGCGGAAGTCAATGCATTGGCGGATGCAAAACAAGATGCGGTTGGCGCAACTGCTTACGTCACCTTGGAACCTTGCAGCCATCAAGGCAAAACTCCGCCTTGTGCAGATGCCTTGATTAAAGCGGGCGTTGCGCGCGTTGTTTACGGTATGCAAGATCCAAATCCTGAAGTGTCAGGTAATGGTTTGGTGAAAATCAAAAAAGCCGGCATTGAAATCATCGGTCCTGTGTTGGAATCTGATTGCGAAGCGCTGAATCCTGGTTTTATCAAACGCATGCGTGAAGGTCTTCCTTATGTGCGAGTGAAACTTGCCATGAGCATGGATGGCCGCACGGCAATGGAATCTGGCGAAAGCCAATGGATTACTGATTCTGCGGCGCGTCTTGATGTGCAACGTTTACGTGCGCAAAGCGACGCCATTGTCACAGGTATTGGCTCGGTGTTGGCAGACAACCCAAGCATGACAGTTCGTATAGATAACAATGACCAAGAAGCCGATCCGAAAAGTGTGCGTCAGCCGATTCGAGTGGTAATGGACACAGCTTTGTCAATCCTTCCAGAAGCAAAAATTCTTTATCCAGCAAATCAAGCTTGGGTATTTTCAGTAGAAGAAGAGGTCGAAGCAGAACATTTAGAAGTGCTCACTAAAAAAGGCGTAACTGTACGTTTTGCACCACGTGGCGAAGATGGTCGACTCGACTTGCTGGATGCGATGGAACAACTTGCTGATGCAGGCATTAACGAAATTTTATTAGAAGCTGGCGCAGAATTGGCTGGTGGTTTTTTAGAAGCGGGTCTGATCGACGAAATAGTGGTTTACATGGCACCGAAACTATTGGGTTCCAGCGCACGTCCGTTATTTAAATTGCCTTTAGAGGCGATGGACGAAGCAGTAGAGCTGACGCTTAAATCGGTACGCCAAGTTGGGCAAGATGTGCGCTTGGTCTATATACCAAAATACCTTGATGAAGATTTTGAAGGCGATTTTGACGAATAGCCAAAAGCTGAGTCATTGCTTTCTCAGGCTTTTTTTTGAAAATCCCTGGAAATTGTTTTTTCTTGCTGATATTTCGCCAACTTTGCCGAGAAACCTAGAATAAATGTTGCTATAATCGCCGCCCAAGACAACCCGTATATTCGTACCTTTGGTCGATATGACTCAGATACTGTCCAAATGCAGTATCTAATATAGCTCTTTAACAACCAAGGGTACTTTAAAACAGACAAAAGCGTCAGCCCATAAGGCAGCGTAGTCTGGACAATTGAGGCAAAAAATGAGCGAAGTGGAAACAACAAACGACCAAACTCCAGCACCAAAACGTAAGGATAAGAAGCCTTCACGTTCGCAATTGCGCAGTGCTTCACGTCGTTTGGCATTACAAGCGGTCTATCAGTGGCAGATGAACAAAACTGCCGTTAGCGAGATAGAAACCCAATTCGTGATGGACCAAGACCGAGACATGGATTCTTGCGATAAAGTCTACTTCCGCGAATTGCTACAAGGCGTTACGGCAAGTGCTAAAAAACTGGATGCTTTGTTTGAAGAACTACTAGATCGTCCATTAAGCGAACTAGACCCAATCGAATTGGCCGTTATGCGTATTGGGGCATTTGAGTTGTCTCAACGTTTAGATGTGCCATACCGCGTTGCGATCAACGAAAGCGTAGAGCTAGCAAAAGGCTTTGGCGCGACGGAAAGCCACAAATATGTTAACGGCATTCTAGACAAACTAGCACAGCGCGTGCGCCGCGAAGAAATCGCCGCTCGCCGAGAAGCGAATAAAGTGTCGAACAAGTAATAGAACCTATTACTAATAGATACCTAAGAGCCCCGTTATTACTTGCTAATAACGGGGCTTTTTTATGTCTTCATATTCAGCCTTGGCTAAAGCCAACAAATAACGATTTGTTTCGAAACATTTCTCTTATTGATGGCTGGTTTATTCTTAACCCGCTATCATAGACGGTATCAAGGTGGTTGTTACGCTGCCTTACCCAACATTTTTAGGATCATAATGAAAAAGAACTTTGTTTTATCTCACCCAAAAAAACCATACCAACGTCTCATTGAAGAAGCGAAAAACGAAGTTAAGCAATACATCAAAGCAGAGCGTAATAAGGCATTGCCAGAAGGCGCGGACTTTTGGGGATTTAACTGTAAGTTTGGTCAAGTCGCGGACAAGGCACGAGCGATTCACGAAGGTGATATCAATGCCAATATTAGTTCTGCACAAAGCCAGCACTGGAAGTCTTTTTACCTAGAAGTAATTCCAACGCCTAAACAGCGTGCTAAGCGTTCAGAAGACGAGTAATACTGCGAGCGTTTAACTGACGATTTACGATAAACAAGGCAGATCTGCGTCAAGCGGTCTGCCTTGTTTTGTTTCTGGCTCTAGTGATTTCTTCCTGCTTTGTTTCTGACATCCCGCTGACAATACGGTATCCTCTTTGTCATTAAATTGGCTTGCCTTGATAGATAGGCGAATGCCTTTGGTTGACCTTTAATCGAGATAAGCAAGGATCTTCTGTTGAGAGAATTCGAGTTGATACAAAACATCTTTCAAGCGTCTGTGATGGCAAGTACACAGGGGCGCGGGGATCTTTTGTTGGGTATTGGTGATGATTGTGCTCAGGTGCAAGTGCCGCCAGGTCAGAGTCTGGTGTTTTCAATGGATACCTTGGTTGAAGGGCGACACTTTCCGTTCGATGCAGATCCTGTGGATATTGGTTATCGTGCAGTAGCAAGCTGCGTCAGTGACTTAGCCGCGATGGGTGCGAAACCGGCGTTTTTTACCTTGGGGCTGACGATTCCTGAATCTGATCCGCAATGGTTAGCGGGTTTGGCGCAAGGTATGGCGGAACTGGCCGAGCCAATTGGTTTGGCTTTGGTTGGCGGCGATACTACTAAAGGTCCATTAACGATTACTCTGCAAGTGCATGGTTATGTGGAAGCAGACATGGCGGTAAAGCGCAGTGGGGCAAAGGTTGGTGATGATATTTATGTCACAGGTTTGCTAGGCGATGCCGCTGCCGCTGTGCCGATTGTCACGGGTGAGTTACAAGTATCGAGTGAGCGCTTTGATTATTTTTATGATCGTTACTGGCGACCGCAGCCAAGGCTGATTGTCGGCATGGCGCTGAAGCGTGTAGTTCATGCCATGATGGATATTTCCGATGGCCTTGCTCAAGATATCCAGCATATACTTAAAGCGTCTGGCGTCGGGGCAAATATCGACGCGAGTCGTGTGCCGATTTCCGCTGAGTTAAGTCGCTGGCAGCCTGAATCTGCTGTGGCATTGGCATTAACCGGTGGCGATGATTACGAGCTATGTTTTACCGCGCCGAAAGATCAAGCAGAAGAGATTGCCTTGATCACGCAAACGCTAAGCTTACCTTGTACCAAGGTAGGTGAGATTGTCACGGAAGGCTTTGTTATTCAGGGCTATGATGGTGAGATAACCGGCTGGCAACATTTTTAGGGGCGATGACGACGCTCACAAAGCATTTTTAACTTTTAATTTTAGGTGATGGTTTCATGGTGAATTCTGCCCCAGCGTCGGTATGGCGTAATCCGATACATTTTTTGGCGTTTGGCCTTGGTTCTGGCGCGGCACCAAAAGCGCCGGGAACCTTTGGAACATTGGCTGCGGTGCCTTTGTTTATTTGGTTTCTACAAGATTTAAGCGCGATGGCGTATCTTGCTGTGCTGGTGGTGACGTCATTGGTCGGAATTTATCTTTGTGGTAAAACCTCGAAAGACATGGGCGTGCACGATCATGCTGGTATCGTCTGGGACGAATTTGTTGGTTTCTGGATTACCATGTGGCTAGCGCCTGCGGGGTGGTTTTATATTGTGCTGGGCTTCGTATTGTTTCGCCTGTTTGATATTTTGAAACCTTGGCCTATCTCTTGGGTCGATAAAAACATCCACGGCGGCTTCGGTATTATGCTGGACGATGTGCTAGCAGGCATTATGTCTTTTATCGTGTTACAGGCTTTGGTTACTTTCATTTTTTAACCGCCGAAAATACTCAGTATCTTCCTCTTTTTTCAAGGGGAAGGTCTGGATCTTTGTTCTGCGATGTCTCTCATCGACCGAATAACATTTCTTCTCGAAACTAACGCCTCCCTCGTCGAAATGTTATTCGCTCAATCAGTTAAGTACCGCTGTTTCTTCCTTCGTTAATGTCTGTTTTTAACGCGCAACCGCTTTGGGTTTATTCAGTTCTCTGCGCTTTCTTAATGATTCGTAGAAAGGCGCGTAAGCTGGACGATCTATGTATTTACCATTGCCAGATTCCGCGATTAGCACATTGTCATGCCAAGCGATTTTGCCATTACAGATAGTGGTTTCTGGCACACCGTGGATTTCCATGCCTTCAAAAATGCTGTGTTCGATTTTCGAGTGATGCGTTTTCGCGGAAATCGTTTTAGTCGCGGCAGGATTCCAAATCACTAAGTCGGCGTCAGCGCCGACGCGAATACAGCCTTTGTTTGGATACATATTGAAGATTTTGGCTGTGTTGGTCGACGTTAGGGCGACAAATTCATTCATGGTGATTTTGCCTTCGTTTACGCCTTTTTCCCATAGCACCATCATGCGTTCTTCCACGCCCGCTGTACCGTTAGGAATTTGCGTGAAGTTGTCTTTGCCCATGGCTTTTTGTTCGGCACAAAAGGCGCAATGATCGGTGGCGGTGGTTTGTAATGTGCCGCCTTGAACGCCTTTCCAAAGCGCATCTTGGTGATGTTTGGGTCTAAATGGTGGGCTCATAACATGAGCCGCAGCCGTGGCCCAATCTGGATTTTGATAAACGCTTTCGTCTACGGTGAGATGACCTGCTAACACCTCGCCAAAAACAGTTTGGCCGTGGTCTTTGGCGTAGCGAATGGCATCGACGGCTTCTTCTGTGGAGACATGGACAAGATAGATTGGTGCGCCAAGCGTGTTGGCAATACTAATTGCACGGTTTGCGGCTTCGCCTTCTACAGAAGAAGGACGAGATAGCGGATGGGCTTCTGGTCCAGTCATGCCTTCAGCCATGAGTTTGTTTTGCAGGTGATAAACTAATTCACCATTTTCCGCATGAACCGTTGGGATTGCACCGAGTTCTAAGCATTTTGTGAAACTCGCAACCAAAATGTCATCGGTGGCCATGATGGCATTTTTGTAGGCCATAAAGTGTTTGAAGCTATTCACGCCATGGTCTTTTACCAATATTTTCATTTCTTCCGCGACTGTGTCATCCCACCAAGTAATCGCCACATGGAAACTGTAATTTGAATGGGCCTTTTTCGCCCAGCCGCGCCATTGATGATAAGCATCTAATAAAGACTGCTGAGGATTGGGAATCACAAAATCAATAATAGTCGTTGTGCCACCGGCGAGAGCTGCGACGGTACCGGAAGCAAAGTCATCTTTTGCTACGGTTCCCATGAAAGGCAACTGCATGTGAGTATGTGGATCGATGCCGCCAGGCATGATGAGTTTGCCTGTGGCGTCAATGGTTTCAACGTCTTTTGGCAGCACGCTGATGTCGCCGATCTCGACGATTTTATTGTCTTTACAAAGAATGTCTGCTTTAAAGGTTTCTTCGTGGGTGACTATGGTTCCACCTTTGATTAGTAGAGTCATATAGCATCCTTTTTTAAGAGAGCGCTTTGCACACCTCCAGATGATTGCAGATGTGCAAAAGCCGATGAATTAAAAACATCGACGATGCCCGAAAGCACCGCCGACAAAACCAAATAGAATTAAGATTGCAACGCGTCAGTTTGAGTTGCAGAAGCGGTTTGCATGTTGGCAAGTACGAAGTACACGATGGCGCCGGTGAATGCACCAGTGAACCAACCGTAGTTATAGAACCAACCAAGAGCCGGCATATTGAGCGCAATTAAGGTGATAGCAACTGGTACTGCAAAGGCGATTAGTCCCGCATTGTTAAACGCTGGATAAAGGCTGTTTGGCGTATAAAGTGCGACCAAATCTAAATGCTGACGTTTGATTAAGAAGTAATCGACAATCATGATGCCAGCGATCGGGCCAAGTAGACTTGAATAACCCAGTAGCCAGTTTGAGTACATGCCTTCTACGCTGACATCCGATTCCAACAAACCTAATTTTTTGAGTAGTTCCCAACCCATTAGCAGAATGCCAATGAAGCCAGTTAGCAAAGCGCCACGAGTATGATTAATCAGTTTTGGTGCGATGTTTTGGAAATCGTTGGTTGGAGAAACCACGTTGGCTGCAGTATTCGTTGAAAGCGTGGCAATGACGATCAAGATCATTGCAACAGCAACCCAGAATGGGCTGTCGATTTTACCAATCAAAGAAATCGGATCAGAAATTGTTTCACCAACCAGCGTTGTAGATGCAGCCGTTAGCACCACACCTAATGCCGCGAAGAAAAACATGGTGATAGGTAAACCAACGATTTGACCAATAACCTGATCTTTCTGCGATTTTGCATAGCGGCTAAAATCGGGAATGTTCAATGACAAGGTTGCCCAGAAGCCCACCATAGCAGTCAGACCACCAAGAAAGTAACCCATAAAGCCAGCGTCGGCAGGGCGGCTCGCTGGTGTTGCAAGCAGCTCAGTAAAAGATACCTTGTCGCTCGCCCAAAACATCAGACCAATGGCTACGATTAATAACAATGGTGCGGATAAGGTTTCCATCCACTTGATAGATTCTGCGCCGCGGATTACCACGTACATGTTCAGAGCCCAGAAAATGAAGAAACCGATCACTTCGCCAACGCCACCTAAACTTGCCCAACCATCGGATACGGCAGACAAGAATAAATGAATTGCCAAGCCACCAAACATGGTTTGAATACCAAACCAGCCACAGGCCACCAGAGCACGAATCAAGCACGGAATGTTTGATCCAATCATGCCGAATGATGAGCGCAATAACACAGGAAAAGGAATACCGAACTTAGTGCCTGGGTAGGCATTCAATGTCAGTGGGACCAGCAATATTATGTTAGCGACGAGAATGGTAAATAGCGCTTCCATTACCGATAGTCCGAAGTAGGCGGTTAGAACACCACCCAAAGTATAAGTCGGCACACAGATAGACATACCCACCCATAACGCAGCAATATTCCATTTGCTCCAAGTGCGATCTTTTACTTTGGTTGGCGCTAAATCGTCGTTATACGCTGGACTTTGTTGGAGGTCGCCATCGACCTCCAACTCATAAAACTCACCTTGTTTAACAGACTTGCTGGTCATTTTTGCCACCTCTTCTATTTGTTGATGTATTTATAGGTCTTCATTCAAGTTGAGCTGCCTTTATGAATCTCAGCCCGCGTTTTTTCTTCTCTTGTATTCTTCTAATGTTCGAATTTTATTGATGCTCTTTAGCAATGCGTTCGCTGGCTTCGAGCATGGCATGCAGCAGTACATTGGCTCCGGCAGCACATTCTTCAGGCGAGCTGTATTCCGCTTCGTTGTGACTGATGCCGTTCAAACAAGGCGTAAAAATCATTCCAGTTGGAACAAGATCTGCCATGTAACAGGCGTCGTGACCCGCACCGGCGTAAATGTCCATATGGCTATAACCGAGTTTTTCTGTAGCTGCTTTTACATCGTCGGAAGCGTTGAATTCCACGGGAGCGAAATACCAAAATGGATCGACGTTAACTTCTACACCATGGTCGAGAGCGATTTCTTTGCAAAACGCCAATAGCTCTTCGTGCATGGTGAGCAATACATCAGGTTTAGGATTACGAAGGTCGGCGCTGAATTTCACATTGCCCGGAATCGTATTGCGTGAGTTTGGCCAGACTTGCATAAAACCCACCGTCCCCAAGCCATTTTCATGACGATGCGCGATGGTGTTCATTTCGGTAACAATGGCAGAAGCCGCTAACATAGCGTCCTTGCGAAGATGCATTGGTGTGGTGCCTGAATGAGAAGGGCGACCAACTACCTCAATGTTGTACCAGCGAATACCTTGGCCTAGTCGGACTATGCCGATGGCTTTTTCTTCGTCTTCAAGAATTGGCCCTTGCTCGATATGAGCTTCGAAAAATGCGCCCATGTGTCGGCTGCCCAATTCCATCTCGCCCAAGTAACCAATACGTTCAAGTTCGTCGCCGAGACGAATACCATTGACGTCGGTTTTGTTTAATTCGGTTTCCAGATCGAAGCGGCCAACATAGGTTCCTGAGCCCTGCATCGCAGGTTGGAAGCGCGAGCCCTCTTCGTTAGTCCAGACGGAGAATTCCATTGCCGTGGGCGTTTCAATCTTGTTTTCATGAAGCGTACGTAATACTTCAACACCAGAAAGAACGCCAAAGACACCGTCGAACTTACCGCCAGTAGGTTGAGTGTCAAGATGGCTGCCGGTCCCGACAGCGGGTAAATCATTATTTATGCCAGAGCGACGAGCAAAGATATTGCCGATTTTATCGACTTCAACGGTACAGCCGCAGGCTTCACACCAAGAAACAAAAAGGTCGCGGGCTTGTTTGTCTAAGTCTGTTCCTGCAAGACGGTTACAACCGCCTTTCTCTGTACCGCCAATGTCGCCCATTTCCATTAGGGTGTCCCAAAGGCGCTGCTCATTGATACGAAGGTCTTGCATGGCTTGCTCCTACTCTTGCTCCCAATACCTTTACCAAAAGGTAAAAAACGTTGATAAAAAAAGATCAACAACTTGTCTTTCAGGTCAGCAATAAGCAGGCCAAGTTTTAATCAAGTTTGCAGAGAAAGACTCGTTAGAGTCATCTGACTGTGCTATTTTAAAAGCTGTGAAAAAGATAATGTTTAATAAAAACAGCGTCTTATGAGATTGAAAAAGAATACATTTTTTATTTAAGGCAGATTGGATTTTGGTTGAGAAGAAAGCGAAACGCACAAAACAATCAATTAATAGAGAAGAATTAGAGTCACGTATATTGCGTTCTGCTGAAGTGGTATTTGCAGAAAAAGGCTACAGTGGTTCGTCGATGGAAGCGATTGCGGTAACCGCAACTATTTCTAAGCAAAATCTTATTTATTACTTTCCAAACAAAGAGTTACTCTACAAACGAGTGTTAAAAGAGATGCTCGATATATGGATAGAGAAGCTGTCTTTCCTAGAAACTCAGGGCGACACACCTGAAGCGATTATTCGTTGTTATGTGCATGAAAAAATGCAGCTTTCACGACTGTATCCGAATGGTTCTAAGGTCTTTGCTCATGAAATCATCAGCGGTGCACCCGTCTTAAAAGAGTACCTGATTAGCCACTTAAAACCTCAATTTGATCGAGATGTTATTTTGTTTAAGTCATGGATAAATAAGGGATTAGTCGACGATATAGACCCAGAGCATTTGTTTTTTACTATTTGGGCGGCGACACAAACCTATGCTGATTTTTCGGTACAAATGGAAGTGCTATTAGGCAAACATCGTTTGGATGAAGATGATTTTGAACGCGCAGAATTAGCGGTGACGGATTTCGTTGTGCGCGCTCTTGGTGCCAAAAAAAATAATTAAAAATAATTTCATAGATTTTTTCTTCGGTTATTTCAATAAATGGCGTTTTTTATGATCAATTGAATTGTGTAAAAAAACGCCACTTTTCATCACCTTAACCTTTTGGTTAACTTTTTGCTTAACTAAACTTTAGAACGCTAGCCCTTTATCAGTGCGTGTTTTGCACTAATAAAAACAATTTACTATGCGCAAAATGATTGCTATTAATTTTTATACCAAATGGTAAAAAAGTTAATAAAACCTCATTTAATCACTAAAGCGTGGAGTGAATATGATCTCTGATTCTGAAGCCATATCTTATGAGTTTGCTACTGGGCCAGACTTGTACGCACTCTGCCAAGAAGCCGCTAAAGCGCGTGATAACGCTTGGGGCAAACAGCTAACTTATTCAAAAAAGGTTTTTATACCTTTAACTAATATGTGTCGTGACACCTGTGGTTATTGCACTTTTGTGCAATCGCCAGATTCGCCTCACGCTAACTATATGACGCCGGAGCAAGTGTTAAAAACTGCACGAGAAGGCGCAGCATTAGATTGCAAAGAAGCTTTGTTCAGCTTGGGCGAGCGTCCAGAAGAACGTCATCAGAAGGCTCGCGACATGCTTGCCCATTTAGGTTACGACAGCACCTTAGATTATCTGCATGACCAATGCGAAAGCGTGTTAACTCACACTAGCTTATTACCTCACGTGAATGCGGGTGCCTTGTCGTTCGGCGAACTGAAACGCCTAAAACCCGTCGCCGCCAGCATGGGGATGATGCTTGAAAACGTGTCCAACGATTTACTCAAGAAAGGTCAAGCCCATTATGCTTGTCCAGACAAAACCCCAAAACGTCGGCTCGACACCATAGAGCAAGCGGGTCGACTTGATATCGCCTTCACTACGGGAATCCTGATTGGCATTGGTGAAAGCTGGACAGACCGAGTAAACAGCCTCATCGCCATTCGTGATCGCCATCTTACCTATGGGCATATTCAAGAAGTCATCATTCAGAACTTTCGCGCCAAAGCAGGCACGGCAATGGCCGATTATCAAGAACCCAATTTAGACGACATGAAGCGCACCATCGCCGTTGCCCGTTTGATCTTGCCCGATGACATCAGCATACAAGCACCGCCAAATTTGGAAGTCGAATATGGCAGTTACATCAATGCAGGTATCAATGATTGGGGCGGTATTTCGCCTTTGACCAAAGACTTCATTAACCCAGAACGAGCATGGCCGCAGATCAGTAGCGTGGCACAAGCTTGTGAAGGTTTGGGTTATTCGCTGGCAGAACGTCTGACCATTTATGACCGCTTTCAGCATCAGGACAATAAATATCTAACACCTAATTTAACGCAACGAGTCGCGTCGCTGGTTAGCCGTGCAGCTCAAGTGAGTGGAGGAGTTATCGCATGAACCTATTTCCTTTAACGTCAAACAATGCCCAAGTAAGTGAATCTGTTCGAACTATTTTGGATAAGTCTTTATTGGGCGAAGAGCTGAATGTCGAAGACGCCTGTGTGCTGTTTGCTACGCAAGGTGCAGAAGCCCAAGCGGTGTTAGACACCGCTGATAAAGTGCGTGAAAAACGCGTCGGCAATGTCGGAACCTTTGTGATTACGCGCAATATCAATTTCACTAACGTGTGTTACATGGGTTGCCGATTTTGCAATTTCGCTAAAGAAAAAGGCGATAAAGAAGCGGAATTTCTCACCGTTGAGCAAGTTGCAGATCGAGCCGAAGAAGCTTGGAATCGCGGTGCGACAGAAGTTTGTATTCAAGGTGGATTGCATCCAGACATAGACGCAGATTATTACCGTAACCTTATTATTGCGGTGAAAAAACGTGTGCCAGAAATTCATATTCACGCCTTTTCGCCATTTGAAATTTGGTATGGCTGCAAAAAAGGCCGTCTTGAGCCAGAAGTCTTTCTGACCGAGTTAAAGAACCTTGGTTTGGGTTCTATGCCGGGCACAGCGGCAGAGATTTTAGATACCGAAGTACGTAAACAACTGACCAAAAATAAACTCACCACAGAAGAGTGGGTGCGCATTATCAAAGCCGCTCATTCTGTTGGTGTGCCGACGACGTCGACTATTATGTATGGTCACGTGGATCAGCCGATTCATTGGGCAAATCACCTCAAATTATTACGCGATATTCAAAAAGAAACCGGCGGCTTTACCGAGTTCGTTCCACTGGGTTTTATCCATTACGAAACCCGTTTATACAACGACAACCCAGACAAGGTTCGCCCTGGCCCAACCCAAGACGAGCATTTCAAAATGCACGCCATTGCTCGCCTGATGCTGCAAGGTCATATCGATAACATCCAAGCCTCATGGGTGAAAATGGGCCCAGATGTGGCCGCTAGAATGCTGCGCTCAGGCGCTAATGATTTGGGCGGCACCTTGATGAACGAAAGCATTTCCCGCGCGGCTGGTGCTAAGCATGGTCAAGAAGTCTTCCCAGAAGATATGGTCGCTAATATCCAAGCGGCGGGTTTGCATGCGGTACAGCGCAGTACCAAATATGAAGTGGTAAAGGACTATTTAGTTGAAGGGAATGGCGCCAGCTTAGCATTAACGAACCGCATTGCGATTCAGGGAGTGGCGTAATGACAGGTTTAAATATCACCTTGTTGGCTGGCGGGGTTGGTGGTGCCAAAGCCGCAGAAGGTTTGGCAAAAAGCCAATACGCCAGCTCGACCAAGATCATTGGTAACATTGCTGACGACGATGAATTTCACGGTCTTTGGGTCTCACCAGATATCGATACCTTGATTTATTCCTTGGGCGATCAGATCGATCGCCAGCAAGGTTGGGGACGCAAGAACGAAACTCACCAAGTACTGACTGAGTTAAAAGCCTTAGGACAAGACACTTGGATGACCTTGGGTGATTTGGATTTAGCCACGCATATTTACCGAACGAATTTAAAACACCAAGGCGTCAGCGCTAGCGAGATTACCGAACGTTTGGCGAAGCGTCATGGCGTTAGCGTGCCGATTTTGTTGCCGACCAACGATGTAGTGCAAACCCGAGTGAAGACGCCACAAGGCTGGTTGTCTTTCCAAGAGTTCTTTGTGCGCGAGCATTGTCAGTCCGACGTGCTAGATATCGAGTATCAAGGCATCGCAAACGCCAAGCCGACTCGTGAAGCCTTAGAACAAATTGCTAACAGTGACTTAATTATCATCGCGCCGAGCAATCCGATTGTCAGCATTGGTGCCATTCTCGCTGTGCCGGAAATTCAGCAAGCAGTGGAAAAAAGCGGCGCTTATGTCATTGCTGTTTCACCTTTAATTGGCGGAAAAACGGTAAAAGGCCCTGCGGATAAAATGCTCGAAAGTGCAGGGAAAAGCATCGATTCAAAAGGCATCTTTGACTGTTACAGTTCATTTTTGCATGGCATGGTGATTGACGATGTGGATCAGCAAGATACCGCATGGTTGCAAGCGCAAGGTCTGGATGTACTGGTAACGCCAACTCTGATGAAAACACCTGAGGAAAAAACGGCGTTACTCACGCAAGTGGTCGAGTTCGCCTTATATTATAAAAAGCAGAGGGCGGCCTAATGACACATCATTCTGCAACGTATTCTCCAAGCATTTATCACTTAATCGATAAGCTTTGCGTAGTGATTCCGATGAAATCGCCCAAGCGTTCCAAACAAAGATTGGTTGGCAGTTTGTCGGATGCGGCTCGTGAAAGCTTGTCCCTGACACTGTTTGAAAACACCTTGGCATTTTTTCAGCGACATTTCCCCATGTTAGACGTGCTGGTGGTGAGTGAATCCCTTGAAGTACTTAGTATTGCTCAATCTTATGAAGCAAACACCTTGTTTGACGATGGGGAAAAGGGTTTAAACGGCGCGTTGGATTTTGCCTGTGATTGGGTGAAAAAATCCGGCTACGACAGCCAACTTATTGTTCCTAGTGACATTGCGGTTTTGGACCCTAAAGAAATCACCACGTTGATGACGGCAATTCATGACGCGCAAGTAGTGATTGCCGTTGCCAAAGACGGCGGTACTAATGCGTTATTAACATCGCCTCCGGATGCGATTCATTTTGAATATGGTTGTGATTCGGCGTCTGCCCACAAAGCTAACGCCGCGAATAATCGACTGGTTTGTCGTAGTTTGCATCTTGCCAATCTCGCGTTGGATATCGATCAGAGTGAAGACCTTAAAGTTGCCGTGATTCGTCAACCTGAACGCTTCAAAGCATGGCGCGACACTGGTTCCTCATTGATGAAAAAATCGCTCATTAAGGAGCGCCACTATGCCTGATTCAATGAGTATGTTCCGCTTGATGGGCTTGCCGGATTTTCAGCAGGGCGACGATTTAGCACAAAAAATTATTGATACCTTAACTACGCAAAATCAAACCTTGGTAGCTGGCGACATCTTGGTCATTGCTCACAAAGTGGTATCTAAAAGCGAGGGTGCTTGTGCCTATTTGGAAGACATTACGCCCAGTGAAGAAGCCATCGAGTTGGCGAAAACCGTTAATAAAGACCCGCGTAAAGTTGAAGTTATTCTTTCGCAATCAACACGTATTGTTCGAGCGATGAAACGACCTGATCAAGAAGAAGGCGTGCTGATCGCAGAACATAAAAATGGCTACATCTGCGCCAATGCGGCGGTGGATGAATCCAATGCCGACCATCCCGGTCAACTGATTTTACTCCCCGAGGACCCAGACAAAAGTGCGCAATTACTGTGTCACAAATTAGAAGCCCATTTTGGCTGTGATTTGGGCGTGGTGATCAGCGACACCTTTGGTCGTCCTTGGCGATTGGGGCAAACCAACGTGGCGATTGGCTTGGCGAATGTGCCGGGCGTGATGCACATGTTGGGTGAGCTGGATGCCTTTGGACGACCTTTGAGTGTCACCGCGCCAGCCTTTGCGGATGAACTGGCTGCAGCATCTGGCTTACTGATGGAAAAAAGCGCCAAGTCGCCAGTGATTGTATTCCGCGGCCTATCTTGGCCAAAAACCGACAGTTCGAGCCGAGACCTGATTCGTGCTCACAACGAGGATCTTTTTAGATGAAAGACGAAGCAAACAATAAAGTCGCCATCATTGGCGGAACCGGCCCGCAAGGGAAAGGACTGGCCCTGCGTTTAGCATTGGCTGGCGTCAGCGTGGTATTGGGCTCTCGTGATCCTGCCAAGGCAGCAGAAACCGCACAGCAGCTTATCGCCACCTTGGCGGAACAGGATTGTAAGGCGGACATTACGGGCTTGTCGATGGAAGACGCGACCAAAGCCGCAGACGATCTGGTGATTTTATCGGTTCCCTATAGTGGTCACGATGCCACCTTGACAGCATTAGCACCATTACTCGTTGGCAAAACCTTGGTCGACATCGTTGTGCCATTGGCTCCGGGTAACCCAAAGGCCGTGGTGATGCCAGCAGCTGGCTCGGTGACAGAATCGGCTCAGTTGTTATTAGGCGACGAAATTCCTGTTATTGGCGCCTTACATAACGTGTCGGCAGTGACTTTGAATGACTTATCTCGTGGCATCAACTGCGACATCTTGGTGTGCGGCAATGACCTTGATGCCAAAAAACGTGTCATGGCGTTAATCGAAAAAATGGGCACCAAAGCCTACAACGCTGGGTTAGCTGAAAGCGCTCGTTGCGTTGAAGCGCTAACGCCGATTTTGATTCGTTTGAATATTTCGAAAGAGGTGCCGTTTAGTCATGCGGGAGTTCGTATCTGTCCACCAGATCATTAGGTGCGATTACTGAGCGCACCAATACTTTGTTAAAAACAGACTCAAAATGCTCATTTATAACTTATAGACTCCGCTTTTTCGTCTGTTTTTGCCTCGTCTTGGTTTTGCTCAGCACATCGTAGAGAGTGCTCTAAAGCGCTTATCAATACTTTGTCAAACACAGTTTCAAATTTTGAAAAATATTAAAAAAGCACAATCACAAGAGGAACACATTATGGAATTTGGCATTACGTTTAAAGGCTTCGTCAGCCCAGATCGCGCACGAAATCTTGTTCGTCAGGCGGAGGCGGCTGGTTTCACTTACTGCTGGTTTTACGATTCTCACATTCTTTGGCGTGAGTCGTTTGTGGCCATGGCAATGTGTATGGAGCACACCAAAACCATGCGTTTTGGTCCTTGTGTGACTAACCCGAATATTCGTGACTGGTCTTTGTCCGCCAGCTTATACGCGAGCTTGGCGCATCAAAGTAATGGTCGTTTCGACATCGGTCTTGGTCGTGGTGATTCTTCCATGCGAGTGATGGGCAAAAAACCAGCGACATTAGCGCGCCTTGCGGAATTTACCACCAAGGTAAAAGCCATGGTTCGTGGTGAAGAAGTGGAATATGGCGAATGTCCTGAACCCGTTAAACTGCCTTGGGCGACAGGCTACGAATTACCAGTTTGGATTGGCGCTTATGGCCCGAAAGCCTTAGCCACCGCTGGTGAAGTTGGCGATGGTTTGATTTTGCAAATTGGTGATCCTGATTTGGTGAAATGGTTTAAAGATCAAGCCATTAACGCTGGTGAAGCTGCAGGTCGTGATATGTCTAACTTCAAAGTCCAAGCCGCTGCGCCAGCTTACTTTGGTGATATGGATTACTGTATCGAACACACCAAATGGTTCCCTGCCATGGTGGGTAACCATGTGGCAGATATCGTTGAACAATATGGCAGTGATTCAGGTTTAGTGCCAAAAAGCTTAACGGATTACATCGAAAAACGCCGTGGTTATGATTACTCCAAACACGGTCAAAGCGACAACCCATTCTTGGATTTCATCACCGAAGACATAGTGAAAAGCTTCTGTGTATTGGGAACCGTCGAGGATCATATTGCCAAGATTAAAGACCTAGAAACAGCGGGAACCACGCAGTTCAACATTTACCTAGACAGCGGCGACGAAGAAGAAATCATCGCCAAATACGGCAGAGACATTATCCCCGTGTTTAATGGTTAAGCTTAGAAGGCCTAAGCCTTTGTGATCATCGACCGAATAACATTCTCCTCGAAACTACCGCCTACCTCGTCGGAATGTTATTCGCTCATTATGTTTGGGGCGTTTGCGGATATGTCTTTGTTCCTTCCCCTTATCACTTCCAAGGGGAAGGTTAGGGTGGCGTCGCCTTGAGTCAATGATGATCATTGCGTCTTAGGTGCGTTTCAAAGGCGCGTATCATTAACGATAAGCTGAGTGTGAGTACGAGGTACATGAAGGCGACGACGTTGTAGGTTTCGAAGAATTGGAAGGTGGAGGAGCTGAAGACTTTGCCAAGTTGGGTGATGTCTTGCACGCCTAATACCGAGACGAGTGCGGAGTCTTTGATCATGGCTACGAGGTCGTTGCCAAGGGGAGGTAAGATTTTACGCATGGCTTGGGGAAGGGTGATCAAGCGGAAGCGATGCCAGTTTGATAAGCCTAATGCTTTTGCGGCTTCTATTTGTCCTTTGCCCACTTCTTGAATGCCTGCGCGGAAGACTTCTGCAATGAAGGCGCTGTAACTAATCGCAAGGGCAATAATGGCGCGCCATAGAAGAGTAAAGTCTCGTGTGCGAGCTTCTTCTATCCAGCCCGCTTCAATCGGCATTTGTAATGCCCAGTTGTAGAATTTTACCATTTCTGGTGCGCCGACAAAGGCGATGTAGAACAGTAGTACGAGAACGGGCACGCCGCGGAAGATTTCTACATAAAAACGGGCGAATTCACGAAGTATGCGATGACGAGAAAATCCTGCCAGTGCAATTAATAGCCCAAGAAAACTTGCTAGTATAAATGCGGTGAATGTTACGCCGATTGTGGTGAGTAAGCCTTCACTTAGTGCGCCGGCTATGCGTTGGTAGCTTTGGTCGGAAACCATGTTCCATAGCAGAACCAGAGCAATAATAATGATGGTGACGAGCCACCAAGGCGTGCGTTCTAGGGATTTTTTAAAGGGCATAATACATTCATAGCAAGACCGTTCCGTGGTGGTTAACAATAAAAAACGGATCGCTATAAAAGTATAAGATCCGTTGCTGTGAGTTTGTTGTTTCTATTGACTGGTTTTTTTAGCGGTTATAGTCGAAGAACCATTTTTTGTTTAGCGCTTCTAAGGTGCCGTCTTTTTTCATGCTTTCGATTGCCGCATTGATCGGTTTAACAAGGTCTGAACCCGGAGCCAAAATGAAGCCAAAATCTTCAGAACCCAACGGGCCGCCAACAATTTTGAATGCACCAGGATTGGCGCCGATGTAACCACGGGCAGACGCGGCGTCCATTAGTACGCTGTCGACATCGCTAGATTTCAGCGCTTGAACTGATGCTCCAAAGGTGTCTAGTAAGGTGATACGAGGGTTGTTTTCATCGCCATCAAGCACATCGTAAACGGCCACATAAAAGTTGGTTGTGCCTGCTTGTGCACCAAATTGTAAGTCGGGGTTAGCGGCAAAGGATTTGGCATCATTAAAGCGTTTTTCATCGGCACGAACCAACATGAACTGTTGAGAGGTCATGTAAGGAATGGTGAAGTCAATTTGCGCGGCGCGTTCTTCATTAATTGTGATGCCGTCCATACCGACATCGTATTGGCCCTGTTTGACGGCTTGGATCATGGTGTCCCAGCTACTTAGGTGCCATTCAATGTTAGCGTTTAGACGCTTGCCAATTTCGTTCATGGCGTCGTATTCCCAACCAATGCCTTCGCCCGTTGCTGGATCGACAAAGTTAAGTGGTGTGTAGGCATTTTCGGTGACGGCTAAAATAGTACGGCCTTTAAGGTCAGGCAAGCTGTCGGCGAAGCTGAAGCTGCTGATCGAAACGGCAGCGATAACCATCAAACGAGATAACAGAGACACCATGTTTTCATACCTTTTATAGGGTTGCTTTAAATTGGTTGTGATTATACACAGCCATAGTGCAAAGATCTCTAGCAAGCTTTAGGCCATCAAGTGGCATCTGGTGGCGTAAGCGAGTATATTTGCTTACCAGTATTTAAATCGATGAATGTGCATTTTTTAGGCTGCGATTAAGGTTACTATGTCCCGCGAATTACCACCTCAACAGGCTTTTCAAACCCATTGCTTAGCGCAAATGGGCGTGGTGTCCTGGTTGTCTATTGAGAAAAATGAGTCTGTCACGGACAGTGTTTCGGGTACGGTTTTCATGCCAGTACAGCCTTGGCCTATTGATATGGACGCGCCGTCCAACTCTTCCTTTGCAGACTCTTATCGCGATCAGCCTTCAGCCGGATTTAGATCTGCTGAGCCTGTGCCCGCTCCAATGCCTAAATTATCGCCTGAAGAAAAAGAGCCCTTGGTTCATAACCTTCGTGAGCAGTTAAATGCGGGACCGGAAATTATCGTCGAAGATTTGCAGCCAATTGAAGAATTGGCTGTCGATATTGTGGTTGAGCCAGATCCAACGCTGAACACCCAAATTACGCGATTGAATATTCATGCTTACGCCTTGTCTAATAAGCTTTTGATTCTAAGTGATGTACCTCAAGTATTTTCCCAAGCAGAAGACATTGAGCGTTTGGCGTTAAAAATGGGGCAAGCCTTGTTAAAACAGCCGATTGATGAATGGCAGGGCAGTGCGTTTAGTTGGCCGGGGCAATTGCGCAATCCGTACTTCTTGAATCGTACCGATTGGCTGTTTGGCGCGTTAGAAAGCTATGTGGGCCGTTTGGTAAAAGATTTTCCTGATACTCCATGGCTAGTGCTGGCTGGTGCACAAATTACTCAGTTGGTGGAAGATTTACCGCCTGAAAGCCTTTTAAAACAATATCCTACTGCGCACATCGTAAGTTTGTCTGAATTGTATCGTATTCCTGAACTGCGCAAGGACGCATGGCAAGCGATGCAATCAAGCTTTTTCCGTTAATCTCTTTGCCTTTGATGAGGCGTTTAATTTTATGATTCCTTCTGTTTCTATTCGTCTGGCGATTCAGTCAGATTTACTACCTATTATTCAACTTGATGCCTTGTCTAACCCTCACCCTTGGGGTGAAAATTTGGTCGCTGAAGCATTACAAACGCGCAAAAATTGGGTTGTTGAATTAGGTGATGCGACGCAAAAATCGATCGTTGGTTGGTTAACTGCTTCGGTGGTGCTTGATCAATCCGAATTAGAATTAATTGTGATTGATTCCTCTGTCCGTAGACAGGGGCTAGCCAGACAGTTGATGATAGTTTGGTCAGAAGCGGTCGCGCAGCAAGATGTCAGTGAGCTGTTATTGGAAGTGCGCGAGTCGAATCTAGGAGCCATTTCGCTGTACGAATCGTTAGGGTTCGAACAAGTTGGTCGCCGAAAAAATTATTATCAAATAGAAAAAAAAGGACAAACAGAACAAGGCCACGAAGCGGCATGTTTGTTTACGCTAAAAATAGAAAAGTTTTTAAACGCAGTAGTCGCATGAAAGCTTTTATGAATTTAATGTATCTGAAAGAGGTAAGGTATGAGCAAGGTATTGGTTCCTATTGCTAACGGCAATGAAGATATTGAAGCCATTACGATTATCGATGTGTTGCGACGTGGTGGCGTGGAAGTCACTGTGGCGAGTATTCACGAGACCAAACAGGTTGTTATGGCGCACGGCACGAAACTCGAAGCCGATGTTTTATTAACCGAGGTTGGCGAGCAAATCTTTGATGCCGTGGTGTTGGCTGGTGGAATGCCAGGTGCTGAGCATTTACGTGATTGTGAATTGCTAATCGATATATTGGAAAAACATGACATCCAAGATGCTTTATTAGCGGCTATTTGTGCGTCACCGGCGGTAGTGTTTGGTACTCATGGTTTTGTCGTAGATAAACAAGCGACGTGTTACCCAGGTTTTGAAGATGGATTGATTGGTGCTGAGTACATTGCCAATGAACCTGTAGTAATGGATGGTAACATTTTGACAGGCAAAGGGCCTGCCGCAGCTATGGTTTTTTCATTAACTGTATTAGGTAACTTAAATGGTTACGACGCTGCCAAAAATGTAGCTGATGGATTGTTGTGCTAAGAGGTTATTTTGCTCTATTTTTATTCTTGACTAAGAAGTCAAGAAAAAATGCGTTCAAATTCCGTGTTTTTGCCTGTTTTCTCGGCAATTCGGTGGACGCAAAAGCCGTATAAGAGTAGAATTAGGCAGATTTTTTGAACGCGAGATCCATTGGTTATCCATCATTGGAAGAACGGCAAAAACGCAATTTCTTAAAAGCGAGATGAGCCGCCGGTTTATCTCGCTTTTTTGCAACCTGATAGTCTCTAAATGGGAGGTTCCTTTGGCAACATCAGCGATTCTGGCTCTGGAAGACGGCACTATTTTTAAAGGGGTGTCGATCGGAGCAGATGGCTCCTCAACGGCCGAGGTAGTATTTAACACCTCGATGACCGGTTATCAAGAAATTCTTACTGATCCTTCCTATGCTCGACAAATGGTCACCTTGACCTATCCCCACATCGGGAATACTGGCGTTAACTCTGAAGACGAAGAATCCGACAAAATTTGGTGTGAAGGTTTGATTATTCGTGATCTTCCTTTGGTTGCTAGCAGCTGGCGCTCACAAGAATCTTTAGATTCTTACTTGAAGCGCAAAGGCGTGGTTGGTATTGCCGACATTGATACTCGTAAATTGACACGTATTCTACGAGAAAAAGGCGCGCTAGCAGGTTGCATCATGGCAGGTGAAAGCCTAGATGAAGCGGCTGCGGTTGCTGCTGCCAAAGCTTTCCCAGGCTTGAAAGGCATGGATCTAGCGAAAGAAGTAACGGTAGAGAAAGCATACGAGTGGACTGAGTCTACTTGGGATCTTGTGAAGGGCCACTCTACGCCAGAATCTTTCGATTTCCACGTGGTTGCTTATGACTTCGGTGTGAAACGCAACATTCTTCGTATGTTGGTTGAGCGCGGTTGCCGTTTAACTGTTGTGCCAGCAAAAACTCCAGCAAGTGACGTTTTGGCGATGAATCCAGATGGCGTATTCCTATCCAATGGACCTGGTGACCCAGAGCCATGTGACTACGCGATTCAAGCTATTAAAGAAATCCTAGAAACAGAGATTCCTGTCTTTGGTATTTGTCTTGGACATCAGCTTTTGGCTTTGGCTTCTGGCGCGAAAACCAAGAAAATGAAGTTTGGTCACCACGGTGCAAACCATCCGGTACAAGCTATCGAAAAAGGCACTGTGATGATCACCAGCCAAAACCACGGTTTTGCGGTAGACGAAGACACCTTGCCAGCTAACCTTGTGATGACTCACAAATCTTTGTTCGATGGCTCTTTGCAAGGCATCGCGCGTACAGATAAGAGTGCATTCAGCTTCCAAGGTCACCCTGAAGCGAGCCCGGGGCCACACGATGTTGCGCCGTTGTTTGATCAGTTCATTGAAAACATCAAAGCCACTAAAGCCTAAAAGTAGGAGCGGAGCGAAATATTATGCCAAAACGTACTGACATAAAAAGCGTCTTAATTTTAGGTGCAGGCCCTATTGTTATCGGTCAGGCTTGTGAGTTTGACTATTCTGGTGCGCAAGCGTGTAAAGCGCTGCGTGAAGAAGGTATTCGCGTTATTCTGGTGAACTCAAACCCAGCGACCATCATGACAGATCCATCGATGGCGGATGCGACTTACATCGAGCCAGTTGAATGGAAAACCGTAGAAAAAATTATTGAAAAAGAGCGTCCAGATGCGGTTCTACCGACGATGGGCGGTCAAACTGCATTGAACTGTGCGTTGGATCTTGAGCGTCACGGTGTGCTAGAAAAATATAATGTTGAGATGATCGGTGCGACAGCTGATGCTATCGACAAAGCGGAAGATCGTAGCCGTTTTGATAAAGCGATGCGTGCGATTGGTCTTGAGTGTCCACGTGCGGGTATTGCCCACAACATGGAAGAAGCGCTTAAAGTTCAAGCTGAAGTAGGCTTCCCTTGTATCATTCGTCCTTCCTTCACCATGGGTGGCACCGGTGGTGGTATCGCGTACAACATGGAAGAGTTCGACGAAATCTGTACTCGTGGTTTGGATTTGTCTCCAACCAACGAATTGCTAATCGATGAATCTTTGATCGGTTGGAAAGAGTACGAAATGGAAGTTGTCCGCGACAAAAAAGACAACTGCATCATCGTTTGTGCGATTGAAAACTTCGACGCAATGGGTGTTCACACTGGTGACTCCATTACTGTCGCGCCAGCACAAACCTTGACGGATAAAGAATATCAAATCATGCGTAACGCTTCTTTGGCGGTATTACGTGAGATCGGCGTAGAAACGGGTGGTTCCAACGTACAGTTCGGTATGGATCCTCTAACAGGTCGTCTTGTGGTTATCGAGATGAACCCTCGTGTATCTCGTTCGTCTGCTTTGGCATCGAAAGCGACAGGTTTCCCAATTGCAAAAATCGCAGCAAAATTGGCGATTGGTTACACCCTTGATGAGTTGCAAAACGACATCACTGGTGGCCAAACTCCAGCGAGCTTCGAGCCAGCAATTGACTACGTTGTAACTAAGATTCCTCGTTTCACGTTCGAAAAATTCCCAACAGCGAATGATCGTCTAACCACGCAAATGAAGTCGGTTGGTGAAGTTATGGCGATTGGCCGTACTTTCCAAGAGTCTTTGCAAAAAGCATTGCGCGGCTTAGAAGTTGGTTCTGATGGCTTCAATCCTCAGTTGGATTTTGCTGAAGAAAACAGCAAAGAGAAATTGGCTTACGAGCTTCAATCTCCTGGTTCTGACCGTATTTGGTACATCGGTGATGCCTTCCGTTCTGGTATGACAGTCGACGAAGTTTACGAAGCAACAGGTGTTGATCATTGGTTCTTGGTGCAAATCGAAGACTTGATCAAAGAAGAAGCAGCGTTGGCAGACAAAGGTCTGATAGACATGACTTACGACGTAATTCGTCGTTTGAAGCGTAAAGGCTTTTCTGATGCGCGTCTTGCTAGCTTGTTAAGTGTGACTGAAAAGTCTATGCGTGAGCGTCGTTACTTAATGAACGTTCATCCAGTTTACAAGCGTGTTGATACCTGTGCAGCAGAATTTGCCACTAATACAGCGTATATGTACTCAACGTACGAAGACGAGTGTGAAGCGGCGCCAACGGATCGTGAAAAAATCATCATCCTTGGTGGTGGCCCGAACCGCATCGGTCAAGGTATCGAGTTTGACTACTGCTGTGTACACGCAGCGTTAGGTCTACGTGAAGACGGTTACGAAACCATTATGGTGAACTGTAACCCTGAAACTGTATCTACTGATTACGACACATCTGACCGTTTGTACTTCGAGCCAGTAACGCTTGAAGACGTGTTAGAAATCGTTCGTAAAGAAAAACCAAAAGGCGTAATCGTTCAATTCGGTGGTCAAACACCACTGAAAATTGCTCGTGCTTTGCAAAACGAAGGTGTGCCAATCATTGGTACAACACCTGAGTCTATTGACCGTGCAGAAGATCGTGAGCGCTTCCAAAGCATGATCCAACGTTTGGGTTACAAGCAGCCTCACAACGCGACAGTGCGTAGTGTTGATCAAGCTGCAGCGAAAGCCGCACTTATCGGCTACCCACTTGTGGTGCGTCCATCCTATGTATTGGGTGGCCGTGCGATGGAAATCGTTTATAACGAAAAAGAATTGATGCGTTACATGACCAGCGCGGTGAAAGTGTCTAACGACAGCCCTGTTCTGCTAGACCACTTCTTGAATGCAGCGATTGAGATTGATATCGACTGTATCTGCGATGGCCATCAAGTGGTTATCGGCGGCATCATGCAACATATCGAACAAGCGGGCGTTCACTCAGGTGACTCAGCATGTTCTTTGCCACCATATTCTTTGTCTAAAGAAGTGCAAGACGACATTCGTGAGATGATCAAAAACATGGCGCTAGAACTTGGCGTTGTCGGTTTGATGAACACTCAGCTTGCGATTCAGGATGGCGAAATCTACGTAATTGAGGTTAACCCTCGTGCATCACGTACTGTGCCTTTCGTTTCTAAGTGTATCGGTCGTTCTTTGGCGCAAGTTGCTGCATTGGTTATGTCAGGTAAAACACTGGAAGAGCTTGGTTTCACCAAAGAAATCATTCCTTCTTACTACAGCGTGAAAGAAGCCGTTTTCCCATTCAACAAGTTCCAGGGTGTCGATCCGATTCTTGGGCCTGAAATGAAATCTACGGGCGAAGTGATGGGCGTGGGTGATACCTTCGCTGAAGCGTTTGGTAAAGCGGTTCTTGGTGGCGGTACTGAATTGCCTACATCAGGTCGTGCTTTTATCAGTGTTCGCGATATGGACAAAGAAGGTGCAGTAGACGTTGCTCGCCGCTTGGCTGAACTAGGATTTGACCTTGTCGGTACCGAAGGCACAGCTAAATACCTAACTGAGCGCGGCGTTGAAGTTCGCAAAGTGAATAAGGTGAATGAAGGTCGTCCTCATATCGTTGATATGATGAAAAATGGCGAAATTGATTACATCATCAACACTACGTCTGGTACGCAAGCGATTGCAGATTCTTCTGTTATTCGTCGTACAGCTTTACAGCGCAAGGTTTGTTACACTACGACATTGGCTGGTGCTGAAGCAACGAGTATGGCGATTAGCCTAACAGGTGAAACGAAAGTTAGAAGACTGCAAGATTTGCACTTGGGGAAATAATGAAAAAAGTACCAATGACAGTAGAAGGTGAAGCTCGTCTTCGAGAAGAGCTAAATCACTTGAAAACTGTCGTCCGTCCTCGCGTGATTGCGGATATCGCAACCGCGCGTGAGCATGGCGACTTAAAAGAAAACGCAGAGTATCACGCCGCTCGTGAAGAACAGGGATTTGCTGAAGGTCGAATTAAAGAGATCGAAGGTAAACTTGCAGATTCACAAGTGATTGACGTTAAATCTTTGCCTGTATCGTCTAAAGTAATTTTCGGCACGACAGTAACACTGTTTAATGTAGATACCGAAGAAACGGTTACTTATAAGATTGTCGGCGATGATGAAGCGGATGTGAAAGTGAAGAAAATTTCTTACGCTTCACCTATCGCGAAAGCCATTATTGGGAAAGAGGAAGGTGACGAAGTTGCCATTCAAGTTCCTAGTGGTGAAGTTGTTTACGAAATCGAGAAAGTCGAATACCTATAATAGGTATTAAAGGCTTGCTTCTAAAAACCACGATGTGAAAGCATCGTGGTTTTTTTATGGCTTGAATTTATAGGTTGGTCGTAATCATTTGGACACAAAGCTTGGCTATTATTTCACAATAATTAACTAAGTTGTTTTGACTTCGGTTTATTTCTTAACCTATGATGAATTTTGGTGCCTATTGGGCGATAGTACTAGTTGATGTTTTATATAAGGTAATTTTCATTTCTCTTAAAAATTAAAATAAATATAATTGGCACATGTGCAAGCATGTTGTTTTGATCCTTGATTTAATCGATGGGTTGGTATTATGAAAAATTTCTCATTACGTAAAAAAATTCTTATCATTACTGTTATTTGTTTCTTTGTATTTTTTGTTGCTTTAGTTATTCAGAGTGTTACTACATTACAAAAGAATATTGAGTCAGCACTGGAAGAGGAAGTTGATCTAGTATCCGAAGTATTTAGTGATAACGTTGGGAACTGGCTGAAAGATAGACAAAATGCGGTAAGCAAGCTTGCCAAGACAATTTCAGAATACCCCGACATTCAACCCTATATATTGTTAGATCAAGTCAGAGAGGGCTTAGGCTTCTCGATTACTTACTATGGTAACGAAAAGGGGGAAATGTACCGTAATGACCCTAACTTAAACCCACCTAATTATGACCCAAGAGTGCGCAGTTGGTATAAGGGTGCAAAAGAGGCTAATGGTCGATTCTTGGCTTCGCCATTTGTTTCCGCTAGTACCAATGAATACGTTGTCACATTATCCGAAGCAGTAAAAAAAGATGGCCAGTTTATCGGTGCTATTGGCGCCAACCTTACCTTGGAACAACTCACGGTATTTGTTAATAAACTCAAAGTGCCTGGTGACGGTTATGCCATAGTGGTTGATAAAAGTGACCAAATAGTTGCGCATCCGGATTCAAAACTACAAAGTAAAAAAGCCTCAGAACTAAATGAAAATTTTGCAGGTACTCTTTTAGAAAAAATTGTTGCTAAACGTACGCTTCAAGATATGTCATTAGACGGCCGTGACCGTCTTATTTATGTGACAGCTATCCCTAATTCAAATTGGTCTCTTATTTTAGTAATGGATAAAGAGACATTATTTGCTCCAGTACGCAGTCAGCTTATAAGCCAAGTTATCATCAGCTTTATTATCTTGGCTGTTATTTTGATTATCATGTCTTTGTTATTGAAAATGATGTTGAAAAATCTCAGTGCTATTACTAAAAACTTAGATGAAATTGCTAATGGTAATGGTGATTTAACGATTCGTTTAGAGGTTAAAAGTGGCGATGAGATTGGTCAATTGGCAACGAGTTTCAATCGGTTTGTCGGACAACTGCATGGCATCATTAGCCGGTTGAGTGATACGTCTAAGGACTTGTTGTCTGAAGCAAGTGGTGTATCGAAAGTTTCAGATCAGCAAAACGATAGGTTGCAGCGCCATCAAAGTGAAATTCACATGGTAGCGACTGCCGTGACTGAGATGGCGGCAGCTACCCAAGAAATATCGTCTAATGCAGAGCAAACTGCTTATTCGGCAAGAAGCTGTGTCACCGTAAGTGAAAAAGGTCGCAAAGAAGTTGAGAAAAGTCAGCGTTCGACAGAAACCTTAGCCGAAGAAGTAGGTCGAGCAAGCCAAATAATTAGCGATTTAAATAAGCATGTACAGAGTATCAACTCTATTCTATCAACCATTAGCGGCATATCTGAGCAAACCAATCTACTTGCACTAAACGCAGCGATTGAGGCTGCTCGGGCAGGTGAACAAGGTCGTGGTTTTGCTGTGGTAGCTGATGAGGTAAGGGTTTTGTCGCAACGTACTCATAGCTCAACTCAAGAAATTCAAGGCATGATAGAGTCTTTGCAAGCTGCTGCAGAAAGCGCTGTTAAAGCAACTGATAAAGGTAAGGAGATGGCTAACCAGAGCGTTTCTGATGCAGAGGAAGCAAACTTAAGTTTAGGTCAGATTCTTGAGTCCATTAATCAAATCAATGATATGGCAGCACAAATAGCGACTGCTGCTGAAGAACAATCTTCCGTTACACTCGAAATTAGCCGCAATACTGAAACCATTCGAGGTGTTGGTGATGAGATGTCGGAAGCAAGTAAACTTGCCGCCGAACAAGCTAAAAAACTGCATGACTTGGGACGACAAATAAACCAAGAAGTCGCTAAATTTAGACTTTAAAAGTACTCATTTTTAAACACTTATTTAAAAGCGTTAATTTAAAAAGGGGAATCACTCACAGTGATTCCCCTTTTTATTATTTACCTTTTTTTATCGGGTATTTATTCAAAGAATAACTCTTCATCCTTAGTTCTGTTGTCTTTGTTGCTAACGAAGTCGTTGTAAGTAAGAACAGATGTTATTAACATCGGGTGCACTGATTTACAGTTACTTAAACGAGAAAGTGCCATGGCTAGCCGAATTCTACTATCCCATTCCAATGATCCTCACTTCAACCTCGCGGTGGAAGATTGTATTTTTCGCTCCATGCCAGCAGATCAGCGAGTGTTGTTCCTATGGTGTAATGCGGACACCGTGGTGATTGGCCGCTCTCAGAATCCTTGGAAAGAATGCAATATCAACAAGATGGAGCAAGATAAAATTCACCTTGCTCGTCGCCAAAGTGGTGGCGGAGCGGTCTTTCATGATTTGGGCAATACTAACTTCACCTTCATGGCGGGCAAGCCTGAGTACAACAAAGAAGTCTCCACCGATATTGTTTTGCAAGGCTTGAAGAAGCTAGGTATTGAAGGTTACGCCAATGGCCGAAATGACTTAGTGGTGGGCGAAGGTGAAGAGATGCGTAAATTCTCAGGCTCCGCCTACAAAGAAACCAAAGATCGTGGCTTTCATCATGGTACTTTATTGTTACATGCGGATTTAAGTCGCTTAGCCAATTACCTAAACCCAGATCTGAAAAAGCTCCAGTCTAAAGGCATCACCTCCGTACGTTCACGAGTCAGCAATCTAAATAGCTTGTATCAGACTATTGATCACCAGCTTGTATGTGACGCCATTGTTGAAGCGTTTTGTGAATACTTTGGCGAAGTACCTGTCATAGAGGAAATTTCCCCTGAAACCTTGCCTGACTTGCCCGGCTTTGTTGAAAAATTCGCCCAGCAACAAAGCTGGGATTGGAACTTTGGCAAATCACCGCAATTTACCCACACGTTAGACGAACGCTTCAAATGGGGCGGCGTAGAGATTCATCTAGACCTGAGCAACGCGCAAATTACCGCCGCGCAAACTTTCACCGACAGCCTATTCCCAGATCCAATTGAGCTGCTTGCAGAAAAACTCGTCGGCGTGACTTACCGACCAGACGCCATTGCGGCATGTATCGACTCGGTTATTGAGAATTTTCCAGATCATAAAAACGACTTAGAAGAGATGAAAGCGTGGTTGGTTAAGGCGGTTTCTTAGGGACTTTTGAAATTGTGACAATACTCTCCGGTAGGTCGTGGCTTTAGCCCGACAGGTTGCAAAGCGCCTATACAAACGTGAGCCGAATATCGGCTCACGTGATGAAAGACAGTTGGCAACATCCTGATTCTCTAAGCTTTATCTTTGACGTTGTTTAGGCGGAGTGAGCTAGCCACTTACAAGGCTCTAAACTCATATCGGTGAACGTAGCGGTAAAAGATGAATTCTGAGGGCTGCACGCATACACACCGAATTTCACCGATTTCTCTGCGGGTTGTGGCGGGTTGCATTTGCCCATCTCGACAGTCGTTTCACCAAGCTGGTGCAAATGAAATACGCGCATTTGATTGAAAACGATACCATCAAATGATGACTCAATCAGGAAATCAGCTCCTCGACGGCTTAAGCGATACCAGATTTCTTTTGGTAAGGGAATATCTGAGGTGGCCCAGTCTGAGTAGCCAGAATTCGTTACGACACTTCCTAGTCTTGAAAATGCTTCGTTTTCGTATTCAATGGAAGCTTTGAACCAATTCTCACTATCGAGGTAGATAATAAGACCACATTGATCAAATTGAGTGTGGTAAGTGAAATTGGCTTTGGCGGTAAAGGTGAAATTTTCTTCAGACTCGATCTGTAATGCGGGAGCATTGTCATTACGAAAGCCATAGTAACTGCGTTGCCAGAGATCTGTGTTTGGCTCAGTTGTTATAGAGACTGAGTCTGTGTTCACTTCACTAAATTTTGGCTCAAAAATCCATTTACCATTGGTGAAATCGACCATTTTAATTCTCTACGCTCCTTCTTGAATTTGTCTTGTTACTAATACTGACCGTGAATTTATTGCTCTGGTGGTTTTTGTATTCGTTCTATCGACGACTCTAGCTCAGCAATGAACCTTAACCCTAGGCCTTTATAAATGCCGTCATAGTATTTGAAGGCATCATCGAGTTCCCTTTCGGCTATGTCTAAAAATTCTACATTCATTTATATTTTCTTAGCACTTCAGACAAGGGCTTAGAGGTTAGCTGCTTTTTTTCATATGCTTCAATGCGAGCATCTGACTCCTGCCCCCAAATAGCATTTAGCTCAGCATTCGGTGTATCTAAGCTTTCAAGTAGCTTTTCGGCAAGTTCTACACGTTCGTTCATTGAGAGTGACAATGCATCTTCAACAATGCTTCTGTTTACATGAGTCATTTTATGTCCTCCTCGATTAAGTGAAAGAATAGCACTGAAAAGATGGTATTTGTATCTTGATAATTTCCGCCGGCGACTAAATAAAATCCTTGAGCCGAATAATGGGTTTATTCGGCTCAAAATAGCTTTGACTACTCTAAAGTTATTGCAAACTATGAGTTGGTTGAAAAAGAATACTTGTATTAGCTAGAAGTGGGTATCTGGTCTTATTGTCTTTGAAGGTGTAAAGTTTTGGTGGTATAAATAATCTATTGAATTAGCTTAAATTATTACTTAAATATATTAAAAAAACTAATAACATGGGCCTCGCTAAGGGCTTCAATTATGTCGTTTTGAGAAGCAGATATCTGACGGCTAGACTCTGTCAAAAACTCTGATTTTCTTCTCTGGTCATTTGTTGCAATTCTTCTAATGATAGATGCTTCTTTTTGATGAAATGTTGGTTTTACATTTTTTAAAAACTTAGACGCGCGTTTGCAAATAACATTTATTTTTTCTAGATGTATTATTATTTGCTGTTCTCTTACTGCATCAGCAATTTGTTCTTCAGGGGTTGTTTTGTTTGCTAAAACACTTTCAAAAAATATTTGATTTATTTCATCAAAGGTATTCTGCAACTCATTTATTATCGAGTGAAGTCTGCTTTGTCGCTCGCGTAATGATGCATAGCTATGGGTCAAATAGGGTATAACTAGAAACCCTATTAATGGTATAGCGTATGGCGCCACTATTGCTATGGTGAAGAAGTTCCCAAGAGGCTCATTTGGCATTCAATGCATCCTGCATATATCCTCTTATCTCATCAACTAGAGTTGGGTCGTTTTCAGACTTTATGTGCCCCATTAGGAAGCTTACATCATCTGCTCGTAAATTATGTTCTCTGATTAGTCCACCAAACGCCTCTTCTAAAAAAGAAGATCCATAACCCACAGCACCGTCTAGATCGACGATAAGTTGTTTGTCTTTTTCTAAGCTAGGCCATAAAAATTCATCTCTGAACTCTTCTCCGCTACCCTTACCTAATTTCTTATAGCGAGGGCCTGGGAACCTAGTATACTGAGTTACTTTTATTTCGATCATCATTGTTTCTCTCCAGTTAGAGGTATTGACCAACCAACTACTGTTCCGTCTATTGCATGCCTTCTTTCTTTCTTAGATGATGCCTTTTTGGATTTAATTCCATAGCTGTAACGACCTTTCCTTGAAATTATCGTCATTTCTGCACCTTCGTTATCATTTACGATGCGCCTTAGATCTGCCCCACCTTTACCTCTATAGTCTAGCTTTGTTCGTGTCTCTTTGACTAGTGTTGCTGCATGGATCATATTGGCATGATTCTTTTTTGACACATTTTTATGCTTATTTGTACTATCTTCACGACTTATTATATCAAAAAGCTTATTTAATATGTTTTTGTTTTTTGTCGTTTGCGTGTGTCCGAGTGTATAGGGGATCCCATGTCCAAGATCACAGACAATAACATACAGCTCATTGTCATAAACAGCAGATAAAAACCAATATTTTTGTAGTGATAGGTCTGCATCGCTTTTTATGTTTGACGAGTATGCGTGATCAGCAGCGTTACTGATGGCTTCACTCAAGCCTCGATATACTTTGTCTTCTATTTTGTCATGATTTTCTAGAGTATAGTCGAGAATTTCCATGACACCTTCCATGTCAACCTTGTCGCTGCTGAATATGTTCCAGCATTTTACGCTTGGACCTTCTTTTAGTCTGCCAAGGCTGAGTCCTAATAGCTTATATATTCCTAATCTGTTTAGCACTTCATCTAATGTTGATTTTATTTTCTCAGGTTTGCTGGTGTGTTTGGGGCGTTGGATGCTGAACTTTACATTTGGGTAGCGCATTGTCAGTCTACTGAGTTGAGCGTATAAGTAAACTGCAGCAGCTGCTTCGGTGCCATATGATTGCTCAAAACAGACCATGACTTTGGTTGTATCTGGGTTCTTAGAGGCTTCTTTTACAGAAGATTTTAGTTCATTAATAAAGTGAATGGTTTTAACTGCATCTTTATCATTGTATATGTTTATTCTTCTAGGAGCTGTTACTTTTATGATTCGTGATTTCGCGTGGCGCAGGCCTGTAGACCATGGGCTTTTTCTGTTTGGTGCACTTTTTTTGTCTATATGCTTTCGTTTGAGCTGAAGCCTTAGTCTAGAAGATATTTTTCTGGCAAATTTATTTTTGACTAGCTTTGTTGTCATGATCATCCTTGTATATTATTTCTTACACTTTAATAACTTATTTGATATTTCTATTTTTAATAAAATTTCATCTGAATTTATGTGCAGGTTGAGACTTTTCACTCAGTATTATTGGCGTCATCTGAATCTATTGTTATTGTGGTATCAATTTTTGAGTGTTATTTATGTCGTTCGATGTGACGACCATAAATATAGTGTTTCATCAATAGCATGCAACCTCAGGGGCTTAAGTTTAATCTTTTTGTAGATATTGTATTGGATTTTCCAGGATAAGGCTTATTCTATTAATCATTTTTCAATGACCAGATAAGAAAAAGCCAAGCGACGTTTCGATGAGGTAGGCGGTAGTTTCGAAGAGAAACGCCGCTTGGCTCGGTGTTATGTGAGTTCCTGTCGGGTCGAAGCCGCCGCGACCTACAATAATGCCCGTTTCTCAGGCGGTTGTTGATTTGTTTTTGGTGTTTGACTACATTCGATTGGGTTTGATTAATAGTAGGTGTTGAGTATGGATACGATGGATTGTGAAGCAGCGCAAGCCAATTTAGCGAAAATAATGAAGAAGGTTTGTGATGATCACGCGCCAGTTATTGTTACGCATAAAAGTGGTAAGTCGGTTGTGATGATGTCATTGGCGGATTATCAGTCTATGCAAGAAACGACCTATTTGCTGAGTTCACGAGCTAATGCTAAAGCACTGCTTGACTCTATAGATGAGTTAGAGACATAAGAAAGCCAAGTGATGTTTTGATGAGGTAGGCGGCCTTACCTAGAATTGAAAAGTGAAGAGAAACGCCGCTTGGCTTGGTGTCATGTGCCAAAGTCTGTGTCGGGCTGATGATGGTGTCATGTAGAGAGGTTGTCGGCCTGAAGCCACGACTTGCATGAAAGCTTCGCTTTCTTCGGCACATTACGCTGCGCTTATGATGCCCTACGATTTGGTGTCATGAGCCAAATTCTGTGTCGGGCTGAAACCGCGACTTACATGAAAGCTTCGCTTTCTTCGGCACATTACGCTGTCGCTTATGATGCCCTACGATTTGTTTATTGGTACTAAGAAAACAAAAACACCAGCCGAGGCTGGTGTTTTTAGTTCAACTGCAGAAAGTTTAGCGGTTAAGCCTGAGCTTTCTTGAACGCTTTGATCAGTGCTTGAGTAGAAGCATCTAGTGCGCTGTTGTCGCTGTCGCTAACAAGGCGGTTGTAGATGTCTGTTCCCAATACTTTGCCTAGCTCTACGCCCCATTGGTCGAATGAGTTGATGCCCCAAATCGTGCCTTGTACAAAAGTACGGTGCTCGTAGAGGGCGATCAAGGCACCAATGGTCGCTGGTGTCATTTTATCCGTTAGTAGAGTATTGCTTGGGCGGTTGCCAGGAATCACTTTGTGTGGCGCGATAGTGGCTATCTGCTCGTCTGTCGCACCTGAATCACGAAGTTCTTGCTGCGCTTGTTCAAGTGTTTTACCAACCATCAAAGCTTGTGACTGACTTAAGCAGTTAGCAAACAATTGTGCGTGATGTTCGCCAATTGGGTTGTGAGACGCCAATGGGACGATAAAGTCCACAGGCACAAGACGTGTGCCTTGATGCAATAACTGGTGGTAAGCGTGTTGGCCGTTGGTGCCAGCGCCACCCCAGATGATTGGGCCTGTGTCTGTTTCTACACCATCGCCATTCAATAGCGTCGATTTACCGTTACTTTCCATGTCTAGCTGCTGGATGTGAGCAGGCATGGCGCGTAGGTAATGATCGTAAGGAATTAAGGCGTGAGTTTGTGCGTTGTGGAAGTTGATGTACCACACGCCAAGTGCGGCCATGATAACCGGTAGGTTCTCTTCAAACGGTGCTGTGCGGAAGTGCTCGTCCATTTGGTGAGCACCGTCTAGCAATTCGTAGAAGTTGTCCATGCCAACGGCAATAGCAACTGGCAAGCCAATTGCCGACCAAAGAGAGTAACGTCCGCCAACCCAGTCCCACATAGGGAAGATGTTTTCTTCCGCCATGCCGAAGTCCACAGCTTTTTTCACGTTGGAGCTAACAGCAGCAAAGTGCTTGCTAACGTCACTTTGTGAGCCGCCATTGCTTAGGAACCAATCGCGCGCCGCGTTAGCGTTAGATAAGGTTTCTAAGGTACCGAAGGTTTTAGACGAGATAACAAAAATGGTGGTTTCAGGGTTCACTAGCTTCAGTTTGCCAGTGATGTCTGAGCCATCGATGTTCGCCACAAAATGTACTTTAATGCCGTCTTTTTCGTATGGCGTTAAGGCTTCAGCGACAACTTTAGGGCCAAGGTAAGAGCCGCCGATACCGATAGAAATGACATCGGTAATGCGTTTGCCTGTGTAGCCTTTCCATTCACCGCTGTGTAGCTGTGCAACAAATTTTTCCATTTGCTTAAGAGTGCTGCGAACTTCTTCTAGTACGTTAACGCCGTCGACCATTAGTGAGTCTTGCGCTTGGCTAGCACGTAGGGCGATGTGCAATACAGAGCGATCTTCGGTGTTGTTGATGTGCGCACCGCTGAACATGCCTTTAATTGCTTTTTCTAAGCCCGCTTCTTTTACTAAGTCTGTTAGTAGTCCAAGAGTTTTTTCATCGGCGCGGTTTTTTGCGTAATCCAATGTCCAGCCAGCCGCTTGTGTGGTGTATTTTTCGGCACGTTTTGGATCTGCTGCAAACAAGGACTTCATGTTAACAGATGCCATTTCTTGTTTGTGCTCTGTTAATTTCTGCCAAGCTGTCAATTCTGTGGGTGAGCCCATTACAATCTCCCTAGAAATCAAAGTTATAGCTCTACACGCAAGTTATCAATTAAGCGTGCTTTACCTAGATATGCCGCCGTCAATATGACGAGGCGCTTCTCTTCTTCTGATGGTGTTTGTAAATTTTCTTGTGCGCGGATTTCGAAATAATCACGACGGAAACCAGCTGCTTCAAGCTTCTGCTGAGCTTGTTCGCAAATGTCCTCGTGACTCGCACGGTTTTCAATTAGCGCTTCTTTTGCCCATAACAAGGTTTGATAAATTGTTGGGGCGATGCGTCTTTCTTCTTCTGTTAAGTAGCCATTACGCGAACTCATGGCAAGGCCATCTTCGTTACGAGCTGTGTCAACACCTATGATACGTACGTTAGAGCTTAGGTCACGTACCATGTCTTGAATGACTTTAAGCTGTTGAAAATCTTTATTACCAAATATGGCGCAGTCTGGCTGAACAATATTAAATAATTTTGTCACAACTGTGGAAACGCCAACAAAATGCCCTGGGCGAGAAGCACCACAAAGAATGTCGGAAATGCCGACCACTTCGATTTGTGTTTGACTGCGTTTGCCGTCTGGGTACATTTCTAGTGCATCTGGTGCAAACAGGTAATTGCAGCCGTTGGCTTCAAGAACGCGTTTATCTTCTTCCAAGGTTTTTGGGTAGCGTTCTAAATCGCTTTGATCCGAAAACTGCATTGGGTTAACGAAGATAGAAGATACAATGATTTCACCTTCTTCTTTCGCTTTGCGAATCAGTGACATATGGCCGTCATGCAGGTTGCCCATGGTTGGGACAAACACAATGCTTTTGTCTTTCAAGCGTTCTATTTTAAGTGCGGTACGAAGCTCAGCCACGGTATGGAATGTTTTCATGATTTGAATCCGTGCTCTGGTCCTGGAAATGTGACGTCTTTAACTTCTTGTACGTAGGCTTCAAAGGCTTGGGTTACATTACGACCGTCAGTTAAAAAATTTTTAACAAATTTTGGTGTATGGCCGAGGTTGATGCCGAGCATGTCGTGCATGACCAGGACTTGGCCATCGGTATGGTGTCCAGCACCAATGCCGATTGTCGGCACAGAAACGGCTTCTGTCAGTGTTTTGCCGAGTTCTGTTGGGATGCATTCGTACAGAAGAATATCGGCTCCCGCAGCAACAAGGTCTAAAGATTCTTGTAGTAATAAGTCAGCGGCGTCTTGGCTTTTGCCTTGTACTTTGTAGCCGCCGAATTTATGTACGGACTGTGGTGTCAGACCTAAGTGTGCACAAACAGGAATACCGCGTTGGCTGAGCAGTTTCACGGTATCTGCTAACCAGCTGCCGCCTTCAAGTTTGACCATGTTGGCACCAGCTTGCATTAGCTTTGCTGCGTTATCAAGCGCTTGTTCTGGCTTGCTGTAACTCATAAAAGACATATCCGCGAGGATGAAAGCGTTGGTGTTGCCTCGTTTTACTGCCGCGGTGTGGTAGCACATGTCTTCGATGGTAACGGGTAATGTACTGTCTTGGCCTTGTATGACCATGCCTAGAGAATCCCCAACCAAGATAGTTTCAACCCCCGCGACATTCATGACGTTGGTAAATGATGCGTCATAGCTTGTTAGGCAGGTAATTTTTTCTTTATCTGCTTTCATTTTTTTAAGCGTGGATAAAGTAACTGGTTTGGTGAGTTTTCTTTGAGAGTTATCTGAATACATAATTTATTCTTCTTTGATAAAGACCAAATCGTTGGTATCAAGTTGCTGTAATTGCTCGGTAACGGTTTTTCCATTCGCTAAGAGCATATCAGGCGCTAGGTCGCTAAGCGGCTTTATGACAAACCCTCGTTCTAGCATGAAGGGATGTGGCACGGTTAGCCTTGGTAACAGTATTGTTTCTTGTCCGTACAATAACAGATCTAAGTCTAGGGTGCGCGGTCCCCAATGGCGTTCTCTTACTCGACGTTGTGACTGTTCTATACTTTGTAATAAATCAAGTAGGATGATAGGGGGGAGATTAGTTTCGAATGTCGCAACGGCATTAATATAGTCCGGTTGATCCTGTGGGCCAACGGGTTTGCTGCCATAAATAGAAGAAACACGAAGATTTTTTAAATCGTCGTGTTTCTTTAGGGCGTCAATGGCGCGATCAAGTTGCGCCACTGGATTTTCAAGATTACTGCCGAGGCCAATATAAGCGTGTATCAAGACGCATCCTCTTACTCGTCAAAAGTTTCACTTTGTGGAGCTGTGCTTGTCGCGTTGCCATTACTCTTTCTACGACGACGAGGGCGGCGTTTCTTCGGGCCTTCGTTGTCTTTAGTAAATAAGTCTATGCTTTTGATGAGCTCTCTTTGCTGGCTTTCTGTTCCATGCTGGAATTTTTCCCACCAATCGCCTAGTCCATCTAGGTTTGCACCACTTAATTCACGAATAAGTAAGAAGTCGAAACCGGCACGGAAGCGAGGATGTTCAAGCAATAAGAAAGCACGTTTGCCATAGCGTTTTGGTAGTCGGTACTGCATGTCCCAGATTTCACGCATTGGAGTTGAGAATCTGCGTGGGATAGCGGTTGATGCGACTTGGTTGTCTAATACCATATTGGCAGCTTGGTGCAATGCGGGCGTTGCAGGCATGCCTTGCGCTTGGAATTCTTCATGACGAAGAGCCACACTTGGCCACAGTAATACGGCGTATAAGAAATAAGGCGCTGTGGTTTTACCGCTTTGGATGCGATCGTCGGTGTTTTTTAGACCTTGAAGGATAAAAGCTTCTGGGTCGATGTCATTACGTTTCCAGCCGCTTTGCAGTAATGCGTCAGTGTCTGGAAATAAATAACGGAACAAGCCGTAGTGGCGCAGCAAGTGGAATGTTTCAATACCATTGCCGCTACCAAGAAGTTTTAATACTTCTTCAAATAGGCGCGCTGGTGGAATGTGATCCAGCAGATGTGCCATTTCTTTAATAGGGGCTGCGGTTTCAGCTTCTAGTTCAAATCCTAGTTTTCCAGCAAAACGAATTGCGCGCAGCATACGAACTGGGTCTTCTTGATAACGCTGACGAGCGTCACCAATAATGCGAATCTGTTTGTGTTCAATGTCTTTTAAGCCACCACAGTAATCGTGAATACTGAAGTCCTGCACATTGTAATATAAGGCATTAAATGTGAAGTCGCGGCGTTCTGCATCTTCTTCAATATTGCCGTAGACATTATCACGCAATACGATACCGTGAGCGGATCGTGCCGAGTCTTTGCCTTTTAAAGAAGTGTTTTGTGTATCGTCATCGTCATTGTCGTCTTGAGCTGAATTTGCTCTGAATGTTGAGACTTCGATGATTTCGCGCCCAAACGTTACATGGACCAATTTGAAGCGGCGGCCAATGAGTCTTGAGTTTGAGAAAATGGTGTGAACTTCTTCGGGAGTGGCATTAGTAACAACGTCAAAATCTTTTGGCTCAATGCCAATAAGATGATCTCGAACACAGCCACCAACAAGAAAGGCGTCGAAACCCGCTTTATTTAGGCGATACAATACTTTTACGGCATTTGGGCTTAAATTCTGTCGAGATAAGCTATGATCGCTGCGAGGGATGATAATAGGGTAAGTCTGTGCCTTTGGAGAGGCAAACAGTGAGGTAGCTTTACGTACCAGAGATTTTAATCCTGTAAGCATTAGACAACAAATTTTAAAGTTAACGAAAAGGGCATTCTACACGTGATGAACTAAAGTTACACGGATAATGGTATTGTTTGAGCAAAATGGGTATGTCGATATAGAAGAGATAACTGAAGCGATTGAATATTTACTAATCAGTAAATAAAATAATCGCTTTGGATACATGAAGATACTAGTTCCGAAAACAAAGTGGGTGCTGCTTCTGCAGTTCTACTCAGGTTTTATTTTTATTATTGCATTGTTTTCATTGCCCGAAGGCTTGTATATCTAAAAAGATCAATTATCCAAAGCGATTTTCCATCCATAGCCTCAAGTTTTTATTTTTATTTGAAGAGGCTACAGTGTTCCTAGATTTTATTATTATTTTTAAGAACCTACATACGACGATTAACTTATTTTTATTCTTGGTCAATCTTCTTATCGTTGTGTCATATATAAGGCATTTGTTGTGCCAAAAACAATAAAGTGCTGATTTTGTTGGGTTTTGATATATTTTTGTACACTTTCCTTACAATTTCGTGTTTATTTTTTGGGTATTTTGGTAGCAAGTGTTACTTTTAGTTTGTTACTTTTTTGGGTATTGCCAGTTTCTGTCTTCTTTCCCACAAGCTTTTTCTTGATATGCCCAAAGAATGTGCAAGCTGTGTCTCGGTCATCTTGTGTTGGTGCGTAAGAACAAAATGTTTGAAGTAGTCATCTAGCGTTGTGCCGGCCATTAAGTCGTGTTCTGTCAATCGCGAAATGTTTGTGGTGCTTGATTGCTTCTGCTGGTCAGCTAGTTTTAGGTTGGCTGCTTCGACTCTTTCAAGAGGGCTAAGAATTACGGCTCTTTCTATAGCATTTTCTAGCTCTCGTACGTTTCCAGGCCAGTTATGGGCGCGGATGGCTTTGTCGAAAGCTTGATTGTATTTGTAAATTGGCTTGTTGTGTTTCAGGCAAGCTTTCTCAAGAAGGATCTGCGCCAACATGGAAATGTCATCATCTCTGTCTCTCAGCGGCGGTAGAAGCAGTTCCATCACGTAAAGACGATAGTATAAATCCTCCCGGAAAAGTCCCTGTTTGACCATCTCTATTAGGTTCCTATGTGTTGCGGTAATAAGTCGGATATTTACTTTGGTCGACTGCGTTGCGCCTACTTTGCGTATCTCGCCCTCTTGTAAGACTCGCAATAGTCTTGCTTGCGCTTCTAGCGGCAATTCACCGATTTCATCTAAAAATAATGTGCCTTTGTCGGCGGCGAAAATGAGGCCATCATGAGATGAGTTTGCTCCGGTAAAGGCGCCTTTTTCATGACCGAAAAGCTCTGATTCTATTAGGTTTTCTGGGATGGCAGCGCAGTTTACACTGATGATTGGGTGGTTGTGGCGTTGGCTTAGGTTGTGCAACGCTTTGGCAACTAGCTCTTTACCTGTCCCTGACTCCCCTCTGATAAGAACGGTGACATGGGTTCCTGCAATTTTATACATGTCACTGAAGAGTTCTTGCATTGGTGGGCATCGACCGATGATGCCGCTGCCAGCTGAACCTAGTGCAACTGATTCTTCTTTGGCCTCTTCTGCTGTGTTGGCGAAAAGTACATGGGTTGTCTGTTTTGATGGCTGCGCTGGTTGTTTGTTTTGTTCTAGTGCGTTTACTACGTGTTTTAGTAGTGTTTCTGAGTCAGTTGGTAGGGGGAGGTAATAAAGCGCCCCTTGCGCCATGCTGCTAACACCTGTGCTCAAACTGGCTTTTGCATCAAGTACGATGCGATGTGGCATGCTAGGGAGTTCTATATTACTTTCGGCAAGGTGGTTAATGGCTTCTTGGTCGATCAGCAATAGATGGAATTCAGACAGCTCGTAGTATCGGTTGGCTTGCTCTAATGTGTTGCTGGTATTTACCTGAAAGCCATATCGAGACAACCATTTTTCTGATTCTTTGAGTGGTGAGTTGTCTGGGCAAATGATCATAATGCTGTGCATGAATTGTCACCTCTTGTAACTAGTGTAACGATTATACACATGCAAGCTTATTGGTCGAGAGCACTTCTATCTGAATCAAGGCGAACTAAATGGCATTTGTTTAGGTGATGGCTGTGGGGCGTTAGATGAAATGCAGGTCTTGCTCTTCGAGTGGTAGGTCCTTTATTCCTTTTAATTTGCTTGAGTCCCATGCTTCGATGGCTAGCGATAACGCCTCCGTGATGGAAGAGGGCGACACTAAATCAATTTTTAGATAGTGGAGTGCGCGTAATAGTGTTGGAAGATGGTTGTTTTCAATTGCTTTAGCATGATTTTGTTTGCTGATTTTATCGCCGGAATGATTAGTAATTAGCGGGATGTGGCAAATTTTTGGCGGCGTCCAGCCAAATAAATCGTAAAGGTAAAGTTGTTGTGCTGTGGTTTCTATTAAGTCTGCACCTCTTACGAGGTGGCTGATTTTTTGTAAGTGGTCGTCAACTACAACGGCAAGTTGGTAAGAAAAAAAGCCGTCTTTTCTTTTTAAAATCGGACAATTGTTTTTTAGATCATCCGTAAACAGTAAAGTGCCTTGAATGCTATCTTGGCATTGATAAACAGCCGTGCTGGTTCTTAGTCGCCATGAATGAGGTTTGCTAGTCGAGCTTTGGCATTCAAGTGGGTGGTTACCATTATATTGAGCGAGAGACTGGCGTGTGCAATTACATGGAAATATGATCTGTTGCTTTTTTAATTCAGACAGTAGTTGTTCGTAAATATGAATGTACTGACTTTGAATTCGAATTGGTTCGTCGGAAAAAAGCTGATAACTGTTGAGTGTCTCGGTGATTTGCTCGGAAAAACTAGGCTTGCAGCGTGTGCCATCCACATCTTCAATGCGAATAATCCAGCTGCCTTGCTGTTTTTTTGCATCCAAATAGCTCGCTAATGCGCTGACTAGCGAGCCAAAATGGAGTGGGCCGGTTGGCGAAGGTGCAAAACGGCCACGATAGATATTCGAAACGGCGCTGTCGTGGTTAGACACTGTTTTTAAGCACTGTTTTTAAGCACTGTTCTTAAATACACAGTGTTAGCCGCCGATTTGTCTCTCTTTGATTTCAGCTAGTGTTTTGCAGTCAATACACATTGTTGCTGTCGGGCGAGCTTCTAGGCGGCGAATGCCGATTTCGATGCCACATTCTTCGCAAAAGCCATAATCGTCAGCATCGATAAGCTCGATAGTTTGAGAGATTTTTTTAACCAATTTACGTTCGCGATCTCGAGCGCGAAGTTCTAGGCTAAACTCTTCCTCTTGGCTAGCACGGTCGTTTGGATCGGCATAGTTCACAGCTTCTTCTTTAAGATGATGAACAGTACGATCAACTTCTTCCATAAGATTTTGCTTCCAGTTGAGTAGGATGCTTTTAAAGTGCGCCAACTGGTTCTCGTTCATGTATTCTTCGCCATCCTTAGCAACATAAGGAGTGAAGTCTTTCATTAATGACTCAGGGTTCATATTTGGCATACGCATTGCCTCACTTCGCAGGTTTCCATTGTGGTAGCCTGTAACCAATAAAATTAGGTGATTTATTTTCGGGCGGAAACTTACCAGATAATGTGTTCGTTAACCACATTTTTTGCGCAAAATGTCGCGATATTTTTGAAACAGGTCGATAAAGGTAGAGAAAACGGGATGGAAAAGCATAAGTTAGCAACAAGAGTTGGGCAAATTTCGCCGTTTCAGGTGATGGAAGTATTGGCTCGGGCCAAACAGCTACAACTTCAAGGTGAAGATGTTATTCACCTTGAAGTTGGTGAGCCAGATTTTGTTGCTGTGGAAGCTGTTGCTAACGCTGGTGTGGAAGCGATTCAGCAAGGTAAAACAGGTTACACCTCGGCAACTGGTTTGCCTGAACTTAAGCGCGCTATTAGTGATTATTACCTTAGTCGCTATCAGGTTACTGTCTCGCCAGAGAGAATTATTGTTACACCCGGAGCCTCAGGGGCTTTGCTACTAATGGCGTCGTTGATGGTGGACTCCGGTGAAGAAGTGGTGATGCCTGATCCATGCTATCCATGTAATCGACATTTTTTGATTCAGGCTGGCGCAAAAGCAAAGTTGATCGAAACAAAACCTGAAGAGGGTTTTGAAATGGATTTGAGCACTTTAGCTGATCATTGGGGCGAAAATACGACTGGGCTTTGGCTTGCTTCTCCCTCTAATCCGACCGGCGCGGTACTCAGTAAGTCTTATATATCGGAAGCTTGGGAAAAGGTTAGTGCGCTTGGTGGCCATTTATTGGTAGATGAAATCTATCAAGGTTTAGTTTATGAGGGAGAGGATTTTTCTGCATTGTCTATTGCTGACGATATCTTTGTGATTAATAGCTTCTCGAAGTATTTTGCTATGACTGGCTGGCGATTGGGCTGGTTAGTTGTGCCTGAATGGGCAATTGAAGGCGCGACAAAACTGGCGCAAAACTTATTTATTGCCGCGCCAAGTGTCTCTCAATATGCAGCAGTGCGAGCGTTTTCTCCAGATGTGTTAGCTGTGTGCGAAGTACGTCGACAAACATTGAATGCTCGCCGATTGGTTTTGCTGGAAGGCTTAGAGGCGATAGGTTTGCCAGTAGTTGCGCCAGCGCATGGGGCTTTTTATATCTATGTTGATGTGTCGAGCGTGACGCAGGATGCTATGGCTTGGTGTTTAGCACTACTTGAGCAGGAAAAAGTGGCACTCACGCCAGGGGCTGACTTTGGTATCAAAGACGCTCATAAATACGTGCGCTTTGCATACACTTGTGATGAGGCTAGATTGCAAGAAGCGCTAGCGAGGATTGCTCGCTTCATGGCTTCTTAGTTACAGATATGACGTTTTGATTTGAGATTGTTTTTTTATTTAAGAGTAAGGTGCCGAGTCTAACTAACCTCTGCGCCTTACTAATATGATGCCTGCTAGTAAGCAGATAACAATTGGAATGCTAACACCGATGACTGGTGGGAAGTTAATGGCGACACTCATACGACCAAATAGGTTGAGCGCATTTTGAAATGCCAGGCCTATTATGACCCCTGTGAATATTCGACCACCCATTGTGGAGGACCTAAGTGGTCCGAAGACGCTCGATAGTGCAACTAGCACTAGTGCCAACGAGGCGATTGGCCGCAATGCCGTAATCCAAAACTCCAATTCATACTGAGCGCCATCGAGCTTTTGCTGCTTTAAGTAAGTTTGATAGTTTTTAAGCTGACTTAAAGACAAAGCATCTGGTTCTTGTGATGCCAAAAACAAGTGCTCTGGTGTAATGCTAACGTTCCAGTTCGCGTGTTCCATGCTTTTTTTCTCTACATGATCGGATGCGAAGATTGTTTCTGTCACGTTATTTAATTGCCATTGGGAACCTTCAGTATGTTGTGCGCTACTTGCTGTTATTATGTTTTTCAGTTTCTGGCCATCAGGCGAGAAAATTTGTATGCCATATAGCTTACCCATATCGTCTGCGGCATCAATGTAGACAAAACTGTTGTCCGCTTTTAACCAGACGCCTCCCGTTAGTGAGAAGGTTCCGCTTTCTTGGCCTTTGAATTTTTCGATCAAGTTGGCTTTTTGTTCGGCCATGGGGGCGACAAATTCTGAAATCCCCATTCCTAGTAGAGAGACCAGCAATATTGGTTGGCATGCCGCAAAGCCAATACGCCAAATCGGCATCCCCGCGGCGCGCATCACGGTTAACTCAGATGTTGCAGCTAATGTGCCTAGTCCCATTAAAGTGCCGATCAATGAGGCAACTGGAATATATTCCGCTAGTTTTCCTGGTAGGCGAAATAGGATGACCTGTAATAACGATTGTATGGTGTAGTTATCGTTTACTTTTTTGATTTGCTCTATAAAAGTTAGCGCAAAATCCAATCCAAGTAGTACCACTGCGACAATTAAAAAGGCCCATAAAACGCTGCTAGCAATGTATTTATCTATTTTAGTCATATTGGTTACTCGCTTGAGTCCGCTGCGTTGGGTTGTCTGGTCTTGCGACGCTCAAATACTTGATTGTACTGTGCAAAAAGCACGGCAGCGATGAGTATGAATATGCCATGTATCCACCATAAGCCAAGTTGGATGGGGAGTTTGCCTTTTTCCAGTGATGTTCGCCCCCAAATGAGGAGAGCGATGTACAATATCATCAAAAGAATTGCGGGTAGCATTTTGAAAAAGCGACCTTGCCTTGGATTTACTTGGCTTAGTGAGAGGCCAATGATAGCAAGAATAGGAATAATGAGAACCAACGAAATACGCCATTGGAGCTCAACTTTTTCTAAGAGTTTATCGCTGTTAATTAAGCTGAGAGTGTTTTGGGTGTAAGGGTCATCAATGATGCTTTCATCTTTGCTTTCCATGCGTATTGCGTAGGTATCAAACTGTGTGATGCGATAATTTGCTGTGCCGGGTTTGCCCTCGTAGCGAGTGCCGTTTTTGAACACAAGGTAGTTTTGATTGCCTTCAGAGCTAATGCGGATTTGTTCTGCATTGGCTGCGAATGTTTGTATTGGAATGTTTGTGTCTTTTTTACGTACTACATCAGAAAGGAATATTTGATTCATCCAACCTTCTTTAGTGAAGCTATCGATGTAGGTTGTACGTTGGCCGCTGCCTTCAAAGCGGCCGGGGATGAGAAAATCAAAAGCTGATAGTTGGTTTTGAGCTTGCGATGCTTCAGCTGCTTTGTACTCACTGTATGGCGCGAGCCAAAAATTAATGGAGGCACTGACTAAACCGACAAGAAAGGCGATACCAAGAGTATAACCTGCAAGTTTTACTTTGCTGATGCCACTGGAAAAAAGTACCGACATTTCATTTTCTATATAAAGGCGCCCAAAAGAAAGTAATAACGCCAAGAAAAAAGCCAATGGCAAGATCATCTGGACGAAACTGGGAACATGATAGCCTAGAATCACGAATAGAAACTCGAAGGTCATTTTTCCGTCGGCGATACGGCCCAAATAAAAGGAAAATCGACCGCTTAGAATGACGAGTAGTAAAATTAGCGTAACGCCAGCTGTTGACACCAGCACTTCTTTCGCTAAGTATCTGAATAGTCTCAAAGTCACCTCTGGATGGATTCTGCTTTTTAAGCGTAGAGTTGATTACACATCTAAAGCCCCCATTATCTCGTGGTAAGAAGTATATTATCCAGTTTTTTTTAAAATGAGACCTTTGCACGACAACGCTACTTGTAATATAGAACGTTAAAAATGGTCTTAAAGTGTCGATTTATGGCTAATAAATCGTATTTTTGCCTTGTCTTTGCTTAGCTGGTGACCTTGTGTAAATGTCTTGAAGTTATTTTATTGAGGGTTTTTTCATGAATATGGCGTTATTTGATCGCTTATCCACAGTGCAAGCAGATTTGCTTGTTGCATTTGTTCCAAGTGAAGGTGACTTTTCAGAGTCAACCGCTTGGGTTGATGAGAATGCCAATGGGCAAGTCTCTCAATTGCGTGAAACTGGTGTATTTAAAGGTAGTGTGGCGCAAACGCTATTATTGCCTGGTATGTCGCAAGACTTCGCTCAAGCAGTATTATTAGTCGGTATTGGTAAAGATGCTCAGTTGAGTGATATGCAAGCTCGTAAAGTCATTGCAGCCGTAGCAGCTCAAATTAAAGGTTTGCCATTCGCTTCGGTTGCGGTTGCAAGTGCTGGTTTAGTATTGAAAAACCGTTCTCAGGCTGATGTGTTGGCTTTGGTTGCTCAGTGGTTGAATGAAGGTTTTTATAACTTCCTTGGCTTCAAAAAAGACGATGCTGAGAAAGCGACAAAAGTAACATCTTTGTTGTTAGAGGGCACAGATGAAGCGGCTTTAGCAATTGGTACGGCTACGGCGAAAGGTTCTGCCTTTGCTCGTCAACTAGGAAATCTTCCTGGTAACGTGTGTACGCCAAGTTACTTAGCATCTAAAGCGCAGCAGCTAGGTGAAGAATACAGTATCGGTGTTGAGTTACTAGACGAAAGTAAAATGGATGAACTAGGCATGCATTGCTTGTTGTCAGTTGGTCATGGTAGTGATCAGCCAAGCTACTTAATCGTTATGAACTACCGCGGTGGTGAAGAAGGTGAAGCGCCTCACGTTCTCCTAGGTAAAGGTATTACTTTTGATACAGGCGGTATTTCCTTGAAACCTGGTCCGAAAATGGATGAGATGAAATACGACATGTGTGGTGCTGCTAGCGTTTTTGGCACAATGAAGGCGATTTGTGAGCTAAAACCAAAGCTTAATTTCACAGCTGTTATTGCTGCAGCCGAAAATATGCCAAGTGGTCGTGCAACTAAACCTGGCGATATTGTGAAGACTATGTCTGGTCAAACGGTAGAAATCTTGAATACCGATGCCGAAGGTCGTTTAGTGCTTTGTGATGCTTTGACTTACATTGAGCGCTTCAAGCCGAAATCGGTTGTTGATATTGCAACTCTGACGGGGGCTTGTGTGGTTGCTTTGGGTAGCGTTAACTCTGGTATGTACGCGAACAATGATGATCTAGCATCAGAACTGAAAACAGCAAGCCAAGTATCAGCTGATAAAATTTGGCAAATGCCTCTTGATGAAGAGTATCAGCAGCAGCTGGATAGCAACTTTGCTGATATCGGTAATATCGGTGGTCCAGAAGCGGGTTCTGTAACAGCTGCTTGCTTCTTGTCTCGCTTTACTGGTTCTTATCCTTGGGCGCATTTGGATATTGCTGGTACAGCTTGGGCTGGTGGCGCAAGTAAAGGAGCAAGTGGTCGTCCAGTTGCTTTGTTGACTCGTTATTTGCTCGGTAAAGTGTAACTAACTCGTTTTCTTACTAACGCATAGCGTTTATAAAAGCAGTAATCATTAATGGTTGCTGCTTTTTTTGTGCAGTCTTCTAAGGGGAAAGATTAGTCCGATCAAGGTGTTATTTTTGTTCGCTCTGTGTTGTGTTCATTATCTTCATTTGGAGAGGGTGGACTTTTGTGTTTTTCAATGCGAAAGTTGAGGGCTTCAAATGATGGGTTAAGTATGTAATGTCGCTTAACTCTTGTATTTTGCTTTCTTAATATTGGTTTTTCCTATGTCAGATTTAGCCACTCATTATGATGATGGTGTTCTTGAACCAGATGAAGAAACCTTGATGTCTGCTCTGCGGAATCAAGATGACATTCCTATTTTGATGGATATTGTCGCTGAGAGAGAGTCACTTTCCTCTAGCCAAGAAGCGCATTTAGAACAGTCTTTTAGTGAGCATAAAGAGCAGGATGCTAAGCCGCAAGATATACTTGATGGCAGTGTTTCGCAGGAAGCCTATCAGAATGATTTTAAAGATGAATCGTCAAATCCGTCACTAGATGAAGTCGTTACGCTGAACGAAGTGGTTGCTGAATCGGCTTTATCGCAAGAGTTGATTGCTAAAACTATTGCAGATGTACTTGAAAAACGTTTACCAGAGTTGGTGTCGGAAGTGATGCAGGCATTGCATGCAGCCGGTACAACTCAAAAAGAGTAATACAAATTAATAGCTGTCTAATGTGTTTGCAGACGGCTTAATTACCCACGTGTTATTCTTTATCTTGTTATGACACGTTATAATTCCTCAACTTACAATTGATCGCTACATAAGAGCCTTAAGACATCATAATGGAAAAGACCTACCAACCTCAGAGTATTGAACAGCCTATTTATAAACGTTGGGAAGAGGGCGGATACTTTTCCCCTCAGGGCAACGGTTCTCCATTCTCTATCATGATTCCACCTCCAAACGTCACTGGTAGTTTGCACATGGGGCATGCGTTTCAGCATACCTTGATGGACGCCATGATTCGCCGTGAGCGTATGAAAGGCAGTCGTACTTTATGGCAGCCGGGTTGTGACCATGCGGGTATCGCGACTCAAATGGTGGTTGAACGCCAATTAGCGGCTCAAAATATTACTCGTCATGATCTTGGTCGTGAAAAGTTCCTTGAAAAAGTTTGGGAATGGAAAGGTCAGTCTGGCGGCACTATTTCTGACCAGATGCGTGTCTTAGGCGATTCTGTTGCGTGGGATAAAGAACGTTTCACTATGGACCCAGGCATGTCTGCTGCGGTTCAAGAAGTGTTTGTGCGTCTGTTTGACGAAGGCATCATTTACCGTGGTCAGCGCCTTGTAAACTGGGATCCAGTATTGCATACGGCAATTTCTGATCTTGAAGTAGTTTCTGAAGAAGAAAATGGCTTCATGTGGTACTTCCGTTACCCACTTGCTGATGGCGTGAAAACAACAGATGGCAAAGATTACATTGTTGTCGCAACGACGCGTCCAGAAACCATGTTTGGTGACGCTGCTGTTGCTGTAGCGCCAGATGACGAGCGTTTTACAGACCTTGTTGGCAAGTTTGTTGAATTGCCATTGGTTGGTCGTCGTATTCCAATCGTTGCTGACGAATATGTAGATAAAGAATTTGGTACGGGTTGTGTGAAAATTACACCAGCCCATGACTTCAATGACTATGAAGTAGGCAAACGCCACGACATGCCATTGATCAATATTTTGACCGACGATGCGGCCATTAATGATGTAGCGCCTGAAAAATATCGCGGTATGGATCGTTTTGATGCACGTAAAGCCGTTGTTGCTGATTTTGATGCGCTTGGCTTGCTTGAGAAAGTCGTTGATCACAAATTAAAAGTACCACGCGGTGAACGTGGTAATACGGTTATTGAACCTTACCTAACACAGCAGTGGTATGTCGCTGTTGAGTCATTGGCAAAGCCTGCGATCGAAGCAGTTGAAAATGGCGATATTCAGTTTGTGCCTAAGCAATGGGAAAACACTTACTTTGCTTGGATGCGTGATCTTCAGGATTGGTGTATCTCTCGTCAGCTGTGGTGGGGACATCAGATCCCAGCTTGGTACGATGCGGATGGCAAACACTACGTTGGTAAGAGTGAAGAGGAAGTTCGTGCCAAATACAGCCTAGCGGCTGATGTTGAATTAACTCAAGACGAAGACGTACTAGATACTTGGTTCTCTTCTGCACTTTGGACCTTTGCAACACAAGGCTGGCCAGAAGAAACGCAAGATTTTGCTGAGTTTAGTGAATCGGACGTGTTGGTAACCGGCTTTGATATTATTTTCTTCTGGGTTGCCAGAATGATCATGATGACCTTGAAATTTACTGACAAAGTACCTTTCAAAACGGTTTATATCACTGGCCTTATTCGCGATGAACGCGGCGATAAAATGTCGAAATCCAAAGGCAACGTTATCGATCCATTGGATTTAATCAATGGTATTGATATCGAATCTTTGGTTGCAAAACGTACTTACGGCATGATGCAGCCACGCTTGGCTGAAAAAGTCGAAAAGAATACTCGTGAAACCTACCCAGAAGGTATTCAAGCCTACGGTACTGATGCACTGCGTTTTACGCTTTGTTCATTGGCGTCTGGCGGCCGAGACATTAAGTTCGATCTTAATCGTCTTGAAGGTTACCGTAACTTCTGTAACAAGATTTGGAACGCTACGCGTTATGTCTTGATGAATACAGAAGATCAAGATTGTGGACAGAATGGCTCAGAGGTTGAGTTGTCTCTTGCTGATAAGTGGATTATTTCTCGCTTGCAGCATGCAGAAGATGCCGTAAACCGCGCTTTCGATACGCATCGTTTCGATTTGGCTTCTCAGGCATTGTACGAATTTATGTGGCACGAATACTGTGATTGGTATTTGGAATTGTCTAAGCCTGTACTTTGGGATGAAAATGCCACTGCAGCGCAATTGACTGGCACGCGTCGTACTTTGGTTCGAGTATTGGAAGCTTTCCTACGTCTTGCTCACCCAATGATGCCATTCTTGACCGAAGAAATTTGGCAACGTGTTGCGCCGCTTGCAGGTGTTGAAGGCGAGACGGTTATGTTGGGTGAATACCCAACGGCTAATGAGGCAAAAAAAGACGAACAAGCAGAAGCTGATGTTGAATGGCTAAAAGGTGTTATCGAAGGCATTCGTAATATCCGTGGTGAAATGAATATTTCTCCTTCTAAGCCGCTTACTATTTTGTTCCGTAATGGTTCTGAGCAAGATAAAGCACGTTTAGATGCGAACTTAACCTTCTTACAAACACTGGCTAAATTAGAGTCTGTCACTTGGTTGAATGCGGGTGATGAAGCGCCAATGTCAGCGACTGCGTTAGTTGGTGATATGGAAGTGCTAGTGCCAATGGCTGGCTTGATTGATAAAGAGGCTGAGCTTGCGCGTTTGCAAAAAGAAATTGATAAAGCGTCAAAAGAATTGCAACGCATTCAAGGAAAACTTTCTAATGACAGCTTTGTGGCGAAAGCGCCTATTGAAGTGGTTGAGAAAGAACGAGCTAAGTGTGATGACTTGCAACTTGCGGTAACTAAGTTGGAAGAGCAAAAGATCAGTATTGGATCTTTGTAAATTCGCGTTGTAAAAACATAAGGTTGGAAGTCTATTTTGGCTTCTGACCTTGCGCTTACTTAATAAAAATAAAAAAGAGGCGAGATAGAGATGGAAAGATTAACTGGGAAAGTTAAGTGGTTTAACGACGCTAAAGGCGTGGGTTTTATTAAGAGAGAAGAAGACAGCGATGTGTTCGTTCATTACAAGTCGATTGCTTGTGATGGTCATAAAAGCTTAAGAAAAGGCCAGTCGGTTAGTTTTGTGTTATCTACTACGGATTTTGGCTTGCAAGCGATGGAAGTGCGTTTAGAAAAAGAGGCGCAAGTTGCATCCTCTGGTTCTAATCAACAGCTTGAAAGTGCTTAATTTATTTAGATTCAGTTAGCATCTTGTGCGCAAGTTTGACGAAATCGACTGGTGTAATGATGCCAACGAGTTTGTTGTCTTGAGTTACTGGTAGGCAGCCATATTTATTCTCAATAAAGAACTCGGCAGCCATGTCTAAATCTGTGTCAGGGCTTACTGTTAGTATGTCCTTGTTCATGGCGTTTGCAATTGGCGTTTGTTGTTCTTTCTTAGATATTTGCTGGGTGCCAAATTGGCTAACTAGGTGAAAGGCATGACGTAAGTATTCACGCTGCGTTAGCATGCCAACACATTCCCCTTCGTCGTTTACGATGGGGATGTTTCTAATATTTTTTTCTTGCATCAATGCTTTGGCTTTCGCTAAAGAATCGTTTTCTCTCAGTGTAATTAAGTTAGTAATCATCAAATCAGCTACAGTGCGCATGAAGAAGTCTCCCTATATCTATTTCAGCGTTAATGCTCAGTGTAGAGCGGATCAGGTATGAAAGGCAATTATGTATAAAAGGCGATTATGTCTTAGATAAAGCATAGCAGCCTTGAGGTAGATCAATAATGACAGATCAAGAATGGATGGAGCGTGCGATAGCACTGGCTGCAAAAGCGGCATCAGAAAATGAAATTCCGGTTGGCGCTATTGTCGTACTCAATGATGAAATTATCGGTGAAGGCTATAATGCACCGATTTCGCTTTGTGATCCTACCGCTCACGCTGAAATTCAGGCGATTCGTATGGCCTGTAAAACCATTAATAACTATCGGCTGCCTGGTGCGACTTTATATGTCACATTAGAGCCTTGTTCTATGTGCGCGGGCGCTATGGTTCATGCACGTATTGATAGAGTGGTTTATGCTGCGACGGAACCCAAAAGCGGTATTGTGGACAGTCAGGGGCATTTTTTTGAAGCGCCATTTCTTAATCACAAAGTGAAAGTTGAGTCTGGCGTATTGGCTGAAATGGCTTCTCTTCAGCTTACCCAGTTCTTTCAATATCGCCGTGAACAAAAAAAGAAGCTCAAGGAACAGGCAAAAAAGGCTACTTAGGCAATTAATTCCATCATTTTGTGTAGAAATTTCATACTCTGCTGGCCTCTATTTGCCTCATTGATTTAAAATACCCGCACCATTTCCCCAAAACTACCAAGTGAGGCAATACTCAACATGCTAACTCTGCATGGTTCCGCAGCGCTATCAGCGTTTCGCAAGGCAAAGTTATTAGCCAATATGCAAGCATCTATCCCATCTGTCACAGATGTTGATGCTCAATTTCTCCATTTTGTGGAGCTGGCTGATAATAAAACGCTTACTGCTGAACAGGAAACTGTTCTACAACGCGCTTTGGCCTACGGTCCTAAATCCTCCCAAGTCAGTTCATCTGATCAAAGTGTTTTAGTGGTTCCTCGTTTAGGAACTATTTCACCTTGGTCATCGAAAGCAACCGATATCCTTCATAACTGTGGCCTTGCGGCCGTATCCCGCGTTGAACGTGGCGTGGAATACTTTATTCATAGCTCGGCGCCATTGGCGCTTGAAGAGCTAGATTTGTTGTCTGCTATGTTGCATGACCGCATGACAGAAAGCGTACTTCCGGCATTGAGTGACGCTACTGACATGTTTTCTCATGCAGAACCGGCACCAATGACAAGTGTTGATGTGTTAGGTGGCGGCCGTGCCGCGTTGGTTGAGGCAAACCAAACGCTAGGTCTTGCTCTTGCGGATGACGAAATTGATTATCTTGTCGAGTCTTTCATTGAGTTGGGTCGTAATCCAATCGATGTAGAGCTAATGATGTTTGCACAAGCAAACTCAGAGCATTGTCGTCACAAAATTTTTAATGCGTCTTGGACAATTGATGGCGAAGAGCAAGAGCGCTCTTTGTTTAAAATGATCAAGAACACTCACGAACATAATCCTCATGGCACCTTGTCTGCTTATAAAGACAACGCTGCTGTGATGGAAGGTCACTTTGGTGGTCGTTTCTTCCCATCAGCTGAGACTCGTGAATACGGCTTTAGTCATGAGCACATCGATATCTTGATGAAGGTAGAAACCCATAACCACCCAACTGCCATTGCGCCTTTCTCAGGTGCGGCGACGGGGTCTGGTGGTGAGATTCGTGACGAAGGCGCGACTGGTATTGGCTCCAAACCAAAAGCTGGTTTGAGTGGTTACACAGTATCTGATCTTAAAATCCCAGGTTTTGAACAGCCATGGGAAAGCTATTACGGCAAACCGTCTCGTATCGTAACGCCTTTGGATATTATGATCGAAGGTCCTATTGGTGGTGCGGCATTTAACAATGAGTTTGGTCGTCCAAACCTATTGGGTTACTTCCGTACTTACGAACAAAAAATTCAAGGTGCCTCTCAAGAAGAAGTGCGTGGTTACCATAAACCAATTATGTTGGCGGGCGGTATCGGTAACATTCGTCGTGAACACGTTGAAAAACAAGAGATCAAAGTTGGCGCTAAGTTAATCGTACTTGGTGGCCCTGCAATGTTGATCGGTCTTGGTGGCGGTGCGGCATCCTCCATGGCTTCTGCCGATGGCAATGAAGATCTTGATTTTGCTTCTGTACAGCGTGGCAACCCAGAAATGGAGCGTCGTTGTCAGGAAGTGATCGACCGTTGCTGGCAGCTTGGCGACAAAAACCCAATCAGCTTTATCCACGATGTGGGCGCTGGTGGTTTGTCTAACGCTTTGCCTGAATTGGTAAAAGACGGCGAGCGCGGTGGTAATTTTGATCTGCGTAAGGTCCTAAACGACGAACCTGGCATGTCTCCACTAGAAATCTGGTGTAACGAATCGCAAGAGCGTTATGTTATGGCGGTTTCTCCAGATCGAGTTGAAGAATTTACCGCGATTTGTGAGCGTGAGCGTTGTCCTTTTGCCATCGTTGGTGAGGCGAAAGAAGAAATGCATCTGCAAGTTGCTGATGAACATTTTGATAACAATCCAGTTGATTTGCCAATGTCTGTTTTATTTGGCAAGCCACCTAAAATGCACCGTGAAGCAACAAAAGCGGTTATTGCTGGTGATGATTTTACTGCTGTTGACGTGGACCTTGCTGAGGCTGCAAATCGCGTATTGAGTTTGCCAACGGTAGCGAGCAAAAACTTCTTGATCACCATTGGTGACCGTTCAATCACGGGTATGGTTGCTCGTGATCAAATGGTTGGTCCATGGCAAGTGCCTGTAGCAGACGTGGCGGTAACAACGTCCTCTTTAGAAGGCTACACAGGTGAAGCTATGACAATGGGTGAGCGTACGCCAATTGCGCTGTTAGATGCACCTGCATCTGGTCGTATGGCCGTTGGTGAAGCGTTAACTAACTTGGCTGCAGCTCACATTACTAAGCGTAGTAGTATTAAGTTGTCTGCAAACTGGATGGCCGCTGCAGGTCACGAAGGCGAAGATGAAAAGCTTTACCAAACTGTAAAAGCAGTAGGTATGGAATTGTGTCCAGCATTGGATATTGCCATTCCAGTTGGTAAAGACTCTATGTCGATGAAGACCGTATGGAAAGAAGATGGCAAAGAAAAAGCCGTGATATCTCCGCTTTCTTTGGTTATCTCAGCGTTTGCACCAGTGACAGATGTTCGTAAGACATTAACACCAGAGTTACAAAACAAAGCCGATACGCGTTTGTTATTGATTGATTTGGGTGCTGGTAAAAATCGTCTAGGCGGTTCTGTTATTGCTCAGGTTTACAACAAACTGGGTCAACAAGCGCCAGATGTGGATGATGCGGCTACATTGGCTGGTTTCTTCGATACAACCCAAGCACTTAATGCTGAAGGCAAATTGTTGGCCTACCATGATCGTTCTGACGGTGGTGCGTTTGCAACTTTGGTTGAAATGTCATTCGCGAGTCATTTGGGTCTGAATATCGACCTTGATGAAGTTGTTTCTAATCGTGCTCAAGTGGCGCCTGTGTTATTCAGCGAAGAGTTGGGTGCAGTGATTCAAGTTAATGAATCAGATGTTGCTGCTATTATTGCTGCTTATGCAAAAGTAGGTGTCGCTGTTGCTTCTATTGCTACTTTGTCTGGTGACGATAACATTTGTGTTCGTTTCGCAGGTGAAACTGTGCTTGAAGAATCTCGTATTAATTGGCAGCGTGTTTGGTCTGAAACCAGTTACCGTATTCAATCATTGCGTGATAATCCTGATTCAGCACAGCAAGAATTTGATAGTCTGTTGGATGCGAAAGACCCAGGTTTATCTGCTGACGTTCGTTTCGATCAAAATGAAAACATTGTTGCTGCATTTATTGACTCTGGTGTTAAGCCTAAGATTGCTGTTTTGCGCGAGCAAGGCGTAAACGGTCAAGTTGAAATGGCAGCTGCTTTCCATAAAGCTGGCTTCATTCCAGTGGATGTTCACATGAGTGATATCTTGTCTGGTCGTACGACGCTGGATCAGTTTAGTGGTTTGGTAGCTTGTGGCGGTTTCTCATACGGTGATGTATTGGGTGCTGGTGAAGGTTGGGCGAAGTCTATCCTTTTCAACCCAGTAGCTCGTGAGCAATTCGAAGCCTTCTTCACTCGTCCTGATACTTTCACGCTTGGCGTGTGTAATGGTTGTCAGATGTTGTCGAATTTATACGAATTAATACCTGGAGCGGGACATTGGCCGAAATTTGTTCGTAACCAATCTTCTCAGTTTGAAGCTCGTCTTGTACAAGTAGAAGTTCAAAAATCGAACTCTATCTTGCTTGCTGGTATGGAAGGTTCTCGTATGCCTATCGTGGTTGCTCATGGTGAAGGTCTAACTGAATACCGTGATGACCAAGATATGGCGACACTGGCTTCTGCGAATCAGATTTCGTTGCGTTATGTTGATAACTACGGTCAAGCAACCGAACGTTATCCATTTAACCCGAATGGTTCTGCGCAAGGTGTAACGGGTTTAACATCTGAAGATGGTCGAGTGACTATTATGATGCCTCACCCAGAGCGTGTCTATCGTACGGTTCAGCACAGCTGGCATCCAAGCGAATGGCAAGAGCAAGCACCATGGTTGCGTTTGTTCCAGAACGCACGTAAATGGTTAGGCTAATTCGATAAATTAGTACTGATGAAACCCTTTAGCTGAAAAGCTAAAGGGTTTTTTTTGTGTCTATGATTTGAGCAAGTGCTCAATAAGTAAATGGGTATTGGCATGAGCGTAACGATTCTGTTCGATAGCATAATAACGGCCAATATTACCCTTCTGATGAGAAAGTGAGACTAATGTCCCCTTTAACAGATCTTGCTGGATGAGTGTTTCAGGACACAAGGCCACTCCTTGTGCCGCCAGCGTAGCCATTTTGAGTAAGTGAAAATCTTCGTAAATCACTTTTGCTGGTTGAATCAGTTGCTTGCTTTGCAGGGAGAACCAATCTTGCCAGCTAGCATCTGAGTGATCATGTAAGAGATCTGCTTTTAATAACCCATTAAGAGATAGGAGATTTGGATGCTGGCTTAAATATATCGGGCTGCAGACTGGTAGCGTTTCACCCGAAAAAATTGGTGTGAGTGAATGGGGGGTGGAGTCAGAGTTTTCATGGCTGCCAATGCGCAAACTGTATTCATCTAGATAGTCAGGTGCGGAGGAGTAATATCGAATTGCTAAATCGTAATTAGGATTAGCTTTTTTGAATGCGAGTAATCTTGGTAATAACCAAGATTCGAGAAGTGAAGGTAGGCAATATAGAGTAATGGTGTGCGTGTTTTGCTTTTTCGTCAATAGTACTTTGTCAATATGATCGAAGGGCTGAGCTAATTCTGTTGAGAGTTTTATGCCTTCTGGTGTGACTTTTAATTGTCGGCCGGATTTATAAAAGAGGGCGTAACCTAGCTGCGCTTCAAGGCGTTTGATTTGATGGCTAACGGCAGATTCGGTCAAGCTCAGATAATCTGCCGTTTGTTTTAGGCTACCGAAGCGAACCGCTAAATGAAAAGTGTGTAATGCTGTGTAGGGGAGGCTCATAACTCACTCTTGAATATTTGTCATGTACTTAAAATAAATGTCCATTTTTTTGAGTTTCCGCTTTCTCTAGTCTAAGTCAAATAGAAACTTAATTTGGAGAGACAATATGGCGAATGTAGAAGCAGCGTACAGGTCAGGTGAAGGCTCAAAATTGGCTGTTGATAAAGTGTTTTACGATTCTTTAAAAGAAGGTCAGGCGAAGCGAACTTTGGTCGAAACTATCAAGGTTCCAATGCGATTTGGTCAAGCTTGGAAAGTGCCAGCGGGGCATGTATTTCGTATCCGCGTTTCAGATGGGCCGCAGGTTGGTGACTTTAATATGTGGAATCTACATGATCCAAGGGAGCGGATGTGGGCTTCCAGAACTCGCCAACTACAGCGTGCACATGTAAGTACACATGACAGACTATGGTCGACACTACCTTTCTTACGCCCAATGGCAACTATTATAGAAGACACACTAGAAGATTATGGTAAGGATGAAGATGGCGGGCGAGTACATGACTTACTCGGTACGCGTTGTGATCCTTATATCAACTACCTATTAACTGGGGAAGACTTTGATTTTCACTGTCATTCTAATTTGGTTCGTGCAGTACTTCCTCATGGATTAACAGAGTTTGATGTACATGATGTGTTGAACGTCTTTCAATGTACTGGTTTAAACGAAGATGATCAGTATTTTATGAAGCCGTGTCCTGCCCAAAAAGGAGATTATCTCGAATTTTTTGCGGAGATCGATTTGTTGTGTGCGATGTCTTGCTGTCCGGGCGGAGATCTATCTGTGGATTTCTTAGGACGAGACGGTATAGACCCTTTATCAACATGCCATCCATTGGAAGTTGATATTTATCGTTTAGATCCTGTAGCCCTAGAAAATTGGCAGTCGCCAAAGAGTCCTGCTTATAAAGGAGTTCATGGTATGCGTGCTCCGAACATAGATTGGAGCGTTATAAAACAGGATATTTAAAGTTTTAGATTATAAAATAGTCAGCTTCAGGGGGGGGATTAATAAGTGATCCACAATTGAATTAAATGACATTAATTTAAATTTTCTTT